>NC_015160.1:4078553-4392288 GCF_000190535.1 Odoribacter splanchnicus DSM 20712
ACCGGTATGGGATTGGATAACATGCGTTACCGGCTGCAATCCGGTAACGGGGATATCGAGATTGTCAGCGAGCATGGAAAAGGGATGCGGGCCAACGCTTTTATTAAAGTCTTTTGACTTTCTGACTTTATTTTTATCTTTGTTTATCAGTTACGGATGTAAATGTTTATCGATTCATGGACACAAAGAATTTGAAAAAATTAAGAATCTATATTGTTGACGATCATAAGTTATTCAGGGAAGGATTGAAATTGCTTTTGTCTACCCAGGATTTCGTACACCATATTTACGAAGCTTCCAATGGACGCGACTTTATTGAAAACCTCTCCTTTGTAGATTGTGACCTGGTGTTGATGGATATAGAAATGCCCGAGATGAACGGGATAGAAGCTACGGAACAGGCTCTGCGGATCAGGCCGGATTTGAAGGTGATCGTGTTGTCTATGTACGGGGATGAACAGTATTACTATAAAATGGTCGATGTCGGAGTAAAGGGGTTCGTTCTCAAAAATTCCGGTATAGAAAAAGTGATTGCGGCAATCCGGGCTGTCGCCGCCGGTGAGAATTACTTTTCCGAGGAGTTGCTGGTGAATATTCTCAATAATATGCGTGATGGCGGGCAACATAAACCGGAACCTGAAACCCCTGATAATGAAATATCCGAGAGAGAACTCGAGATTTTGTATCATGTATGCCTGGGACTTTCCAACCAGGAAATTGCAGATAAACTTTTTATCAGTAAGCGGACAGTGGATAAACATCGGGCGAATCTGTTGAGTAAGACCGGATGCCGGAATACTGCAGCGCTTGTCATGTATGCAATTAAAAATAAGATGATAAATATTTAGATGAACGGAATGATATTTGCAGCGGGATTGGGTACCCGTTTGCAGCCTTTGACGAACGATCGGCCCAAAGCATTGGTGGAAGTAGCCGGTAAGCCTTTGCTTGAATATGTCATACGGAAAATGATAGCGGCGGATGTACAGCGTATTGTGGTGAACGTGCATCACTATGCCGACCAGATAGAAGCTTTTCTGTGCGAACGACATTTTTTCGATTGGGATATCGTGATTTCCGATGAACGGGAGAAATTACTCGATACCGGGGGCGGACTTCTGAAAGCCAGGGAGTTGTTCAGTCCGGGTGAATCGGTGCTTATTCATAATGTAGATATATTTTCAGATATCGATATACCTGCCTTGCTCCGCTTTCATCGGCAAAATAAGGGAGATGCGACCTTGGTTACCCGGACCGGCGGGAAAGGCAGAGGATTGAGATTTAATCGTGAAGGGATGCTGAAAGGATGGGAAAATAAGGCCACAGGGGAACAAAAACCGGTAGATGAAGAATTTTGGGATTCCCGGAACTATGCTTTCTGTGGAGTGCAGGTGGTGAGCCCGGAATTTTTAGAACGTATGTCAGGAAAAGGGGTCTTTTCGATTATAGACGAATATCTGTCACAGGCCAGGCTTCACCCGATACTGATGTATTTTTACGAAGGACGTTTTTTAGATTTAGGGACTCCTCAGGCGATTGCCGAAGCCGAAACAATGTTGATCGGTTCGTGCAACCCGTAAGGATCTTTTTACGTTAATTAAAGACTTTACGGAATAGCAGGAGACAGGCCTTGCAGCGCTTTTTTACGATCTGGATAATGGTAATTGCGAAGAATAAAGCTTAAGCATGAAAAGATTTTTTAAATATCTGGGCAGAACGATTTTAGCAATTTTAGGGTTGCTACTGCTTATCGTGTTTTTGCTTTATTTACCTCCTGTACAAGATTTCCTTTTGCGCAAAGCCGAACGTTATGCTGCTTCGCATTACGACTTGGAAGTCCGGATCGGGCATTTCCGTTTGGGTTTTCCTTTTGATCTGGTTTTGGACGATGTGTATGCCGGGAAAACTGCCGGAGATACCCTGGTTGCTGCAGAAGCGATCCGGCTTAGGGTGAATATCGATCGGATATTTCGTAAAGAACTCGGTATCGAACAGTTAGGTCTGAGACAGGTGAAGTTCGGATTAGCCGGCGATACTACCGGTATGCAACTGAAGGTGGCTGTCGGGAATTTGGGGGTGCAGGAGGGACGGATCGATTTGGAACGGAAAAAATTGATAGTCGCTGAGATTAGCCTGGAAGAAGGGGATGTTTTTTTGAAATCCGGAGCCGGAACAGTGGAAGATACAGTGCAGAGTAATCCTTTGGATTGGGGGATCGAAGTCAGGCAGATAAAGATCCGGGACGTCGGTTATCGCATGTATACCGAGGGGTTGCCTTACCTGGGGGCCGGAATAAAGGACGGTTCGCTGACTGGCGGAAAAGTTTTGTTGGGGGAGCAATCCGTCGAAATAGATGTTGTCGCTGTCGGAGGGGCTTGGTGTGACATGCAGATGGGAACGGAACAATCGTCCGGGACACCGGTCACCGAACCGTCCGGTAGCCAGCCTTGGCTGATACGTGCAGGGAGATTACAATTGGAGAACAGTGCCTTTAGTATGAAGACTGCCGATGCCGGGCAAACCGATTTGGTGCTGTCCGGTATTGCCGTACAAATCGACAGTGTATATAACCGGGGAACGGTTGTGCGGGGAAACCTGGTAGATCTGAGGGCTGTACAGCAAAACGGAATACAGCTGCAACAGATGCAGGCACAGGTGGATCTCGATTCGGCCCGGACAGCATTGAGGGGGGCATTTATCCGCACCGCTCATAGCAAGATCGAGTTGACAGCCCGGGCCGATACTTCGATGAATAATCTGATGAAACGGGTACCCTTGATCGTTCAGCTGAATGCCAGGGTTGGGCTGGCCGATCTTACTCCCTTTTATGACGGAATCCCTCAGGACTTAAAACATAGTCAGGTAGATTTGAATACGACTTTCAGTATAGATGAAAACAGAGTCCGGTTCGACCGCCTGGATGCCGGTATGACCGGAAAATTCCGGTTGACTGGAAAAGGACAACTGCAATCCTACCGGGACCTGAAAAAAATAAGTGGGGTGATCGATTTGCGGGCGGAGATGCCGGACGCTACCTTTGCTAATGTTTTCTTAAAAGAAGGAATCGTGAAGATCCCGGCCGATGTATCCTGGTCGGCGAATCTGAAGGCTAATCAGGGAGCTTTGGAGGCTTTGGTGCGCTTGTGTTCCGATGCTGGTTGTATGACCCTCGACGGGAGTTATGATTTGAACCGGGAGACATATAACGGCGAATTGACCCTGAGCCGTTTCCCACTCGATCGCTTTTTGACTGTCGATTCGTTAGGAAGCGCCTCGGCCAATTTCCGGTTGGAAGGCCGGTATTTTTCGTGGCCTCAGGCAAAGACCTCGGTAAATGCCGGAATCCGTCAGTTGTTTTATAAAGAGCACGAATATAAAGATATTACTTTACAGGCTACCTTGGATAAGACGCATTTACGGGGGACTATGGTTAGTAAAGATCCCGATGCTCCTTTGGATTTGGTTTTCCGGGGAGATTCGCTGCAACAACAGTATCAGGTCGGTTTGGGTGGTTATATCGGCAAGGTGGATCTGCAGGCCCTGCATTTGATGCAGGAACCTTTGACTATGGGGCTGAAAGTAGATTTGCAAGGTTTTATCGGGGAACATTCCGCTTATGCTTTAAAAGCCCGCTTCGATAGCCTGAGCATGGCAGATAGCAGGAAGACTTATACCTTGGGAAGCCTGGATATCGATATGGCCAGCGATCTGAAGAAGACGACACTGGATGTAAAGACCGGTGATTTACAGTTAACTTTCCGGGCCGATACTTCTTTGGCCGGTTTTGGGGAGAGTGCTGGGAAAATTGCAGGGATTGTCGGGAAGCAGATCGCCGGTAAAGATATCGATATGGAACAGATCAAAGCGGAGTTGCCTGTTTTTAGTATGCACTTGAAAGGTGATCAAAATAATGCGATCGCTAAATTTTTGAAGGCCAGGAATATGGGATTTCGTCGGCTTTCTCTGGATATCGTTTCCCGTCAGCGGTCAGGTATCCGGATGGGGATCACGGCTACGGCTCCCTATTTTGGGACGGTACGTCTCGATTCGGTACAGATGGGTATCTGGCAGACCGGCAAGAGTCTGGTGTATGCATTGGGAGCCGGTAGTTCCGACCAGGCCTGGAAGGGACTGTTCAATATCAACCTGACCGGAAAAATGCAGGGGAATCAATTCCGGATCGAACTGAAACAAAAAGATGCCCGGCAACGAGTCGGATTCGATATGGGTATCAATCTGGTGATGCTGGACAGTGCTTTTACGGTGAGCTTTTTCCCGATGACTCCTATTCTGGGGTATAGCCGGTGGATTGTCAATGCCGATAATAAAGTAACGGTTTATAAAGATTGGAAGATCGATGCCAATCTCCGGATGGCCTACCAGAATAAATTGGTGAGTTTGCAGTCTCTGCCTGATGAAGGAGAAAGGACGGATCGGTTACAGGTGGAGATTACCGGTATAGACCTGAAAAAATTGACCGAAATATCACCGTTCTTACCCGATCTGAGCGGTATCCTGCATACGGATTTATTGTTGTATACCGATCGTAAAACCTTCGGTGCCGAGGGAAATATCGGAGTGAATAATCTGTTTTATGAAGAACAGCGGATGGGTACCCTCGATTTGGATCTGCAGTATGCAGGAAAGGATCATTTAACCGATCATGCCGTAGATTTCGAGTTGAAAATCGACAGCATCCGCCGGGCGGTAGTGCAGGGGACTTTCGCTACATCCGAGACCAACCGGGAGGTCATGCTGGACGTAGATATACCTTCTTTACCTTTGTATATGGTCAACGCTTTTGTTCCGAAAGATCTGATGAAACTGGAGGGCGAGTTGACCGGCGCATTACAGTTTCGTGGGACGGTAGACCGTCCGGATTTGAACGGTGGATTGGGCTTTCGTAATGGAAAAGCCGATGTGGTGATGTTGGGTACCACATTCGGATTGGATACCACCCGCCTGATTGTAGACAACGGGAAGATTTTATTTCGGCAATATCGGTTTATTGCTCCTAACAAAAGTGATATGGTGCTGAACGGAGCGATTACCCTGACTCCGTTCGACCGGATGAATATGGATATATCTGTAAAAGCCGGTAATTTCGAGGTCGTGAATGTAAAGAAAAATCCGACTTCGCTGATCTATGGGAAGGCTTATATCAATCTGGATTCCCGTTTGGCCGGGGCCTTTTCGAATTTAAGCGTTTCCGGAAATATCAATTTGCTCAACCGGACCAATATTACCTATACTTTGCGTAGTTCCGGACCCGAACTTGTGGACCGTAGTGCCGATTTGGTCCGTTTCGTATCGTTCAGGGATACCACCTTGAATGAGCGTGACGATCTGACTAACCGGGTAAACACCAGTAGCTTTGCTTTAAAAATGTTGATCGAGATCGGAGATCAGGTGACGGTAAACGTCGAATTATCGGATGATGGAAGTAATAATATCGTCATCCAGGGTGGGGGTAATCTGGTTCTGGCCATGAGTCCTGAAAACGGACTTACCTTGTCGGGGAAATATATTTTATCCGGAGGAACCGTGGTTTATAATATTCCCATTGCAGGTAAAAAAGAATTTAATATTCGCAGTGGCAGCTATGTGGAATGGACAGGAAATGTGATGAATCCGATGTTGAGTATATCCGCTTCCGAACAGGTGAAAGCTACGGTTGTCGACGGAGAACAGAATCGACTGGTTACTTTCGAGGCTATCATCCGGATACAGAATACATTGACCCGACCGGATATCTCTTTTGAC
This sequence comes from Odoribacter splanchnicus DSM 20712, assembly GCF_000190535.1. Classification (GTDB taxonomy): domain Bacteria; phylum Bacteroidota; class Bacteroidia; order Bacteroidales; family Marinifilaceae; genus Odoribacter; species Odoribacter splanchnicus. Next base: position 4,084,317 of record NC_015160.1, read on the forward strand.
CTGTCAGCTCCCAACGATATGGTGGTACAGAATCAGTTGGCGACTTTTTCTCAGGAAGAACGTACCCGTCAAGCGTTGAATCTATTGATCTATAATACTTATACCGCTCCTGGGGCTGCTAAGTCGGGAAGCGGAGGAAGTATGGCCAACAATGCTTTATATAGCCTGGTAGAAAATGAATTGAATAAGTATACCCGGAAGACCGGTTTTACTTTTGGCGTCGATTCGTATAATACCGATGAAAATACAACCCGTACCGATTATACGTATCAGTTCTCCAAACAATTTTTTAATGATCGGATTCGGGTGAAGATCGGTGGACGGATTTCTACAGATAATAATGAAAATCAGAGTAATAACATAGAAGATAATCTCGTCGACGATATTTCTATAGAATACGTGATTACGAAGAAGAGAAATCTATTTTTGAAAGTGTTCCGGCATTCCAACTATGAGAGTGTACTGGACGGCGAAGTCACTCAAACGGGTGTCGGTATTGTTTGGCGGAAAAATTTCCGTAAATTTAAAGATCTCTTTAAAAATAACCGAAAATCGGAAAGAGAAACAAAAACGGAGAATCAGAAATGAAAGTAGTCGAATTCATCAGAAAGTATGCCCGGAAGTCTGACAAAAGTCGGTTCAGTCACTTTTGTCCTATTTGTAGTACCCTGACCTTTTCTTCTTCTTACTTTTTACCTTTAATCTTTTTCCTTTTCCTTCTTTTTTCTTGTTCGACGACTAAAAAACTGACAGAAGATGAAGTATTGTATGTCGGAGTAAAAAAAATGAAGATCGAGGCCCCTCAGAAAGTGAAACTCAACAGTACACAAAATTCAGCCGCTTCCGGTCCGCTGTCTGTGAAACCCAATAATCCGCTGTATTCTCCTTATGTCCGTTCGCCTTTCCCGATCGGGCTGTGGATATATAATTGGAATATAAAAAAAGAGAAAGGTTTTAAATGGTGGTTATATCGTAAATTGGCTAAGAAACCGGTGTTGATTTCAGATGTACAGCCCGAATTACGGTTGAAAATGGTGGATAATGCCATGAAAGACTTCGGTTTTTATGGGACGACTTCCCGCTACGAGATTATTCCGCATAAACGGAATCCTAAAAAAGCCCGCATCAGCTATTGGGTCGATTTGCCTCAGCCTTTTCATTACGGTAATGTACAGTTGTGGGGATGGAATCCTCCGATGGATAGTATCGTGCGCTCGTATATGCGGTTCTCCGAACTGAAACCGGGAAGGCAATACGATGTGAATGTCCTCAATCAGGAGCGGCAACGCATGTCCGATCGGTTGAGAAATCACGGTTATTATTTCTTCCAACCCGATTATATCGAATTTTTAGTCGATACCACTCAAGGTGGAAAAATGGCCGACGTACGAATCGGATTGAAGCAGGGAATTCCGCAAAATGCTTTTCATCCTTATAAAATCGGTGAGGTGAAAGTGATGCTGTCGGGAAATGAAACGACCGGCGGGCAAGACACGATACAGGCGGATCAGGTGAAAATCATTTATGAGCCTCCGCTACGGCTGAAACCGAATGTGATCACCCGGGCGGTGAAGACGCGACCCGGACAAACTTATTCGGCTATGCGACAGAGTCGTACACAAGCCGGATTTGTACAGTTGGGCGTATTTAAGTTCGCCAATATGACGATTACCGTGCCCGATACGGTTCAGGATCGCTTGCTGGATATGCAAATCAACGGCGATTTTGCCCTGCCCATTGAAACGGAAGTGGAGGTGGATATGTCTTCCAAGTCGAATAATCTGCTCGGTCCGGGATTGACATTAGGGATTACTAACCGGAATATGTTCCGCCGGGCAGAGAATTTCAGTGTCCGGTTGACAGGATCCTACGAATGGCAAATCGGAGGAAATAAAAAATCGACAGGCAATTCGGGCTTGATCAATTCTTATGAGCTGGGGTTGAATTTTAATTTGTCCGTGCCCCGGTTATTGGTTCCCAAATTGATGAAAACGAAACGGGATAGGAGAGAACAGACCCATTTTCAGATCGGTACGGATTTGCTCAACCGACATAATTTTTTTAGGATGATCTCGTTTTGGGGAAGTGCGACCTATGATTTTAATTCTTCTACCCGGAATTATCATTCCGTCGTACCTTTTAAACTTAATTATACCTATCTGTTGCGTACTTCTCATGCCTTCGATTCTGTTGTAAATAAAAATCCCGCAGTGGCGCAGAGTTTTAAGAATCAGTTTATTCCGTCGATGTCTTATACCTATACGTACGACCGGGCTGCGACTTATCGTAATCCCAACCGGTTGTTCTGGCAGACTTCGGTCACTCAGGCCGGTAATATTATAGCGGGCCTGCAGTATATCTGCGGGAATCATCAGGGGGAGGGCAAACAAATTCTCAATAATCGTTATTCTCAATTTTTGAAGCTTACTTCTGAATTAATCGGTTATAAGACTGTGGATAATAATAATCAATTGGCCATGCGGATTATGGGAGGGATCGGTTATGCTTACGGTAATTCGAAAGTAATGCCTTACAGTGAGCAATTTTATATCGGCGGCTCGAATAGTATCCGGGCTTTTCATATCCGTTCGATCGGGCCCGGAAGTTACCATCCCAGGGAATCGACCTATTCTTATCTCGATCAGACCGGAGATATCAAACTGGAAGGGAATGTCGAGTATCGTTTCAAAATATACGAACGGTTTAAAGGGGCTTTGTTTATGGATGCCGGGAATGTCTGGTTGTTGAACAATGAAACCCAGCGTCCCGGAGGAGAATTCAGAATCAAAGGATTATTGAAAGAAATTGCTTTGGGGACCGGATTCGGACTACGTTACGATTTTTCCTATATCGTGGTCCGTGCCGATTTGGGAATACCTATACATGCTCCTTATAGTACAGGCAAGTCCGGATATTATAATATCGACGGCAGTTTCTGGAAAGGTCTGGTACTGAATCTTGCGATCGGATACCCTTTCTAAAATTTATTTTATCTTTTACTTTTTACTTTTTACTTTTTATCCTATCTTTGCCCCGCCAAAGTAAGGAAAGATGCAGGAGTGGCTGAACTGGCACGCCTGGAAAGCGTGTAATCCTCTAAAGGGATTCCGGGGTTCGAATCCCCGTCTTTCCGCAAAGAATGACATTCTGGGAGGGACCTGGAATGTCATTTTTATTTCCCGTAAGTATACCGGGATAGGAGGTAAAATGCTACCTTTGTAAAATAAAAGAAAGTAGTTTATGGAAGATTTTCAACATGTTGGATATAGCAAAGAAGTCATCGAGTTTGTTGCAGTAGCCAAGGAATTTTGTGATTTTGTGGAGACGGCACCTCAGATGCAGCGCAGGGATTTTATCCAGCGTTTGCAGAAGTTTATTCCTTTGATCTATTTGAAGGGCTCCTTGCTGCCGGAGAGTGATAGCGGAGATAGTGGATTGATCGAAGATATCGTCACCGAAGACGATTATAATTATTTATATGGACAGCTTCATCAACTGTTGGGAGAACACGATGAATACCTGGAAGTTTTCGATGATAATATGCAGTTTAGTGAAGTTCCTGTCGTACATTCGATAGCAGAGAAAACTTGTGATATATACCAGGACCTGAAGAATTTTATTTCTTCTTTCCGCTGTGGGATACCGGAAGTGATCGGAGAGGCTTTATGGCAATTGAATAATAGTTTTGAATTGTATTGGGGAAAAGCTTGTGCCGGAGTGTTGAGGGCGGTACATCATGCTGTCTATCAAATAAAAGATGAGGACGATTAAGTTTGAGAAAATGTTGACTGATTTAAAAAAGACCATAGATCGGAAAGAAATAGATCTGTTACCTCCTTACGTGTTTACGGGAGAAGTGAAGGTAATAGAAGAGGAAAGGCAGGTCGGGGAGGCGGCTGATTTTTTAAGTAAACATACTTGTCTGGGATTCGATACGGAGACCCGTCCCTCTTTTCGGAAAGGTGAAATTTATAAAGTGAGCTTATTGCAACTGGCTGTCCCGGAACGGGTTTTTCTGTTCCGGTTGAATAAATGCGGTTTCCAGCCGGCTTTGGTTCGGCTTCTGGCTAGTCCCCGGATTATAAAGATCGGTGTCGGTATCCGCGACGATAACCGGAATTTGCGTAAGTTGGCCGATTTTACACCTGCCTCCTTTGTGGATCTGCAGGAATATGCCGGATATTTTGGAATTGAAGATAAATCTTTTTCAAAATTGATGGCTATTATCTTCGGGGTGAAGATTTCTAAACGTCAGCGCACTTCCAACTGGGAAGCTCCGGCATTGACTGAAGCCCAGATTCGCTATGCCGCTACCGATGCATGGGGGGCGTTGAAAATGTATCAACGGCTTGCGGCTTTTGCAGAAGAAGAGGCTTTGGGAATAGTGAAATAGAAAGTGGTTCCTATTCCCTCTTGGGAACAGAAATGGAGTTTCCCCTTGTTCATGCGGATAAAATCACGGCATAAAATCAGGCCTAATCCACTTCCTTTTTCATTGTGAGTACCGTAGGTGGTGATGTATTCATCGGATTTCAATAAATGGGTCTGAAGATCTTTGGGTATGCCTTTCCCGTTGTCTTTGACATATATTGTCCAGTAATCACCCGAGTCTGCAAGAGATAGTTCGACTTGTCCCCCTGTATAGGTAAATTTGATGGCATTGGAAATCAGATTGCGTAATACGGTTTTTATCATGTCTTCGTCGGCGAAAATATCGAACTTCCCTTCAATACGGTTGATCAGCTCGATTTCTTTTGCATTGGCTATTGCACTGAATAGTGAGACGACTTGTCTGGCTACAGGTGTGAGGTTGAAAAGAGTAGCATAAATTTTCGTTTTACCATTTTGGTTCCGGGTCCAGCGCAAGAGATTTTCCAGCAGATTAAAAGCTTCCTCTGTCGTTTCATTGATCATCTCGAATAACTTTGAAATTTGAGGATCTTTGATTTTAACCTTTTGTGCCTCGATGGAGGAATTGATCATTTTAATGGTGCCGATAGGGGCTCTCAGGTCATGAGCGATGATGGAATACAGTTTATCCCGGGCTTCCAGACTTTTTTTCAATTTCTCGTTTTGCCGGCGGATGACCCGTTCGGCCCGGAGCAGGGATAACTGGTGCTGAACCCGGATGACCAGTTCTTGGGGACGGAAAGGTTTTGTGATAAAATCGATATTGTCATAATTCAGGCATTCCGGAATGTGATTCTCACTAGTCATGGAAGTGATAAATAAAACCGGGATGGCGCCTGTGATTTTATTGGTTTTGAAATCCTGTAAGATTGTATTCTCTTGCCGGACCGATTTGTCGATATCCAATAGGATCAGATCCGGAGAGGTGGTACGGATTCGTTGAATGGCTTCCTGTTGATTACTGGCTTCAAGAAGCATAAAATCAGCTTCCCGGAGAGTCTTTAGGATTTTTTCCGGATCACGAAAGGATGAAGTAATCACTAAAAGAGTATATTGACAGTTGTTAATTGGCATGTAGGATTATTTTACAGAAGGAATAGAACAAATTTTATCTAAATTTGTAAAATGTTGCTCCAGACTGGTCACTTCGGGGAGTTCCGGATGCTCTATTTTGTTTTTAAGTTGATCCCAGACCGGTCTTATCTCTTGTAACCAATGACGTAAATGATTCTGTTTGATTTCCAGCTCTAACCGGGCAGCTCTCTCTTGTTTGAGGTGGACAGTTAAGCGTTTTATAAGTTGATAATTATCCAATTGTAAAGCGATAACCGAGGACAGATCTTGCAGGCATTTGATTTCTTCCGGTGTCCAGGTGTGAGTCGTCGAACATTGGGTGAAAGCGATAAAAGCAAATTGTGATCCCGATTCGAATAAAGGTAATAGTAACATTTGGCGGCAATCGGTAGCTTTTAGTAACTCTGCTAATTCCGGATTACCCGACACATCCGATTCCTGAATAATTACCTGATTTTGTGTACAAAGTTGTTGTACAAGTTCCCGGTCGTATATCAGGCTGTTGTGCCTGAATTCTTCGGGAATGGCTTTTAATGACTTTTCATGCCAGTTATAAGTGATCGTATAAGTCATATTGTGATGAACCTCGATGATGTATATACGATCATGATTGCTGATTTTGCCGATCAATTCCAAAGCCTTTTCCAAACTTTGAGAAAATTTACTACCGGATGTAAATGCAATACTTAAACGCATTAAAACATCAGGAGTGATATGTTTCATTTCCATAGGAGCATGAGTATTGTCCCGCATAGCATTGAATGTTAATTTTGGGACGCTTTTTATAAATTAAACCTGTTATTTATACCTTGAATGTGTTCGAGAAGTTGCGAAGAAGAGCTTATTTAACTTTTAAAGGAGGTAAGGGTGTAGGTATAATTTTTTCTTTCTATTCCGATTTCGGGTTCTGTGTCGTCAGACCGTTCCTGGCGAACCGGTCTGACGGTATAAAACCCGAAATCGGAATAGATAGAAAAAATAAACTTACCTTTAATTTACTGGTATACAACTGTTTAATGATTATTGGGAATATTTTTTGATAAAAAGTATTCCAAATATTTGTCAGCAATATGTTTTTTTGTACTTTTGTGCCCGGGTAAGTCCTATGCGACCAGCTCCTGCAGAACCCCCCCAGGGTCGGAAGGCAGCAAGGGTATGTGGTTGTAGCGGTGCGACATAGTCAGCTTACCCGTTTTGACGAAATGATGCCTCTTTAGCTCAGCTGGCCAGAGCACGTGATTTGTAATCTCGGGGTCGTTGGTTCGAATCCGACAAGAGGCTCGAACAAAATAAGCCTTTCAACAGCAAGTTGGAAGGCTTTTTTATTTCGGGATTCTGGAACGGACCTTTCGTGTCCCGAAAAGTGTGTATTTTCCGATTGATCCCCGGAATCCGCTGTAGTCTTCTTTTATATTCTTCCTGTCTAACTTGTTCGTCTTCATAAGAACCTTCAATCCTAATTGGATCTCCAATATAAAGAGGTATAGTCATAGAATCAAATCCTGGAATTAAAGATTGACCAAAAGCTTTGTGGAAAAACATTGAAAGTTTTTCTCGAATCTTAGGAAAAGCTTTTACGCTATGAATTGGATGAGTCGGAGAATCATTTTCATTCAGAATACTGGGAGGATATACTATTGATAACCTATCATCGGTTTTAAGTTCATTTATAAAAAAAAAGGACTTAAATTATGAATATTTCCACTCACTAATCTATTATTGTCAAGATGATAAGGATATATATAATAGTTTATACCTGAATATATATATATCCACTTGTTGAATTCTTTGATTGCGTTGAACAAGATTCAATAAAAGCGACATCATTATCCGAATTCTGAAAAGTAAGATCTATGTCCTTTATTACAATCTTATGGTGTTGATTAGCTATACAAGCATAAATATCTTTTAATGATTGACTTTTTCCAGCATTATTAGGACCGACAATTCAACTATGTCGTTCTTATTTATTTTTATTGTTTCTCCATTATTAAATGTGATTGAATTTACAAACAATGCAGGTGTTTCACCTTCTTTGGTTATGATATCCATATCGTTCTTATTTATATTTATAAATTGGAATAATTGAAACCTTTTTGCCTTTCCAATTAATTTTTTCTTGTTGGTCATTGGTGACAACAAGGAGATTGTCGCAATGGAGTTCTCCGGCTACCTCAACAAGAGCGTCAAGTTCACGCTTGCGGGTTTTCTCAGAGGTCATGTCGTAGCACACTTGAATCAGCTGCTCCACCATTGTGCCTTTACGGGTAACAAAATCTATTTCTCTGTCATTGCGACTTCGGTAATAGAATAATGTTTGACCTGGGATATAACCACGACGTAATAGTTCTACAAATACTTGATTCTCCAATAATCTGCCGAGGTTCTCACTCAGATTGAAAGCCGTGCTTTGCACAAATCCATTGTCAACTACATAAACTTTTTTGGGGGCTTTGTTCATCAATTTCAGCTTGTTGTTGAAACGGGGCAGATAGAAGAACAGGTATGGTTCGCTGAGATAGTCGCAGAATTTCTTTGTAGTTGCAACGCTTGACAAACCTAATTCTCTCGCAAGGTCATTCGCTGAAATTGGATTGCAGAAATTTGAGAGCAGATAACTGGCTAGATTATATAAATCGTTTGTATTTCTTATATTATGTCGCTTGGTAATATCTTTCAGCAAGATTGAATCAAATAAAGTCGAAAGATAGCTTTTGGTAATGCTACGGGCAGAAATGGTTTCAAGATAGCCACCATTGCGCATATAGTCATCGATCAGCATGGTTGCCTGTGCAGCTTGTTCCTCTCGAAGCAGACTGATATTTTTCCAGCTCATCGTTTCTTCCAGACTGAATGGCAACATTTCAATTTGAAGGTAACGTCCGGTTAAGACAGTTGCCATTTCGCTGCTCAACATCTTGGCATTGCTTCCTGTAATTACCAAATTCTTTCCACGACGATACAGTTTACCTATCCATAAATCCCAGTCGGGAAGATTCTGAACTCCGTCAAGCAAAATGAAATCGTAACCGGGATATACATCTTCAATGGCCGACATGACCAAATCTTCATCCCATTTATCAAGTAACTGGTTGTCGTCGAAATTTAGATAGGCGAAATTCTTTCCTTGTAGCATGAGCAGCGCAAAAACCGATTTGCCTACACGTCGAGGACCCGTGATAAGTTTGATAAGCGGATTTTGTAATAGCTCGTCTGTATTATACTTGGTATGCCGTTGTTGATAGGGACGTGACATAAGCTCGTCACGTTCTGCCCGTTGATTAAGTATCGTTGTTTTCATCGTAAATCATTTTAGGTTATAAAATAGCACTTTTTATTCAATTAAATTACTGTATTGAATAAAATAGATATTATTTATTCAATAAGTATGTTGATATTGAATATATGGACTGTTTAGAGATGATAAAACGCTCATTAGTTTGGCGTAATTACCATTTTTTAATTTTATTGTTCTTCTTTTGTGGTAAACACTGAAAATTAAGTTTGTTGTGATGAGAAGGTTTACAAATAAAATTCAGTTCTCCGGACTAAGTAATCTCACTCTGCCAATTGCCTGTTAGAATTGCCGGAGTGGGATTATTTTATGGGGTTCCGTTGTTTTTGCAGGAAGAATCTACTCTTTTTTGGGTTTTCGATGCTTTAATCCTATTATATTCTCGGATTTATTAGTAACTTTGTTATTGGCTTTAAGTTTACCGCCGTAAACTTTACGGCGGTAAACTTAAAGCCAATGAAATCGAATATAAAAAGAAAAGGATATGAAATTCTACAATAGAGAAAAAGAGTTAGCATCATTGGAAAAGGTTCGGCGAGTGTCTTTTTCTGTGCATTCCCAAATGACTGTACTTACCGGTCGGCGGCGTATCGGCAAGACCAGTCTTATATTCAAGAGCTGTGAGGATACTCCTACGGTGTATCTGTTTGTCAGCCGAAGCAATGAAACAGATCTCTGTTTACGCTTTGCTTTCGAGATCCAGCAGGCACTTGATATTTATGTACCGGAACTTACCAACTTTGCAGAAATATTTCGTTTCTTAATGGATTTGGGAACACGGCTGGAATATAATCTGGTTATAGATGAATTTCAGGAGTTCTATTACATAAATCAAGAGATTTACAGTTTGATGCAGGATACTTGGGATCGGCTGAGGAAACAGAGCCATGTCAATCTTATCGTGAGTGGTTCGGTCTATACCCTTATGAATAAAATCTTCAGGGATTCAAAAGAACCGTTGTATGGCCGTGCTGACAGTATTATAAAGTTAGCACCTTTTACAACTTCCGTATTAAAAGAAATTATGTCGGATCATAAGGCTGACTATACTAAAGATGACTTGTTGGCACTCTATACCTTTACCGGTGGTGTTCCAAAATATATCGAGCAATTTATGGACAATGGATGTACAAGTATGGAAAGCATGGTCGATTTCATGTTGCAACCCGATTCATCCTTTTTGACTGAAGGACAGGCTTTGCTGGTACAGGAGTTCGGAAAAAAATACGGTAATTACTTTTCTATCTTATCAGCAATCTCCAACGGTAAGAATACCCTGCCGGAAATAGAAACGGTTATGGGTGGTATGAGTCTGGGCGGACAATTGAAGAGATTGGAAGAAGATTATAATCTGGTAAAGAAGAAACGGCCTATACTTTCAAAGGAGGGTTCCCAGACCGTCCGTTATGAAGTATCGGATATGTTTTTACGTTTCTGGTTCCGGTATTTTATCAAGTATCAAAATTATATAGAGATACAGAATTTTGAACGCTTGGCTGATATTATAAAAAAGGATTATCCGACATTCTCCGGCTTGGCTTTGGAAATGTATTTCCGCCAAAAGATGATGGAAGGCAAGGAATTTGCAGATATAGGTTCTTGGTGGCAAGGCAAGAATAAAAAAGATCAGGATGAAATAGATATTGTCGGACTATATGCGGAAGAGAAAAAAGCTCTGGTAGCAGAGGTGAAAAGACAATCCAAAAATTTCAAGCCGGATTTGTTTGCGCTTAAAGTAGAGGAATTACGGAAGAAAGGTTTGTTTAAGTATGAGATAGAGAGCAGGCTTTTTTCAATGGAAGACATGTAGATGTGAATTTTATTTAAATACCATGATTACCAAAATTGATATTGAAAGATTTGGATTGTTCTCAAATTATTATTGGAAACAACATATTCTATATACCCATGGTTTGGGCTTTTCGGATTGGTCAGGATCGGGATCGTCCTTGTTGCCGGACTTGGGGACGCCTCCGATGACGAGCTTGCCGCCGAGTACTCTCATTGCCTCTTTGATGCTGATGCTTTTGGGCATTCCGCTTAGTTTGGGCGGAGTACGCTGTCTGTCGGTGAGAAAGTCGGGCATCCGGTGGACATAAGGCTCGGCAGAGGGTGTATCCTGCATGGGAATACTGTCCGGTGAAGGACTGCCGGGCGGAGTATCGGCGACAGATATGCCGGCGGCGGGGGCGTTATCCTGTCCGTCGGGCGTTATCGGTTGGGAGGGTACAACTTCGATCACGCTGTCGGTGCTTTTTCCTGCGCATCCGCTGTTTTTTGAGGTTTTGCCTAAAAATAAATACTCCCGAAATTCATTGAATTTTAGGAGTATTTTTTTGCTTGTTTTTGTGATCCAGCTGGGATTCGAACCCAGGACCCCAACATTAAAAGTGTTGTGCTCTACCGGCTGAGCTACTGAATCGGGCCACAATGTTTCTCAATTGCGGGTGCAAATATAGGGAGTTTTTCGTTAGTTACAAAAAATGGTTGCTGTTTTTTCTGAATATTTTTATATGCTTTCGTTTAATCTATTCGTTATAAGTTATATAGCATATTACAAAATAGGTAGGTTTATTTTTCTTTCTATTCCGATTCCGGTTTTTATACCGTCAGACCGGTTCGCCAGGAACGGTCCGGTAAGGCTTTCGTTGATTTCATCGGTTCTTCTCCTGCTCGGAAAAACAAAATCTTTTGTTTTTCTCTCGCTTATTCGAAGAACTCACTGACCGGCGGAACTCCTCACTGTGCAAAAAAACTTTACGTTACGTTTCCGTCAGACACCACCGATCGGACGTTCGGAAAACCTAACCGGACACTCGTTCCCGCTCCAATGGTCCTCCGGCATAAAACCCTGCATCTCACGGCAGAGCTAACCGGCAAAGAAAATACAACCAGAAATTTGCAGTAGCAGGAAACCAGACCGTCCGGATTATTTTCGGGGGGAATGGTATTTCTCAAATCAAGATTAGTCTGCAATTTAGTGATAACGTAAGTCGGAGGTGTTCGTGTTTGGAGACCATTGGAGCTCTGTCGGGTGTCGTCTTGCTTTTTCTGAACGCCCGACCGGTGGTGTCTGACGAACGTAGTGAGGAGTTCCGCCGGTCAGTGATAGAAAAAGGTAGACGACCGACAGAAGCGACCGGGTCTCCAAACACGAACACCGAAGACGAATAAGTAACAAAATAATTCTAGGATTTTTGTTTCTTATCCCGGAAAAATGTTGTAACTTTTATAGGCCATTTAAAATCGGGTGTGTCATGATATTCAATAGTACAGAACGGGAAGGGGTACTGGTCATGCTGTTATTGATCACAGGCCTTATTGTTATTCCGCGGTTTGTCCGGTCGGGGAAACCTGCATTCTTTTTGTTGCCGGAAGTAATCAATATAGAAAAGGATTCTCTTCGTCCGGTATCACATCGGGAAATTTCTCCTCCCTTGGAATTGAATACGGCGGACAGCAGTGCGTTGGTCAGAATCCGGGGAATCGGTCCTTACTATGCAAGTAAAATCATCAAATACCGACAGAGATTGGGAGGTTTTTATGCCGTCCGGCAGCTGAAAGAGTTAAAGATGAATCACTTCAATGTCGATTCGTGCGCTGGGGTATTTACCGTCGATCCTTCAAAGATCGTGAAATACAGGTTGGACACCATGAGTTTTAAAGCTATACTCCGGCATCCCTATCTCGAATATGAGGATGTACAGATGATCTTCAATGCCAAGCGCAAATACGACTCTCTTTCTTTCCAACTGCTCGAAGAAAAGAAAGTACTTCCGGCTTATAAACTCAAAAAAATAAAGCCTTATTTCCAATAAGTTCACAAAATAGAATAACTTTGTGAACAATCCGGTGGACACCGGCCGTTTAAAACAACTAAAAAATACTGACGATGAAAAAAGTATTCATTACACTGGGTGTACTCATTCTTGTTGTAATTACAGCTTTAATGGTCATCCCTACTTTTTTTAAAGGAGATATACTCCAAATTATTGAAAAGCAATCCGCCAAATACATCAATGCGAAATTGAAAATCGGCGATATGAACCTGAGCATGTTCATAAGTTTTCCTAATCTGAATGTTGCCTTGAAAGAGGTGATGATTACCGGGCAGGATGAATTTGCAGGAGATACCGTCGTTTACATTCCGTTGTTCGAGGCTTCGGTGAATTTGAAGTCACTGATAGCAGGAGATGAACTCATTGTAAACCAACTTTTGCTTAAAAATTGCCGTATCGCTCCGACAGTAAATAGCGAAGGGAAAGCCAACTGGGATATCCTATTGTCTTCCGGTTCGCAAACTTCCGCCACTACGGAAACTCCGCCCGACGAACCGAAAGGCAAGGCGGAGAGAGGCCTTCGTTTAAATGATATCGCCATTGAAAATTTATTCATCACTTACAATGATTTTCAGCATTCGACTTATGCCAGCATTGCAGATATCGATTTAAAACTCAATGGGAATTTTTCGGAAACCAATACGCTGATCGATATTTTCCTTGCTCTGCAAAATATTTCATATCGGCACCAAAACAGTGTCTGGATCAATAAGACCGATCTGAAATGGCAGGCCGTTATCGGAGCCAATCTCAAAGAGATGACTTTCGATATTCAGAAAAATGACCTGGCCCTGAACGATCTCAAACTCGATTTAACCGGAAATATCGGGGTCGGAGAGGACAAATATAAACTGGATTTGCAATTGAATGCTCCGGATACCAAATTTGCCAGTTTGTTGGCTATGGTGCCCAAAACGTTGCAACATTATATCGAGGGATTGGAAACCAGTGGTGATTTTAAGCTGAATGTTACGGCTAAAGGAGAATATTATGCCGATCATCTCCCGGCTCTGCAGGCAAATTTACTTGTCAATAATGCTTCTGTAAAATATCCCGAATTACCGGAAGCTATCCGTCAAATCAATATCGATCTGAACGTGAGCAATCCCGGAGGACCTGTCGATTCAACACAACTGAACCTGAAAAAATTATCGTTCGATATAGCGGGTAATCCATTCAGTATGTATTTGAATATCAGTAATCCTAACGATCCGGTGCTTGCCGGAGGTGCAGTCGGGGTTATTAATTTCTCCAATCTGAAGAAAGCCCTTCCACTGAAAGATATTACCCTGCAGGGAATCGTCACGACCGATATGACATTCAACGGGAAATATCAATATATCGAGAAAGAACAATATGAGAAATTTATTGCCAAAGGAAATATTATTTTAAAAGATCTTCTTTTGGTCAATGCTGAATTTCCGGAAGGTATTTCTATCCCGCAGGGATCTGTTACGATTACTCCGGCTCAGTTGAATCTGAAACAGTTACAGGCAAAAGTTTTTTCCTCGGATTTCACTTTACAAGGAAATATTTCGAACTATCTTCCTTATGTTTTCAAAAATGAAACGCTGAAAGGTAACTTCTCTCTGCATTCGAACCGAATAAATTTGAATGAATTCATTATCGCCCAAGCCAAAGCGGCCCGCCAAACAAAGAGCGATACTACGGCCCGGGCTTCGGCCGACTCTATCGCCTTGACGAACAAACCGACCGCAGCAGAAGGAGCTTTGGAGATTCCCAAAAACATCGACGTACAATTTACCAGTAATATCAGTACTATCCTTTTCGATAATCTGACTATCCGTAATGTAAAAGGGCAAATTTCTTTGGATAATGCGGTCGCCACACTGAAAAATCTCAGTATGGATATGTTGGAAGGTAAAATGGTGATGAACGGACAATATAATACAGCCAATCCGAAGATTCCGACAGTAGATTTCAAGCTGAATATATCCGACTTCGATATCCATGCCGCCTACGAGGCTTTCACTTTCCTGCGGAAGAGTATTCCGGTAGCGATGAACTGTAGCGGACAAGTTTCGGCTGCCATGAACTTCAGTTCTGCCCTGGATAAAGAAATGAGTCCGGTAATGACGACAGCAAACGGTGGGGGATATCTCGAATCAAAAGGTATTCTGATCAACGACAATCCGGCGATGAACCAGTTGGCTAGTGTGATGAAGAACGACGAACTTAGCCGGTTGAGTATCAGTAAGCTGAAAATCGATTTCAAACTCGAAAACGGGAATATTATCGTCGAACCGTTTAAGACCAGTTTTGCAGGTAATCCGGTGACCATTTATGGAAATCAAACCGTCGACGGGCAGCTCGATTATACCTTATCGATGAACATCGACCGTAAATTTTTCGGCAAGGACATCGACAACCTCCTGAAATCTATTCCGGGTTCGGACAATATTAAAAATCTGGATATCGATGCAAAGGTCGAGGGAACGCTGTCGAAGCCGGTTATCAAACCCGACCTTTCCAAAGCGATCAAAGCGGTCACCAAAGCAGCAGAGAAAGAATTGAAAGGTAATCTGTTACAGGGAATACAGAATCTCTTTAAAAAGAAATAAATTTCTTCTAAACGGGAACAACAGAGTAAAACAGCATATTCTCCGTTTGCTCCGTTGTTCCCGTTTTATCTTAATAACTAACCGTCTCTTCAGGTATTATTATCTAATAGGGAGGAGTAAATTTTCCTTCTGCCGGAAAATCCGGTGAATTTTCCGTTGTCCCATAAGGTTTCGGATGATCGTCTAAAGTCTCCGATTCTTCCTTCAGCTCATCCATATAATCGGAGAGGTTGTCTTTGGCGTTCTGATCGTCATTCTCGATAAGCTCATCCATAGTTTTATTATAAGCCTTTGTCTGTTGGGCAAAAATCCCTTTCGATTGGTCACTTTCTGCCCGTTCGTAATTTGAAGCTCCCTGAATATCGTCCTCGGTAGTCTCATCATTAGCCATCTTTTGGCTTTTTCCTGGTTTTTCGGTATTACCACAACCACAGCCTTTAATTGTAGTTGGCTTGGACTGTTTATCGGATTCTTTTTTCACGTCCTTCATAGCTTTGTCGTTTTTAGTTATATATGATTCAACCGGGTAAACCTCTGCAAGATAGCCCGCTTCAGCAAGTATCCGTTCTACCGATGCAACAGCTTTCTCATCTTTGGCCTTTATTGTCAAAATCCGGTCAGGGCTTTTCAGATCGATCGACCAACTTTGGATTTCATCTGTTATATCCAATTGTGATTTAACCTTGGCAACACAATTATTGCATTTCAAATTCGTTTTAAACTTAAATGTTTTCATGTCCTATTCTTAAAAAACTTTATAAACTTAAATTTATCGTCCCGATAAATTTAACTACACTCATACGAACGCTTAAACTTCAGAATGGTTACCCAATAATTGGAAATTGAGATTTAAAAATTGAAATCAGATTTTTTTTGCTTTGATGCGTAAGCTGTTCGTAACGACGGAAACCGAACTGAAAGCCATCGCAGCGGCAGCTATCATCGGATTGAGTAAAAAACCGCAACAGGGATAGAGAATGCCTGCTGCCAGGGGAATACCGATCAGGTTATAAATAAATGCCCAAAACAGATTTTGCCGGATAGCAGCGACCGTTTGCTTCGAGAGGGCCCAGGCTTTCGGGATAGCATTCAGATCAGAGGTAATCAAAGTGATCTTCGCCACATCGATTGCAATATCCGAACCTTTTCCCATTGCGATGCTGACATCGGCTTGGGCCAAAGCCTGCGAATCGTTGATACCGTCACCTGCCATCGCTACAATCTTGCCCTGTTGTTGTAGTTCCTTCACGAAATCGGCTTTATCCGATGGCATGACTTCTGCCTTGAAATGTTTCAGGCCGATACTATCGGCTACGGCCCGGGCTGTGATCCGATTATCTCCGGTGAGCATATATACTTCGATACCTTCTGCCTGCAAACGTTCGATAGCTTTTACAGACCCAGGCTTCATCCGGTCGGCGATGACAATTAAAGCCAACACTTGTTTGCTATCGGCAAAATAAACGACGGTTTTCCCTTCCAGACTACAAGCATCGGCTTGTTCTGCCTGTTCACTTTCCCGGGAGATTCCGTTCATTTCCAGCAAACGGCGATTCCCTACAAAATAGGATTCCCCATTGATCACACCTTGTATGCCCTGTCCCGTCAGACTATTGAATTCTCCCTTCAGATTCGTCTTTATCCCTTCTTCCGTCAGATGGAGTACCACAGCATCGGCCAGAGGATGTTCGGAACGGCTTTCCATAAACAATAAAACTTCCATACTGTGTCGTAAATCTATCCCCGGATTCCAGAAAATATCGGTAACCACAGGTTTCCCTTCGGTAATCGTTCCGGTTTTATCTAAAACTACGGCTTGTACTTTACACAATTGTTCCAGGCTCTGTGCATCCCGGATCAGAATATTGTTCTCAGCCCCTTTGCCGATACCTACCATAATTGCCGTCGGGGTCGCCAATCCCAATGCACAGGGACAGGCGATAACCAATACAGTTACCGAGGTCAGCAAGGCATGTGTAAAAGCGAGTTCTCCACCGGCAATCATCCAGCCGATAAAAGTAAGCGCTGCGATACCGATTACGGCAGGTACAAAAATAGCAGCAATTCTGTCGACCAACTGTTGTACCGGAGCTTTACTACCCTGGGCCTCCTGTACCATCTTGATAATCTGGGCTAAAATAGTCTCGCTCCCGACTTTTTCGGCCATGAATTTAAAACTCCCTTTCTGATTGATCGTACCTGTATAGACATGTGTACCGGGCACTTTCTCGACGGGTACCGGTTCGCCGGTAATCATGCTCTCGTCGACAAAAGAAACTCCTTCTGTGACACTGCCGTCGACCGGAATTTTATCTCCGGGTTTCACCAATAGTATGTCTCCGGGTTGTACTGCTTTGATCGGGATCACCTGTTCCGTACCGTCTTCGAGAATCCGGATCACCTCTTTGGGCTGTAATCCGATCAGTTTACGGATAGCTGTCGAAGTATTCGATTTTGCACGGCTTTCCAATAAACGGCCTAATAAAATTAAAGCGATGATCACTGCTGCCGCTTCATAATAAATATGAGCTTCCAGTCCCCGGTCCGTCCAATAGGTGGGCCATAGGGTATTGAACAGACTGAACAGAAAGGCGACTCCTGTACTGACCGCCACCAAAGTATCCATATTGGCATGTCCATGTTTCAATTGTCGCCAGGCATTAATGAAAAAATCCCTTCCGAATACCAGTAGGACCGGCAAGGTAAATCCCAGCATGATCCAGTTGCCATAGGGCATATGCATAAAAAACATCCCGATCACAAAAACAGGGAGGGATAGCAATAACGCTCCTATCGTTTTCCGGCGTAGTTTATCATAGGCTTCTCGTTGTAAAATTTCGGCCTGTTCAGGCTCTGTCTCATTTTCCAACAACAGATCGTAGCCTGCTTCCTGTACCGTTTTTTGCAAATCTTTATCGGAAACAAGCGCAGGGTTATATTCCACTATGACGTCCGAAGCGGCGAAATTTACTCTGGCTTCTATGACACCCTTACGTTCGGATAATGCCTGTTGAATATTGGCAGCACAACCGGCACAACTCATACCGATCACATAAAATGACTTTTTTTCATTCATAACCTATCCGTTTTATCCCTTTACGTGAACTCAGGGGCTTAGTTTCAAATCAGTTATAAAATCCTATTTCTCCTGTTTCCGAAAGGCATCATGGATGGTAATCCCGGTAGAGATCCTCCGGTATTTGTCTCCTCTTTCCTCTGCAATAAACACATGATACTCGAAATTATTAATCGTTTGACGTAAAGCAGGGAACTTCTGGCCGATGAAATGCCAGACTCTGTAAGTATACCGGAAAGCCAACTGGTTATTGGTACTTACTCCGATTTTATACGAAATGGAAATATTCTTTATATTGCCCTTCAAATAGTAAAGGACACCATTGAAATCACCGTATATGCCTGAATATTTTATCGGTACAAATGGTCGGCACTTTGTAAAATCTTATTTTTCAGCAGAACGGGATAATCAGGATGTTGTTCCAGAAATTGCCGGACTACTTGTGCCGCTTCCGGGGAATTATGTCCGCGCAATGTAGCTGAAATCCAGTTCTTGGGGAAAAAGATATCTCCGGTACGCTGCACTTCCTGTAATTCCTGTAAAGCCGGCCTGATGTACTTCACGGCTTGCTGTTGCCGGAGAGGGTGGTTGAGATATCCGACGATCTGGGTAACCCAAGGTTCTATCCGACGGTTCCCGGCGATCAATAAAGACCGAAATAGGGAATCCCGCGTTTCTGTTTCAGGAGCTACGGCCCGGACAATAAAGTTAAATTCTCTTTTCCGGTCGGGGTCCTGAATACGGGTCGCCTGTGTCGCCCTGATTTCCTCATATTTTTCAGGCATACGTACAGCCAATTCATAAGCCATTTTAGTATAATCGCTCTCTCCTAAAGCCAAGCCGGTAAAAGATTTCTGTTCTTTCCACATCCGGTAAATTTCCTGTGTCGTCGCCGGTTGCCGGAAGGTTCCGAGCAAAGCCCTGAAAGCAGCCTGTTGACAACCTTTTCCTCCCGGTTTGCGTGCTAATCCGAGCAGGCTTTCTTCAAGCTCTTCACTTCCTGCAATCTGTCCGTGCAGGGCCATCTCATTCAAATAGGCGATCGAAGTAGAAATAATCAAAGGTTCGGTTTCGGTTTTCAAATTACTGATCAACATCCGGGCAAAAGCCAAACCATCTACACGGCCGTGCAGACGGTTTTCATTCAAATTGATCAATAAAGCCAAACGGGTTTCAGGTGCTTTCGCGAAAGTATTCAAATGCGCTAAAGCATAGGCAATCGTCCGCTGATCCAGTACGAAATAGCCATAGGCTTCACCATTTTGATTCAGAAAAATGCAGGACTCATCCGCAGACCGGTTCTGAAAAACGGTCACCGCAGAATCGGATACCAAAGTCACTTCATGCACAGAGGACTGGAGTGTATCTGCATTTTTTCCCTCATAGAGGGCTATACTTATATTTTGGGGCCAACTCAATCCTCTATGCCAGGGATCTTTTTGCCGCACGACCAAGGTCCGGTCATGCCACGAAGCGGAAATTTCCGGCATCCCTTTTTCATTTACCCAACTATTACTCCAGGCCACCAGATCCTTATCGGTATACTTATTGAGAATAGTAATCAGATTATCCCATGTGGCATTCCCATATAAATAAGTCTGCAAATATTCCCGGATACCTTTTTGAAAAGCTTCTTCTCCCAATAGTTTCAGTAACATATTCATAACGATGGGCGCTTTATCATAGACAATCTGTCCGTAAATCAAACCGGCATCCTTTAAGTTTTCCAAAGGTTGTTTTATCGAGGTTGAGCCGGCTGTACGGTCTTCCGCATAAGCCGGAATATAAAAATTACGCAAATCGTTCAGAAGGTGATTGACTCCCGGAAACTCCGGCCGGGTCATCTGGGAGGCAAAATAATTGGCGAATACTTCTTTGGTCCACACATCGTCGAACCAGGCCATTGTCACGGCATCTCCAAACCACATATGTGTCGTTTCGTGAGCGATCAGTTCCATCCGTCCCAGTTCTTCTTCTATGGTCGGATGCGGCCCTAAGAACATGCGTTTATCATTGTATAACACCGCACCCGGATGTTCCATACCACCGAACTGAAATCCCGGTACAATCACCAGATCGTATTTATCGAACGGATAGGGGATTCCGGTATAGTCCTCGAGCCATTTCAGAGAAGCGAAAACCTGATCGAAAATGATCGTATGCTGGGCCACTTTCTGAGGATCGGTTTCCCGGTAATACATGACTATCGTTTTACCGTCCCGGCTTTCTGCCAGTTGTTGCCATTTCCCGGCTACAAAAGAAAATAAATAGGTACTCAGGGGTTGGGTCGGCTGAAAAGCGATCAGTTTCCGGCCTTCATGGAGGGTTTCGGACTCGACGGCTGCATTGGCTACGGCTACCCATTGCTCCGGGATATCCAGCTGCAAGGTAAAAACAGCTTTCATGTCCGGTTGGTCGAAACAAGGAAATAAGGTTCGGGCACGTTCGGGTACCAACAAGGTGTATAAAAATTCATCGTTCCGGTTCAGGGATTGATTACCGGCAATAAAATCGATCTCGATCTCATTCGCTCCTTTTTTCAGGTAATCGGTCCCTACTACAATATGTTCATTCGAAATCCGGATCGAATCCGGTCGTCCATTCACTTTCAGTTGTTTCACTTTGTGGGGATCTTCGCGAAAATCCAATACGACAGGCTGTACTTTTTCCTGCTTCAGTGTGATCTGTACTTTCCCGATGACCTCTTCCTGTTTATTTTCAGGAATCCGGAATTTCAGCCGGTATTGCAAATTGCTTATATCTTGTTTGCGTTGCCGGGCCAACCCGATGCTTACTCCGGTTTCCGGTTCCTTCCCTTCGGGGCGGCATCCGGCCAATAATTCTACTACTCCCAACAGGATTATAAAAAACAACTGTTTTTTCATAAATCTATGGATTTTAAATTTAATCTTTACTCTGCGCCTGGCGTATTGAAAGGCCGATTCGTTTACGCCCGGGTTCCACTTGTACAACCTTTACCATCACTTGTTGATTCAGTACCAGTTCTGCTGCAGGATCGGTTACATAACGATCGGCAATTTCTGAAATATGTACCAAACCGTCCTGTTTCACTCCGACATCGACAAAAGCTCCGAAACCGGTAATATTGGTAACGATTCCCGGAATTACCATACCCACCTGCAGATCTTCGATTTTTGAAATGCCTTCGGCAAAACTGAATACTTTCGCCATTGTCCGGG
Source organism: Odoribacter splanchnicus DSM 20712 (assembly GCF_000190535.1). GTDB lineage: Bacteria > Bacteroidota > Bacteroidia > Bacteroidales > Marinifilaceae > Odoribacter > Odoribacter splanchnicus. Next base: position 4,105,793 of record NC_015160.1, read on the forward strand.
GATCTCTCCCCGGTTTTCTCAATTCTGCCACAATATCTTTCAGGGTCAGCAGGCCCGTTTTTTCATCCACATACCGTTGAGGTTCTATCCGGCCACACAGTGTTTCGTTTCCGATCAGTTCATGAACGCCGACACCCAGATCGCGGGCCATTTTTTCAACGATATAATACGATTCCGGATGAACAGCAGAATTATCCAAAGGATTTCCGGCCCCTTCGATCCTCAGAAAGCCGGCACTTTGTTCAAAAGCTTTCGCTCCCATACGTTTCACTTTTTTCAGTTCTTCACGGCTTTTCAACGCTCCGTTTTCCTGAATATAAGCCACCACGTTTTCAGCTAAGGCCGGTCCTAAACCGGAAATATAGGTCAGCAAATATTTACTGGCGGTATTCACATTCACTCCGACCTTGTTCACACACGATTCGACAACCCGATCCAACGCTTCTTTCAGTCCGCCTTGATCCACATCATGCTGATACTGTCCGACACCGATCGATTTAGGATCGATTTTGACCAATTCGGCTAAAGGATCCATCAATCGTCTGCCGATCGAGACGGCCCCCCGCACCGTCACATCGTATTCCGGAAATTCTTCCCGGGCAATTTTAGAGGCCGAATAAACGGAAGCCCCACTTTCACTGACGACAAACACCTGTACCTTCCGGTCGAAGCGTAATGTCTGGATAAATTTTTCTGTTTCCCGTCCGGCCGTACCGTTCCCGATAGCGATGGCCTGAATGTCGTAGGTCGCTACCATATTCGTCACTTTGGCTGCCGCTTGCTTATACTCATTGCGGGGAGGGTGGGGGTAAATATTTTCATTATGAACCAGTTTGCCGGTTTCATCCAGGCATACCACTTTACAACCTGTACGAAATCCCGGATCGATAGCCAATACCCGTTTATTACCTAAAGGAGAAGCGAGTAACAGTTGCCGTAAATTTTCTGCAAAGACCCGGATAGCCTCGCTATCTGCTTTCTGTTTGGATAAGGTCATATATTCGGCTTCGATGGACGGAAACAACAATCTTTTGTAGCCGTCTTTCATTGCCAGCCAGACTTGCCGGGCACTCTCATTGTCTCCTTTTATAAAAATCCGCTCTAAATTCTTTAAGGCGTTCTCTTCGTCGATGCTTAAAGAAACTTTGAGAATCCCTTCTGCTTCTCCACGCCGGATAGCTAGTATCCGGTGAGAAGGGCAACGTTTCAGACTTTCCTGGAAATTGAAGTAATCGGTATATTTTTCACCTTCCTGCTCTTTGCCTTTCACTACTTTGGCCGTGATAACCGCCTCCCGTTCCAACAGACGGCGAACCCGGTTACGTGCCGCTTCGCTCTCGTTTACCCATTCGGCCATGATATCCCTGGCTCCCTGTAAAGCTTCTTCTGTGTCCTGTATCTCACCTTTTACGAAACGGGCTGCCTTGACCGCAATATCCCCGTTTTCCTGCCGCATCAGAAGAGCTGCCAGCGGTTCCAATCCCTTCGCTTTGGCCTTCGCTGCCCGGGTTTGCTTTTTAGGTTTAAAGGGCAGATAGAGATCTTCCAGTATCCGGATATCCTGACATTCCCGGATCTGTTTTTCTAAACCAGGAGTCAGTTTTTCCTGTTCCCGGATCGTATCTAAAACAGCATTTTTCCTTTTTTCGAGTTCCTGAAACTGAGTATATAAAGTTTTGATTTCCCCGATTCGTACTTCATCCATATTACCGGTTTTCTCTTTACGGTACCGGGCAATAAAAGGAATCGTAGCCCCTTCTGCAAATAAATCGAGTAGGTTGCGTACCGCCCGGTTTTCTCCTCCGGTCTTTCCTACGATAAAATCAACGGGATCTATATGATATTCCATATTTGTTTATTTTTGTTCTTTAACAATTAAATCACCGGAAAATGATCCGATGGAGTATATGCTGTATATTTATCCGAAAACACTTCTTGCGGAAAGTTACCGGCAGTGTTGACTTTTTCCTGTGTATCGCCCGCTTTTTTTCCATCGTCACCTCTCGCTCCGATATAATCATATTCGGGTAAAGTTCGCTTTAAATCCTGTAATTGATCACAGAAGCTTTCCTGAGTTCCGAATATATCGAATCCGTAGAACTGTACTACCCCGGCAATATAAGGATAATGCTGTCCCCAGTCATTGCCTTTCAAAGAATCACTCCGATAGGCATTCCTTAGATTATAGGTTGCCTCTACCAGATTTTCGGCCTGTAATCCTGCTGCTAGTGTCAGCAAAAAATACAAACATAAAAATATTCTCTTCATAAAATGGTCACTAAAAAACTTCTGATGATGGCAAAGATACAGAAACAATGGCCAAAATGAAAAGTTCAGACTTAAATATTGGGTGAGGGTAGAATTTAAAACAAACCGATTGCCCTATATTTGTCCTGAATTTATCGGGACGATGAATTTTATAAACTGAACTTTACGGACTTTAATCGAAATAAGCTATGGCTGGAACAGAATACATCGTCATTAAAGGGGCCTATGAAAACAATTTGAAGCATGTTTCCTTACAAATCCCTAAAAAGAAAATCACGATTTTTACCGGTGTATCGGGATCGGGAAAATCATCGTTGGTACTGGATACGATAGCGGCGACTTCCCGGCGCGAATTGAATGAAACCTTTCCTAGTTTTGTTCAGCAGTATCTGCCTAAATACGGTCGGCCTCATGTCGATAAGATTGAGAATATGCCGGTAGCCATCGTAATCGACCAAAAAAAACCGACAGCCAATGCCCGTTCGACAGTAGGTACTTACACCGATATTTATTCCCTCCTCCGTTTGTTGTTCTCGAGGATCGGTTCACCCCATGTCGGCTATTCCGATACTTTTTCTTTCAATCACCCTCAAGGCCGATGTACCCGTTGTGACGGACTGGGAGAAGTCAGAGAACTCGATGTACATAAGTTGGTGGACTTCGACAAATCGCTGAATGACCCGGATGTGATTCATTATGCAGCTTTTCAACCGGGTGAATGGCGCTGGATCAGATATGCCCATTCCGGATTATTCGATTTGAATAAGAAAATAAAAGATTATACACCGGAAGAACTGAAACTGTTTTTATATTCTCCTCAAATCAAATTGAAGAATCCTCCTTCCAATTGGCCTAAAACAGCGAAGTACGAAGGTCTGGTGACCCGGATGTATCGTAGTATTATCAATTCAGAGGAAGGAAAATTACATCAAAAGCTTCTGGAGCCTATGGTAACGATGGGAGTCTGTCCCGATTGCTGCGGTACCCGGTTGAATCCCATCGTATTGACTTGTCGGATTAGAGGAAAAAATATTGCAGAGGTTACACAACTCCCCATTCCCGAAATGCTTATTTGGCTTGAAGGAGTCACCGATTCTTTGGCTGGAGATCTGAAACAGGTATTACAAACCCGTTTAACCGCCTTATTGGAAATCGGCTTGGGATATCTGACACTCGACCGGGGTATGGGAACTCTGTCCGGGGGAGAAGCGCAGCGTTGTAAAATTGCGAAATACATTAATTCCGGATTATCCGATATCCTTTATGTTCTGGATGAACCCAGTGTCGGTTTACATAGCCATGATATCCATCTCTTGAAGGAATCTGTTCGAAAACTCCGGGACCATGGAAATACGGTACTTTTGGTCGAACACCACAAGGAATTGATCCGAATTGCGGACCATATTGTCGATCTTGGACCAGGCTCGGGAGTTGAAGGAGGCTATATTTTGTATGAAGGAGATTATCCGGGCCTCCTCCGGAGTAATACCCTGACCGGACAAATGATAGCCGGAAAAACGCCCCTTAAAGCTCAGTTCAGGAAACCTACTGCCTGGTTTACCGTAGAGCATGCCCGGATGCATAATTTGAAGGACCTGACTATCCGATTCCCTTTAGGGATACTGACAGTTGTAGCCGGAGTTGCCGGATCGGGAAAAAGTTCTCTGATGCAATGTTTCCGGGAGAATTACCCGGAAGAAGTGGTCTATATCAGTCAAAAGAGTATCGGGATCAGCTTGCGTTCTACTCCTGCAACTTATCTCGGTGTAGCTGACGATATCCGAAAACTCTTTACCCGCCGGTGTGGAACTAGCCTGAGTATGTTTACTTTTAACGGAAAGGGGGGATGTCCACTTTGTAATGGAAAAGGGGTCATTGTTTCCGACATGGCGTTTATGGATTCGATCGAGACGGTATGTGAGGCCTGCGGAGGTTTGCGTTATTCGAAGGAAGTTCTGCAATATCGGGTCGATGGCTTTAATATAGCAGAAACGATGGACTTGACGGTACGTAAAGCTTCCCTTCGATTTGAAGGTAGTAGTATAGAACAAAAACTCAGGCCTTTGATGCAAGTCGGGCTCGGTTATCTCCACTTGAATCAATCCCTCTCTACCCTTTCCGGAGGTGAACTGCAACGGGTCAAATTGGCTTCATACCTGGATAGTAAAGGTAAGGTTTTCATTTTAGACGAACCCACCGACGGGCTCCATGTGAAAGATATCCACCATATTCTCCGGCTTTTCGATACGATGGTCGATCAGGGAAATACAATCTATCTCATCGAACATAACCTGGATGTCTTAAAAGCTGCGGATTATGTGATCGAATTGGGGCCGGGGGGAGGGCTGATGGGAGGGGAAAAACTTTTTGCCGGAACTCCTTCAGCTTTACTGGAATCCACAAATTCCGTTACTGCTCCTTATCTCGCTCGGGAACTTCCTTAGGGATTCCGGGACAGACCCGTCCCGGAATCCCTAAAAATGTGTATTTTTGTACACAACGTTGAAATGGTTATTATATGAAAAAAAATCGGATTATTATTTTTTTATTTATCGGCCTCTGTTGTGCCGGTAAGGTATTTTCGCAAGAGAGGTTACCTGAATATTTGCAGGCAGAAAAGTTTACCGGAGATAAGCTGAAGAATATGTTGTTTTCTACTTTGGTCGATCCGCATTGGTTTCAGAAAGGAAATCGTTTCTGGTTCGAGTATAAAACGAGTGAAGGAACTTTTTGGTATGTGGTCGATCCGGCTGCGCGTACCAAAAATCTGCTGTTCGACCGGGATGAACTGGCTGCTCAGCTGACAGAGATCGTTCATGATCCTTTCGAGGCCCGTCATCTGCCGGTACGTAATCTCAAGGCAAAAGAAGATGGCCGGACATTTACTTTTGAGGTGGAATCTTCGCAAGAAGTGAAACCGAAAAAAGAGGAGAAAGACAAGAAGAAAGGAGAAAAAGAAGTCTTTTATTTCTCTTATGATTATCCTTCCCGTAAACTTACTCATCTGAAAGGACAGGAAAAGGAACCGAAAAAATTGGGATGGGGAAATTTTTCTCCCGATGGCCAGACGGTGATATATGCTAAGGATTGTAACCTTTTCCGGATGAGTCGGGAAGATTATGAGAAAGCCCGGAAAAACGAGAAGGACAGTACGATTCTCGAGATTCAATTGACACAAGACGGAGTGAAGGATTTCGGTTATGGCATTCCTTACAGTATGTTGAATACCGATACGCTTTGCAACGGTAAACGCCGGCGGGTATCGGGATGTTGGTCTCCCGATTCCAGACACTTTGCGGTAACGGTATCCGACGACCGGGCAGTAAAGGAATTGTGGGTGATCAATTCTATCGCTCAGCCACGTCCTACGTTGGAAACTTATAAATATCAGATGCCTGGAGAGATGGAAGCCCCTGAGGAGCATCTTTATGTATTCGATATGCAGAATAATGTTCGTAAGGAAATAAAAGTAGCGGCGTTTAAAAATCAAAATTTGAGTTTATCCTATAAACCTGCAGAACAGAAACAGCGGGACATGGAGTATGTATCACCGGTTTGGCTGGGAGATAACGACCGTTTTTTTCTGGTTCGTAGTAGCCGGGACCTTCATCGTATTGATATCTGCTCTTATACGATCGGGCAGGATTCGATTGTGCCGATTATTCAGGAGCGGATGAATACTTATCAGGAAACGCGGCCTTTGGCTGTCTTGAATAAGGGTAAGGAGTTGATTCATTGGAGTGAACGTGACGGATGGGCTCATTTATATTTATACGATGATCAGGGAAATCTTAAAAACCGGATCACGAAAGGCCCCTGGCATGTGGAGCAGGTGCTGAAAGTGGATGAAGCTACACGGACGATCTATTTTGTGGGGAATGGTAAGGAAGAGGGAGAAAATCCGTATTATGAACAGTTGTATAAAGTGAATGTAAATGGGAGTGGACTGAAACGGATAACAAAAGGGGAGTATTTTCATAAAGTAAAAATAGATGACGATGCCCGTTTCGTTGTGGATAATTATTCGAGGGTGAATACGATTCCTTGTGCCGATCTGTTAGACCGGGAGGGGAATAAAGTGATGACTATCCAGGAGAGTGATTTTTCGCAATTGAAAGCGGCCGGTTATCGGTTTCCGGAACCTTTTGTCGTCAAGGCTGCCGATGGGGTGACGGATTTATACGGGGTGATGTATAAACCTTACGATTTCGATTCGACCAAGGTATATCCCATTATCGATTATGTTTATCCGGGCCCCCAGGTTGAAGCTGTATATTACCCTTTTACCCGGATGAGTGTACGGACGGATCGTTTGGCTCAGGCCGGATTCATTGTGATTTCAGTAGGACAGCGGGGTGGACATCCTTCCCGCTCCAAATGGTATCATAATTATGGTTATGGGAATATGCGTGATTATCCTTTGGCCGATCATAAGGTGGCCGTCGAACAATTGGCTGCCCGCCATAAGTTTATAGATATCGACAGAGTCGGCATACACGGTCATTCGGGAGGTGGCTTTATGTCTACAGCTGCAATTTGTCAATATCCCGATTTTTATAAAGCTGCGGTATCCTGTGCCGGGAACCACGACAACCGGATTTATAACCGTTGGTGGAGCGAGACACATCATGGCGTGAAAGAGGTCGTTTCGGAAAAAGGAGATACTACTTTTGTTTATAAAATAGCTACGAATCCCGAAATTGTTAAGCAATTGAAAGGTCATTTGATGCTTGTACATGGTGATATCGATAATAATGTCCATGATGCGAATACGATCCGTGTTGTGAATGCTTTGATCCGGGCTAATAAGCGTTTCGAGATGCTGATTCTTCCGGGGCAACGTCATAGTTTCGGAGATATGGACGAATATTTCTATTGGCGGCTGGTGGATTTCTTTTCTGAGCATCTTAAAGGTCAAAAAGAAACTTCGGTCGATATTCCGAGACGCTAAGGGAGGATAAGCAAAGCAGTTTCCGGTATTCGTGTTCAGGGACCCGAACACGAATACCGGAAACTGCTTTGCTTATTTTATTATTGATTTTCAGTAGTTTATTTCAATTATTGATAAAAACTGATCGAAATCTAAAAAAAATACTACAAAAAATTTGTATTCTACTGTAAAACCACTACCTTTGTACCGCTTTCAAATAAGGGTAGCCTGAACGAAAGTAAAAGTGAATGCTGTTATAGCTCAGGGGTAGAGCACTTCCTTGGTAAGGAAGAGGTCGTGAGTTCAAATCTCACTAACAGCTCTGGGGAAAGTCTGCAAAAGCAGGCTTTTTTAAAATACTCGAAATGGCGCTATCGTCTAGGGGTTAGGACGTAAGATTCTCATTCTTAAAACAGGGGTTCGATTCCCCTTAGCGCTACGCTCAAAAGAACTGACTGAAGTCGGTTCTTTTTTTGTTCTTCAATCTTGGTTTTGGTAATTCATTGATATATAATATAATACAAATATATCGATTTTGGCGTAGAGTGGGTTTTGTTACCAATTTGTACCCACTTTTATAGCCCTCCATATTATTTAGGCTATTCTCTGTCAGTCGTTTTTGCTTTATTTTATGGAAATATCAGCTATTTGTCGGAGAGACAGAATTTCAAAACAGAATGAGGTGGCAATAATAATTCGTTTATATCATAATGGCATTGTCCGAAAAATTACTTCTGGTTTACGAATTAAAGTCGATTATTGGGATTTCGATAATAACTGCTTGAAGAATGGTATCCCTAATCAGGAACATTTGCAATATCTTTTGGATAAACAGATTCAGGAATTTAAAAAACGGGAGTTAGAATATAAAATTCAGGGGAAAAATTATTCGATCGATGATATTATCGGAATAAAAAAGAAACCCGCAATGACAGTAGAAGAATACTTTCAAAAAATCATTAACGAATTATCCGATCTTGGACGACTCAATACACGTGATAAATACAAATTTACTTTGTCATCACTGAATAAGTTTACACCTGTAATTCGAAAGAATTGCTATAATTTTGACTACAAGATAGAATAAAACCGGTTTCATATTCTATAATTTGTGGTACTAAATTTAATGTCATGAAAAAAATTCTTTTATTTATTCCATTCATTTTCTTGTTTGCTGCCTGTTCGCAGGACAATGAAATTATAGCAGAAAATGACGATTCAACCAATTTCCCTAAAGAACAGAAAGAAACAGACGGGATGATGGTTTTGGGAGAAAAACTTGAAAACCCGTATTCGATAGCGAATATGGAAAAGGCTTATGCCGACTTGATAAAAACCCGGGCTGCCGGAGATTTCAAGATAGAAACAACAGATTTATATGTGCGTTTTTTACCTAAAGATTCCACTGAATTATTGGAGTTACAAAAGGATACCCTTCTGGAATTATTCGATTATCCTTTGGATTATGATATTGAGGTCGAAGGTACATATTACCATGATCCAAGTATTCCGGAAGGACAAATCACTTGGTTGTATACCACTGTAAAGCCCGATTATGAATTTCCGGCAATACAATATGAAATTTTGGAAAAATGCTTTATTCCCAATGAAGATGACTTGGATGATGAATGGATTGATGACGGAATAGACGATAGCGTTGAAACACGTGCTGGAGATATGAGTTTTGCTGAATTGCTCGAACAAAAGGCTTTTGAAAATGCAGGATTGATTAAAAAATTTGAAAGCAAGTTCAACGAACCGGAAACACGGTCATGGAAAAGGAAACGTCCTACCGGTACCCTAAAAGTGTATGATACCTATTTAAGGAGGGATGTTCCTGTTAAAGGAGTCAAGGTACGTTGTCATACCGTTGTCAAATGGTCTACGGCGTTCACCGATGAAAACGGTTATTATAGCATGGGAAGTAAATTCCGTATCGGACCGCACTATGCAGTTGTATTTGACAATTCACAAGGCTTTACTATCTGGGGAAATTGGGGACCTTTTGCAGCGGCCAATTACAATATGGGATGGCATTCAAAAGGAGGACATGACCGGACTTTCGGAACTAATGCAAAAGCATGGGATTGGTGTTCTGTGAACAATGCGGGCTTTGAATATTATCAGAATGCCAAAAAAGACGGTATCGGACTACCACCACACAATCCCAGAATCTGGGTTTTCAGACATCAATCCAATGCAAGTTGTGCTCCAAGGCTCCGGCGTGTATGGCATCCTATCGGTTATAGCTCAAATTCAGGATGGTCTAACTTTTTTATCAATATTACTGCTGGAAGGTTATTGACATATACAAATACTCTTCTTAAATTTGCTTTGCCGGATATTGTCATTGGAACAGGAGGTGGTTATAATACATACGATATATATGAAAGTGTAAATCATGAATTATCCCATGCCAGCCATTTCAACAAAGTGGGAAGTGCTTTTTGGGCAAAATATGTCAATTATATCATTACGTATGGCAAAAAATATGACCACCCTTATGGAGATGCAAGTTGTAATAATTCAGGTTTTTGTGGAGTTGGTGAAATGTGGGGATATGCGATGGGATATATTCGAACTTACGAAAAATATCAACAAAAACCCAAAAATGGTCAAAGTAAATGGTTCCAACCAAATTTATTATATGATCTCATGACAGAAAAGATTTTAACCAAAAAACAGATTTTTGATTGTTTGTCTTCAGATGTCACTTCACATGCTCTTTTGAAGCAAAAGATGATTTCAAGATATCCTTCAAAGAAAGATTCAATAATTGCCAAATTCAGCAGGTATGGATTTTAAATTATTTTGGGTAGGTATATTTATATTTTTGATAGCCTGTAATCCATCAGATTATAGAGATCCGAGAAATAAATGTGAATGGTTCTTAAAAAATAGTACCGGTAGTACTATTATTCTATTGAAAAATTTCGATTCGCCAAATTACAATATTGTTCCTAATGATAGTACTATTACTGTATATGGAGCTGGGATCTCCAGTTTTGAAGAGACACCCGATATGTTCAATTGGATTTTAGATGCTATTGTCTTAGAGGATTCATTAACAATTTTTGATTCGAATAATGTCCTCCTTAGAACTTGGGTTCAATCTCAACGGAATGATTCCGGTAAGCAATTTTTCAATGAGCAGTATTGGCAAAAGCGGGAATGGAAAGAGGGGAAATATACGTATCACGAATGGACGTTTGAATTGCTTCCAGAAGACCTTGAAATCAAAGAACAAGATTAACCATAGCATTAATAAACTATTCTTAGACATTCTCTAAGATACGTCACATGAAAACGAACCCTAAAAGTTTTTTTTAGGAGATTCAATTTAATACAAATGATAATAATACAATGGTTATTAGTAACACCTTTAGTTCCTTCTTCTCGATTTAGCCTTCTAAGATTATCCGTAGATGTTTGTATTGTTGCTTATCTGTTGATATTTTGCACATATTACAAGGTATTTCCTCGTAAAAAACTTAAACGGTTTTGGATTCCATACCTATTATACATGATAGGAGTATATTTATATATCGTTTCTGAGAATGATTGGGATTTCTCTATTGTAACAATAGATTATTACATGCTGTTGGGTTGGCTAATACCCTTAGGTGGACTTTGTTTCTTTGCTGTGATGTTTATCTATTATTATTTTACTTTAAAACGGAGTATACTAAAAGTAATACGCTACGTGTTTAGTGGAGGTATTTTTAAGCAGATATAAATACCACTTAAAAATAAACCTTTAAGCTGAATCGAGTTCAACAATACATCTTGGATTAAAAGTTTTCAATTTAAATCAAGCATTATGGACACCAGTTAAAACCGTCGGAAAAGCCCTCTTTAGAAGAGAATTTTACCAATCGCATTTCAGGGAATTTATATTAAGAAATAAATAGGGTGAAGTGCGACATAGATTTTTAGATAATTAATTTGTTTAATTTGCACTGACATATTGGCATAAATACTAATTTTGTTACCAATTTGTAACCGTTATTGTTTGTTCTGAAACTAATGTGTTGTTATATAGCATATTAGTGGGTGTCTGGCGTGATGGAATTGTCCTTGGTAAGGAAGAGGTCGTGAGTTCAAATCTCACTAACAGCTCTGGGGAAAGTCTGCAAAAGCAGGCTTTTTTAAAATACTCGAAATGGCGCTATCGTCTAGGGGTTAGGACGTAAGATTCTCATTCTTAAAACAGGGGTTCGATTCCCCTTAGCGCTACACTCAAAAGAACTGACTGAAGTCGGTTCTTTTTTGTATTTAATTTATTCCGATATGAATCTGATGAAATTGAAAGGCCATAGCTCGATGTTGGGGGCTAATGTGATGTGGGGATTGATGTCTCCCGTGGCAAAATTTGTGATGGTAGGAGGTGCGGTTACTCCTCTCGTTGTAACTGATCTAAGGATTACGGGGGCTATGGTGCTGTTTTGGATCGCTTCATTCTTTCAGAAACCTGAACGGGTGGCTCCTAAAGATTTATTAAAATTGTTGGGGGCATCTCTCCTGGCTATTGTTTTTAATCAGGGATGTTTTATTTTCGGGGTAGGACTGACTTCTCCGGTGGATGCTTCCATCATCACCACCAGTATGCCTTTGCTCGCCATGGTTTTAGCGGCGATTTATTTGAAAGAACCGATAACAGGAAAAAAAGTACTGGGGATTGCAGTCGGAGCTACCGGGGCGTTGTTGCTGATTTTAGGGAGCCATCAGGTTTCGGAGGCTAAAGCGGCTGGAAATCATTATATCTGGGGAGATTTATTGGTGCTGTTGGCACAATTTAGTTATGCTCTTTATTTTGTGTTGTTTAAAAATTTTGTGAATAAATATTCCTTGATTACCATTATGAAATGGATGTTTACCTATGCTTTTATTTGTGCTTTACCCTTCTCTTATAATGATTTGCTCCATACGGAGTGGAAGAGTTTACAAAACACTGAAATCGGAGCATTGGTATTTATCGTGGTGGGGAGTACTTTTATTAGTTATGTGTTGATAGTCATCGGGCAAAAAAATCTACGCCCGACTGTTGCCGGTATGTATAATTATGTTCAGCCTTTGGTGGCTAGTATTGTTGCTGTGTGTTGGGGGATGGATACTTTTAATTTTGTGAAAATCATTTCAGTCGCTTTGATATTCGGAGGGGTCTATCTGGTAACCAATAGCCGGAGTAAAGCAGAAATGGAGGCTGTTGTAGCGGATAAAAATTAACTTGCTGTAGGAAGAAAAAAGAGAAACGGACCGAAAGCGGGATGAAAGGTCCGTCCCGGAATCCGGAATTAAAATTTATCGGAAAAGTACCTGTTTTTTCTTTAGAAAGTAGTATTTTTGTTGTCTTAAATTTAACTGCGAAGGGTTTGATTGTTTTATTTTAAACAAAACGGCTCTTTTGTTGATAAAAATACACACGATGGACATTTATTTTAGCTTTAAAGAAATTATCAGTGCTTTTATGGTACTGTTTGCTGTAATCGATATTCTGGGAGCCATTCCGATTATCATTAGTTTGCGTGAAAAGAATCAGAAAATAGAGGCTGGAAAGGCAGCTATTATTTCTTTTGTTATATTAGTAGCCTTTTTGTTTATCGGGCAGGCATTATTGGGATTATTCAATGTCGATATTTCTTCTTTTGCCGTTGCCGGTGCTTTGGTGTTGCTGGTTTTAGCGGTAGAGATGATCTTCGGTGTCGAGATATTTAAAAACGATAGTCCTTGCGGGTCGGCTACGATCGTTCCGCTGGTATTTCCTTTGATTGCCGGGGCGGCTTCGTTTACCACTTTGTTGTCGTTGCGGGCGGAATATAATATTCTCAATATCATCATCGCTGTCGCGATGAATATGGCATTGGTGTATCTAGTATTGCGCTATGTGTATTATGTAGAACGTCTGTTCGGTAAAAGCGGAGTGTACGTAATGCGTAAATTATTCGGTATTATCTTGTTGGCAATAGCCGTTCGCTTATTTACCTCTAATCTGACTTCTTTGATCGGTAGTTTTTGATTGGAAATCAGAGTTTATCGAAAAATTTGATAAAACGGCTTGAAAAGATCAGGAACAATAGCGTCCATAGCAGAAAGCGGCACATTCTGCCGATAAACATCAGGATAAAAGTATGGGTTCGTTTCGTCTTATAGAAGCCGAGTGCTACATTCGAAATATCGCCGATAACGGGAATCCAGACCAGGAGTGCCATCAGGCCCCCGTATTTTTCGATTTTATTTTTCTGTTTCAGCAATTGTTCTTCTTTGATATGGAATAATTTCCGTATCCGGGTGGCATTGCCGGCATAACCGACTCCATAAATCACCAATCCTCCGATCCAACCACCGGTTGTCGCTACGAAAAGACAGAGCCAGGGGTTGAATCCCATAGCTAACATACTTACATATAATAGGTCTGCACCTAAAGGAATAAAAAGTGCAGACAAAAACGAACCGGCAAACAATCCTAAATAGCCATAATGCTCCCAAAATTCGGTGGTCGCTAATATGATAAAGTCATGTCCCATTTGCAGAGGTTTGATCGTGCTCTTACAAATACGTAAAGGGGGAAGGAAAGTTGTTGGGACGGTGGAAACGGATAAAACGGTGACGACAGATAAAACGGCGAGAGCAAGAGAACAGAAAAAAATAGTGGAAATGGTGAGAGGGGGCGGTAAAGAGAGAAAGTTTAAAAAAATCGTTCTCCGTATTGCAGGTAGAGCCAGGTCCAAAGCAGGAAGCGGGCGAAACGGCCGATTAGCATGTAGATGGCCGAGGCATAAGGTTTGATTTTGTAAAATCCCAGGGCGACGGCCAATAAGTCACCGATAAGCGGAAGCCAGGTAAACAGGGCCAGCCATACTCCATAACGGTTTATGTTTTTTTTCTGACGGAGGAGCTTTTCTTCCTTCACCTTCAGCCAGCGTTCGATCCATTCCCAGCGGCCCAGCCAACCGATCCAGTATGAAGTGAGTCCTCCCAGCCAATTACCGGTTGTGGCGATAACCAGGCAGGCCCATACATTTCCGCCTAGAGCCAGGATACCCACCAGTAATACATCCGCACTCATCGGAATGAGGGTAGAAGCCAGAAAAGAACCGATAAATAATCCCCAATATCCTAAATCGATCAATGAATCCATGCGGCAAATTTAGGATTTTCCGGTCAAACCTTTGGGCATTTGTCTTTTACTTTTTACTTTTACGAACAGAAGTAGGTATAATTAATTTAAGTTCATAAAGTTTGTAGACCGATTTAATTCTGGGTATAATGGGTAAGGTGTTAATCATCGATGATGAAAATCAGTTACGGGGACTATTGGCCCGTATTATTGGATTGGAAGGTTATGAAGTCATTCAGGCCGACAGTTGTAAGGCTGGGTTGAAACAAGTGGAACAGCAAAATCCCGATGTGATCATCTGTGATGTCCGCTTACCGGATGGAAGCGGTGTCGATCTTACAACAGAAATGAAGCGGCTCGGACCTTTGACCGAGATTATCCTGCTGACCGCCCATGGGAATATCCCGGATGGAGTACAAGCGATAAAAAACGGTGCATTCGATTATATAACCAAAGGAGACGACAATAACAAAATTATTCCTTTGCTCAGCCGTGCTATGGAAAAAGTAGAGATGGCCAGGCGTTTGCAACAATTGGAGAAACAGGTCGGACAAAAGTATTCCTTTGAGTCGATTCTCGGGAAATCGAAGCCTATCCGGATGGCTGTAGAGTTGGCCAGAAAAGTTTCTGTGACGGATGTACCTGTATTATTGACCGGTGAGACAGGAACCGGCAAAGAAGTCTTTGCTCAGGCCATACATCAGCATAGTAGCCGGGCGGGCAAGGCGTTTGTGGCGGTCAATTGTTCGGCTTTTAGCAAAGAACTGCTCGAGAGTGAGATCTTCGGCCATAAAGCGGGGGCCTTTACCGGGGCTTTGAAGGAAAAGAAAGGACTGTTCGAGGAAGCCGATCAGGGAACGATCTTTCTGGATGAGATCGGTGAAATGGCTTTCGATTTGCAGGCGAAACTACTACGGGTACTGGAAAGTGGCGAGTTCATAAAAGTGGGGGATACCCGTCCTATTAAAGTAAATGTCAGAATTATAGCCGCTACGAACCGAGACCTTCAGAAAGAGATCGAGGCCGGGCATTTCCGTGAAGATTTGTATTACCGCTTGTCTGTTTTTCGGATTCAACTCCCTCCTCTGCGTGAACGGATAGAAGATATCGAATTGTATGTCCGGGCTTTCGTGAAAATGTTCGGACCGGGTGTGGGGAAAAAGATAGAAGAGATTACACCTGAATATTTGGGAACCTTGAAAAAACATGTCTGGAAAGGAAATGTCAGGGAATTACGTAATGTGATCGAACGAAGTATGATCATTGCCGACGGTGCGGTATTGACTGTAAGCGATTTGCCCTTCGATATTCAGCAGTCGGTTTTGGAAAGTGAAGGCGGAAAAGGATACTCTGAATTCGACCTGGCCCAGGTGGAAAAAGCACATATACGGAAAGTATTGCAATATACCGGAGGAAACAAGACCGAGGCTGCCCGTTTGATGCACATCGGCCTGACAACCCTTTACCGTAAGATCGAGGAGTACGGAATAAGATAGAGGGAAGGTTTTAACTAAAAAATAATACAGTTGATAAGATATTGAGTAAGATACACAATCTTACAATGAGAGAATTGCCCGGAGGAACATTGTTTCCTGAGACAATGAAGCAATACGATGACTACACCATTCGTGAGGCACTGCACAATGCAATCGCTCATCAGGATTATACATTACAGCAACGCATCAATTTTGTGGAGAATCCCGGATGGCTGTATTATGCCAACGGAGGTAGTTTCATTCCAGGCACTTTGCAAAAGGCATTGGAGACCAAAGGTCCGCAACGGCATTTCCGAAATGAATGTCTTTGCCGTGCAATGGTAAACTTCAATATGATAGACACCGTAAGTCGTGGTATCAAGAAGATGTTCAACGAGCAAAGGCGTCGTCATTTCCCGATGCCTGACTATGAAATTGACATGTTGAACAAAGAGGTTGGCGTAACGATATATGGAAATACCATCAATGAAAAATATACTCAGTTGCTCAAGGATAACGATACATTGACATTAGAAGATTGTATCCTTTTGGATGCGGTGCAGAAAGGACATCGCATTTCCGAGGAGAATGTACTCGCTTTATTGAACAGAGGACTATTAGAGGGGGATACATCCGAGTATAGCATATCATTGGATCTTGCTAAAAAAACAAAGCAGTTGCCGGATTATACCCGCAACAGAGGTTTGGATAAAGCAAAACTCCAACAAATGATTTTGCAGTATCTTCAAAATGCTGGTTCTGCTGGAGCCAAACGCGATGCTATATTTGATTATCTCAAAGATGTGCTTCCTAAAACCAAGACTATTGAACAACAGGAACGAATGGTCGGAAATATTCTTGTAGAAATGAAAGAAGTTGGTATAATCATTTTGAAAGGCCGAATATGGTATATGGAGTAGTTGTTATACCTGTGTTTTTGACTAAACCAAGAGAATTACGACTATTTACG
The DNA here is from genome assembly GCF_000190535.1 of Odoribacter splanchnicus DSM 20712. Lineage (GTDB taxonomy): Bacteria > Bacteroidota > Bacteroidia > Bacteroidales > Marinifilaceae > Odoribacter > Odoribacter splanchnicus. Next base: position 4,122,553 of record NC_015160.1, read on the forward strand.
ACTAAATAGAACCAATTACGACTAAAAGGAGTTAATCTCTTTGCCTGTTCAAGGATTTTGACTACTTTTGCATAAAGAGTTATTTGACAGTAAAACATAGCAAAACGCTGAAAATCGTACGGTTGCCAAGTCGTTACCATTACTTTTCAGATACTCCGTTAAATGTTTATTCTTCAAACGGTTGTGTTAAACCGTTAATAAAAAATACTTTTAAAACGTCCGGCAACACGTAATGCTACATATTCGGCTAATCTGACTTTCGATTATGCCCAATCTGATTTTGAAGCGGGTACTTTAGAAAGACAATTTTTCAGATTAAAAGCCGAAGATACGGTAAATCTCGGTTTATGGGGATCCAATGAGGAAGAATGGGACGGTTACTATGCCATGTATTTCGGCGATTATAGTGAGACGAAAGCCCGGTATCTGATTACAAAATACGGAGGGACTTCCCTGAATGAATGGATGATGACCAATCAGTTTTACGATATACTCTTGTCGAACGGATTTTATACGGATTTAGAAGCTTATAAGGCGGATCCGGCCAACCGGCCTTTGATTGATGAGAACACCGGAGAATGGATCGAGATCCCGGATATTTCGGAATTACTTTAAAATTTGAACAGTATGAAAAGATTGATCTATTTTATATTAGGATTACTCGTGGCTTCGTGCTACGATGATAAGGGAAATTATACTTATCAGGAGGTAAATACACTGGATGTCTCTTTGAATAAAGTATATTCGGTGCGTCTGGATAAAGATACGACGGTTACAATTATACCGCAATTGTCTCAGTCCTTACAAGAAAATGAGGATAATCTGGAATATACGTGGCTGCATTCGACAACCAATCATAATTTTTACGGACATGGCAAGTTCGACACGGTTGGATTGGAACAGAATTTAAATTTTCATATCGATCCTGAGGCTAAAAATCTGGCCTATGCCCATTATTTTCGTTTGAATGTATACGATAGAATAACGGATATAGAATATCCGGTCAATACGACCATCGAATTGATCAAACCTTATGTCGGTTCGTGGATGATATTACACCGTAAAAACGGACAGACTGAATTAGGTTCTGTCGAATATATCGGGGGAGACATCGTCGTACAGGAAGATGCTTATTATGAAGAAACCGGAAAAAGATTTACCGGAAAACCGCAGGCTTTGATGTCGTATACGACTTCCTGCAAGTATTATGGTACAGGATCGGGCTGGAATATGTTTACCGTCATTACGGATGATCCGGTAGAATCGGGCGTGTATTGCCAGTGGAAACATTTTGAAAAGAAAGACAGCCTGACGCGGATGGTAGCTCCGTTAGCTCAGAATAGTTTTGATTTTCAGCATATCACTTTAGCAGATGGTGATGGCACTGCCAGTGCTTTGTTGCTGTCCGGCGGCATGCTTTATCAGTCGCCCCGTGCCGGGAAAATTTATGAGCCGGCTGCTGATCTGGAAGGAGAGGTAAATATCACGCTTGCTTCTAAAATCAGTAATAATGCGCTGTTGTACGATGAAGCAGGACATCGTTTCGCTTTCTATTATAATACGAGTGACGGGTTGGGTGTAAAGAAATACGATCCCTTGTATTTTAGTGAAAGCGAGGAAAATACGAATCTGATCAAGGCTATACCGACCCGGGATGGAAATGTGTCGGCTGTAAATCCCAATAAACTGCCTGAAGACCAGAAAGTCTTGTATTTGGGAACCGGTTATCAGTATGCTTCTGCCTGGACCAGTGTGTATGCCTATGCTTTGGCGAAAAACGATACCAGATGTTTCGTCTATGAGTTCAATCCGAGAGGATTTAATTATTCGGACAATGCTTCGTTTAATGGCTATTATACCATAAATATCCCCCAAGGTTTGGACGAGAGTGCAGTGTTTGCCTCTACCCCTCCGTACAGTGGGCTTCTTTTTTATGCTTCCGGCAATACGGTTTATCGTTTGGATTTCAAGCAGGCAGGAGGAAAGGCGACAGCTATTTATACCCATGCCGGAGGTAAGGCGGTGAAGATGAAATTCGCTAAGCGCTATCTTTCCAGCAGTAATGCTTTCGATGCTTATGAATTTGATGTGCAATATAGTTTGGGTATCGGTTTCGATATGGGAAACGGTAAAGGAGATTTTGTCATTCTGAATTTATCGTCTACCGGAAGTGTCGGTGGGGATAGTGAGCATTATCCGGCCAAGCAAGTGTATACTGATTTTGGGGAAATTACTGATTTTGTATTTATTTAAAAATAGAGCGTATGAAGGTATTTATTATACTAGCTGGTTTATTGATGTTAGGAGCTTGTACCGGCAAGCCGGAAGGCTTTGTACTGAAGGGTGAATTGAAGGGAGCTCCGGATGATCATTGGGTATTTCTGACAAATACCGGACAAACTCATTATTACGATAGTACCCGGTTAAAAAACGGACGGTTTGAGTTCAAAGGGAAAGTTGACGGTCCGGAATTGCGTTGTATTACTTATTTTAAAGATCCCTCACAACGGGTTTTTGGGTGGGATAAAATTCTGAATATTCCGGTTTATGTTGAGAATGCTGCTATTCAGGTCACTTTACCTTTTGCTGAAATGCCTTCGAAGCTGCAAAAAGAACTTCCTGCCGGTTTACAGGTGAAAGGGTCGGAATCTCATGATCTGTATATGGCTTATAAGCGACGGGTGACTCCGTTTGTTTTGCAGAACGATAGTTTGTTCGATGCTTACCGGCATGTGTATTATTATAAAAAAGGAACGGAAGAAGACGTATTTCGCTGTGTCCGGGAAATGGATGCCGTACGCGACAGTATCTTTTATACCGGGGTCGGTTTTATTCGTCGGCATATTTCCTCTCCGGTAGCCGTATATGTGGCTAAAGGGTTGAATGTACGGGCACATGAAAGACGGGTTGCCCGGGAGGTTGCCGGACTTTTCCCGGAAGAGTTTCGGAAAACCCCGGAAGGACAGAAGCTGGAGAAGGCTGTCCTGGGCCAGCCTTTATACGTTGGAGATGTATTGCCTGATTTCGAGGTATTGACCACCGGTTTGAAAAAGGTGAAATTGTCCGGGATATTACGCAAAGGTCATTATACTTTGGTGGAATTATGGGCATCCTGGTGTGGCCCTTGCCGGGCAGATATCCCCCATTTGAAAGAGACCTATGAACGTTACCATGGAAAGGGATTCGATATGGTCAGTATTTCGATAGACGACGACACGGATGCCTGGCTGAAGGCGGTAAAGGAAGAAGGAATGGCTTGGACACAGGTTTGCGGGGCGAACGGGAAGAGTTATGACAAGGAATGTATGAAACTCTTCGGAACCAATGGTGTGCCTTCCTGTGTTTTGGTCGATGCCGAAGGCCGGGTAGTCAGCACCAATGCCCGTGGAGGATGGTTGAATGAAAAATTAGCGAAATTGTTTCAGGAATAAGGATAAAATTGAAAATAATGAAAAGTATTTTGATCGTTTGTCTCTGTATGTGGGGGCTGCTCGTGTATGGGGAAAAAAATAACACGGTGCATTTGTATGGTTCGTTGAAAGAATTTAAAGCGGCAGAAGTGAATATGGCTCCGGATGGAGCTGCCGGCGAGATTTCGGATGCCGGAGTGATAAAAATATCCGTGGACGCAGATGGAAATTTCGATTTGGTGTTGCCTTTGAGCAAACCTGCTTATTTCCGTATCGGACGAAATACCTTGTATCTGACTCCCGGAGATGAACTGAAAGTATATTTGGGTACTTCCCAGCCGCAAAGTACATTCGAGGGGAAAGGTATGGAAGCCAATACCTATCTGAAAGGACGCTTGTTTCCGAAAGCAGGGTCCTTTCTTTCGGCCGGAAGAAATCTGAGACCGACTTTTGAAGCGACTAAAAAAACGGTAGATAGTTTAGCTGCCCTGCGTATGAAAGAGTTGGAGGAGTTGAAAAATGTCAGTAAAGAATTTAAGCTGCTCGAAAAAGAACGGATTAAAGCTGATGTGGCGAATAGCTATATGTCTTTTGCCGGTTATTCGGACGCGATGTTGAGCGATTGTAAGTCGGAGGAAGAATTCAAACAGGTACTTGGGAAATTTTACACTTCTATACAAGGGGATATGAACCCGATTCTGCAGGAAATTGCCGGTTCGGACGATTATCTGGATGTGGCCGTTGTGAGAGATGTCCTGGTCAGTTGCTATAACTTGAAAGTTTTCGATTATCCGAAGTCCGCCCGCTTGGCAGAACTGGTCGAAGTACTGGAAAAAGGAGAAGAACTGGAAGGGGAACTGACGCCGGAAAAATACCGGGAATTGAAAAATTTTGCCGGTAAACTGAAATATAAAGATTTCAGCGAAGCTTATCTGGGGCGTTTGGAGCGCCGGGCGAAGTTGATGGAAGGACGTCCGGCTATCGATCTCGATCTTGTGACTTCCGAGGGTAAGAAAGGAAAACTGAGTGATTATAAAGGTAAACCGATGTATGTCGATTTTTGGGCGACCTGGTGTGGCCCTTGTATGGGAGAAATGCCCTATTTCAATGAATTGAGCAGTAAATACCCGAATGTACAGTTTATCGGAATCTCGGTGGATGAAAGTGAGAAAGCCTGGAAAAACTTTATCGGGCGGGGTAGTCATGGCGCTGTCAACGAACTGAACTGTCAGGACTCCCGCACTAAATCCGGTTGGGATATTACGGGCATTCCGCGTTTCTTGTTGATCGACGAACACTTCAATATCATTTCGGCCGATGCTCCCCGTCCTTCACAAAAAGAGATCATCGAGCCGATATTGAAAAAACTCAGTAAAAAATAATATTTACCGGCATCTTTCGAAACTAACGAATTCTTAGAAAATCGGGGGATTTGGGTTCGGATTGTAACTTTAAAAAATCTTTAAGTGATATTTTTATGGGATTTCCTGAAATATTTTCTAAGTTTGAAGAAATTATATAAATAATCTTTACTGCTATGTACGGAAAATTTCAAGATTTCTTAAAGGCTGAAATTCAGTCTATAAAAGATGCCGGTTTATATAAAACCGAGCGCCTGATCGCAACACCTCAGGATGCAGAAATCAAACTGACTACGGGCGAAACCGTATTGAACTTTTGTGCGAACAACTATTTGGGTCTTTCTTCCCATCCGCGAGTAATCGAAGGAGCCAAGAAAGCATTGGATGCCCGGGGATACGGCATGTCGTCTGTTCGTTTCATTTGCGGTACCCAGGATATTCACAAAGAGCTGGAAGCTAAAATCTCTAAATTCTTCGGGACCGAAGATACTATTTTATATGCTGCTTGTTTCGATGCCAACGGAGGTGTTTTCGAACCTTTGTTCGGTCAGGAAGACGCTATCATCTCCGATGAGTTGAATCATGCTTCTATCATCGACGGTGTTCGTTTATGTAAAGCGGTTCGTTACAGATACAAACATGCCAATATGGAAGATCTGGAAGAACAGCTCAAAATTTCTCAGGCTCAGCGTTTCCGGATTATCGTTACCGACGGAGTATTCTCTATGGACGGCGATATTGCCCGATTGAAAGAAATCTGTGATCTGGCAGAAAAATACAATGCCCTCGTAATGGTAGACGATAGCCATGCTGCCGGCTTTATCGGTAAAACAGGTCGTGGTTCTGCCGAATACAACGGCGTGATGGATCGTATCGACATTTTCACCGGTACGCTGGGAAAAGCACTGGGAGGAGCTATGGGAGGCTATACGACAGGTAAAAAAGAAGTGATTGAAATGTTACGTCAGCGGTCCAGACCTTACCTGTTCTCCAACTCTCTGTCTCCGGCTATTTGCGGGGCTTCTATCGCTGTATTCGATATGTTGACGGAAAGTACCGAATTGCGTGACCGTGTGATGAGCAATGCCGAATATTTCCGGGGTAAACTGAAAGAGGCCGGATTCGATATCAAACCTTCTGAATCGGCTATCGCTGCACTGATGCTTTATGATGCCGTATTGTCACAGCAGTTTGCTGCCGAGCTGCAGAAAGAACATATTTACGTTACCGGTTTCTATTATCCGGTCGTTCCGAAAGGACAGGCACGTATCCGTATCCAGTTGTCGGCTGCCCATACCCGTGAACAACTCGATCGTGCAATCGCAGCCTTTATCAAAATCGGTAAAAAATTGAATGTCATTCAATAAATTTTGTCTTCACACCCTTTCAGGAGTGGTTAGATTTCGGAAAGAGGTGTCGTTTGTGATGCCTCTTTTCTATTTATAAATTTTCTGGTCTGAATAAAATGAAAACTACTGCCCACTATTTAAAAATTTTTTGCTTTTTAGTACTTCCGATATTATCGTATGCTTGTCCGGCTCTGGCCGTCGGTTCCGGAAATGAAAACGAAGCTGTTGCCGGCGAAAATAAAGCGTTGAAAGAGAAAATGGTTCGTTTCTTTTTAAATTACCTGTCGGGTGATGAAACCTTATATCAAGACAATAAGCCGGTATCTTTGGCCGATATTGCCCGTCAGCGCCAGTTGGTTTGGGATGCGTGGGTAGAAGCGAACAATCGGTTTGACGAGCAAAAATTGATCGGACTCGGTAAATTGGAGCAGGAAAACTCCGGTAATTGGGATTTACCGGCAGAGCTCGAACCGCATGCTGTTATGCCCTATTATTGGGGATGTAAGGGAGAGCCCGGGCCTGAAGGGGGATACCCGCTTTACCTCTATATGCATGGTTCCGGTGATAAGGGCCAGGAGTGGGCAACCGGGATCTTACTTTGCCAAAAATTCGACGATGTTCCTTCGGCCTATTTTATACCCCAGATTCCCAATATGGGTAATTATTACCGCTGGTGGCAAAAATCAAAACAGTTTGCCTGGGAAAAGTTGTTACGCCTGGCTTTTGTTTCCGGAAATATCAACCCCGATAAAGTCTATTTTTTCGGTATATCCGAAGGGGGATACGGTAGCCAGCGTCTCGCCTCTTATTATGCCGATTATCTGGCCGGAGCAGGACCTATGGCCGGGGGAGAACCTTTGAAAAATGCACCTGTCGAAAACTGCCGGAATATTGCCTTTTCTTTTCTGACCGGAGCCGCAGATGCCGGTTTCTACCGGAATAAACTGACAACATATACTAAAAATGAATTTGAAAGATTAAAGAAATTGTATCCGGAAGATTATATCCATCGGATAGAACTGATTCCAGGGAGAGGACATGCTATCGATTATACGCTTACGACTCCCTGGTTGAAACAATATACCCGCAACCCTTATCCTAAAAATGTAAATTGGGAAAATTTCGAGATGGACGGGATGTACCGGAAGGGATTTTATAATCTGGCCGTTAAAGAACGTTCGAATGATGACTATTCTTCCCGAACTTATTATGAATTGGCGATAAAAGAAAACGAAATCTCATTGAAAGTCGATCTGGTTACTTATAAAACGGTCGAGACCGACCCTAATTGGGGAATAGAGCTGAAATTCGAAAAAGATTATCGGCCGGCAACCAAGGGAAAGGTCGTGATTTATTTATGTCCGGAACTAGTCGATCTGAATAAGAAAATCACTCTGATTGTCAATGGTAAAAAAGCATTTCAGGGAAAAGTAAAGCTTGGACTCGAACATATGGTAAATAGTTGTGCCACTTTTTATGATCCGGCAAGAATATATCCGGCAGCCATTGAGGTGAATATAAAGTAGTATTGTTAAACGAAATAACGTCTGATAGGCGATAAAAGAAGGGGCTGTCCAAAAAGTGAAGTGCACCCTAAAAGTTGGCCAGGTTAAACATTATCCAGTTATAGAAAGAGTTCGGTATTGTACCGGACTCTTTCCATTTAACCGGGATTTGATTCTTTTATTGTTGTAATAATCAATATATTCATTCAAAGCCTTTATAAAGGCTTCCGGCGACTCAAATTTCTCGGCATAAAGCAATTCGGATTTCATTATGCCGAAGAAGTTTTCAGCCATGGCATTGTCAAGACAATTGCCTTTTCGGGACATACTTTGGATTATATTGTAATCCTCAAGACGCTGTCTGTATCCGAAGTGTTGATATTGCCATCCTTGATCAGAATGTATTATAAGCCCGTCAAGATTATCGTATTTTTCAAAAGCTTTGTCAAGCATATCATATATCTGCTCAAGGTTTGGCGATTTAGAGATGTTGTAAGATACGATTTCGCCATTGAACATATCGAGGATTGGAGACAGATACAACTTAGTCGAACCAATGTTTATCTGTGTCACATCGGTCGCCCATTTCTGATTGGGTGCCGATGCAGCAAAATCACGGTTAATGATATTGGGAGCGATTCTACCGACTTCGCCTTTGTATGAACGATAACGCACTTTGCGTATCTGACTTTTGATATTCATGGACTGCCTTAGTCTTTGAACAGTCTTATGGTTGATTATAAAACCACGGTTCCGCATCTCGGCGGTAATGCGCCTATAGCCATAACGCCCTTTATGTTCATGGAAAATAGCTTTGATATTATCTTTTTCATTAACATATTTATCCGCGGCTCTCAACCGCTTAAGATGATAATAGAACACGGAACGAGCCATCTTTCTTAACTCCAACAATAAGTCAAGAGGATATTCGGACCTTAGTTCGTCGATGGCTTTTGCCCATTGAGACGTGCTCGGGCTTCCTGTTCCTCGACTAAGGCCTTCACTTTTTTTAGCAGCGCGTTCTCTGCCCTCAGACGGAGGTTTTCCGCCTGAAGTTTTTCAAGTTCTGTCTGTGGCTCTTGCTTTTTCGGTCTTGCCATTGGGTCTTTCGGTGGACGTCCACGCCTGTTATATTGTCGCAATGAATCATATCCATAAACTCTTGCCTTGCAAACCCATGACTCAAAGGCCGTTCGGCTGATTTTATTTTCATTGCATATCTGGCGCAAAGTTACACCATTTTCAAGAAAATCCCGCACTAACTCTATTTTCCTTTCAGAAGAAATAACTATGGAGGACTTGCGGTTCAATCCGTTCTCCCCGTATTTCTGGTAGCGATCAATCAAGTCTTCCAAATAATGCTGTCCTAGATGATATTGTTCGCATAGGTGGCTCTGGGGTACCCCAGAGAGAGCTTGAGACACAATGTTAAACTTTTCTGCGAATGTTCTTTTCATAAGCAAACTGCACTCCAAAAGTTTTATGTCTAACTTTCGGGGTGCAGTTCAACGACAACCTCAACCTTTTTTTTGTTGTTATCCACGCATTCATAACATTTGAGATTTTTGGGTGCTGGCGCATGATGCCATACCAATGATGATGGTCGCTAATGCCAATGTTTTTATTGTATTCATATTCTTTATGATTTTATATTTCTTAATTGTTACTTACCTATAGTGCATCTTACACCTACATTGAGATTGAAGTTCAGCGGTTTCTCCTTGTAGATAGTCTGGAGCGAAGAATGGTCATCTAAATGATAGCTTACGCCCGGCTCTGCATAAATACCGACATTGTCAAGCACGTCAAACTGCACGCCGAAAGCCACATTTACAGACATTTGCAAAGGCTTGCTGTCAATGTTGACAGTCTCTTTCTTCTTTGTCGCATTATTGATGACATATTCTTTCGTGACATTTCCCGATACGCATTTTTCTGCAAGTACACCTGCCGAGCCATATAGATTGAACCTTTTGTATGACCATGCATTATATTTCATGTTGACAGGAATTCCTACATAGTTCAGCCTTTGCTCGCCCGTAAAGTAGTTCTCTTTTGTTCCGTCTTTCATGTCGGAAGAGAGACGAGTGTATGTAAGTCCGCTTTCGATGATCCAATGCTCGTTAAGTGTGTATGCCACTTTCACACCAATGCGTACAGGCAAGCGGTGCTTGTATTCTGTCTTCACCTCCTTTCCCTGATTGAATATGTTGATGCCGAGCATAGGGGTGTCCTCCCAGTCAGAATCATCTGGACCAGTTGCGACAGCAGGGGCACCAATAGATGTTATGGTTCTTGATGCCCCCACCGATCCCATTGCACTTGTACTTACAATCCAACGTGGCGATGTGGACGAAGAGGCGTGACGCCTTGCGTCAGAGTTGTAAGCCACAAGACTGCCGTAATTGCTGTTGTGATGATAATTGTTTGCTTTCTTGCTCTCATTCTCACGTTTCGGCAAATTTTCTTTGTCGGCAGTTGTATTCGTTTCTTTTGAATTGTTGGCATCATCCACCTCACGGTTGTCAGACGCTGTTTCCAAAGATTTCTCATCATTAGCATAAGATAACAATGTATCAATGTCACCAACAGATTTGTGTACTATGGTCGTAATGATGCGTGGCACAGGTGAGTTGCAGGCAATAGGATTATTGCCGTCATCAGCAACGATATTGCCTTTAGGGGATGGCTCTGCTGGTGTATGTGCTATTTGTAGATTTGTCATTTCTGATGGCGTTTGACCATCGTTTGCGTATTCAGAATATATTGAATATCCTATCAACAAAGCCACGCTTGCAGCGGCTGCAGTATACGCTGTGCGCCGTAGCCAGTAGGTTTTGAAAGGTCTGCCGCCATGCATATAGCCACCATTCTCATCAGTCGTTCCTTTGCGAATGTCCTCCCAAAGTCCTTTTGGTGCATCTTTCTCATAGTTGCCCAAACGGTCGTGTATGTCTTTTTGCCAATTATTTTTCATACGTTAAATGGAATTGATGGTTCTATAATGTTTTATCTTCTGCGCCAGCATTGATTTGGCCTTGTGCAGCTGCGAAGCTGAAGTGTTCTCCTTTATGCCCAGCAATTGGGCTATTTCCTTGTGATTCTTGTCGTCAATGACATAGAGATTGAATACAGTTCGGTATCCATCGGGCAACTCACGTATAAACTGATGAAGTACATCGGTAGGTATGTCCTCAGTCTCCATACTGTCGCCATCTGCAATGTTCATATCTTTATCATCGATACTATCAATGGGCAAACGGCTGTTGTTGCGTACAAACTTCAGGATCTCATTGAGAGTAATTTTTGCCATCCATGCTTTCAAAGACCCCTCTCCACGATACTTGAAACTATCCAGAGAAGTAAATATCTTGATGAACGATTCTTGTAGCACGTCCTTAATGTCTTCGTCTTCTGTAATGTAGCGCGAGCAGAGTGCAGACAGATATCGCCCATGCCTGCGATAAATCCACTCGGTGGCAGTATTGTCGCCATCGAGTGCCTTTCGCAACCATCGTTCCTCTTCCGTTTCTTTTCTGAATGTTATGCCGAACATGATGTTTATAGGGTTAAAAGCCTTGGAAACAGCGAAGTGCAAATGCCTTTACCATACAGCAAAAAGCATTTGCACTATCTCGTAACAACGAGTTTCTTATTTTGTTACTGTAACAACTACCGTAGCAGTTTTTTTGTTTTTGTCTGTGATGGTGATAGTTGTGCTTCCAACCTTCACTCCCTTTATGGTAAGTTTGGCGTCCTTGACGGTAGCAGTGGCGATCTTATCATCTTTGCTTGCAGCCGTATAAGGTGTTGTACCTCCACTAATGTTTACTACATCTTCCTTACCAACCGCAATACTTGTCTTGGCTTTGTCCACGACAACACCATCAACCACGGTAATTCTCAAACTGCCAGTCACCTTCTTGGAGTCAGTAACAAGAACTGTAGCCTTGCCAGCCTTAACTCCTTTTACCGTAATTGTAGCCTTGTCAACAGTTACGGTGGCGGTCTTGTCATCGCTTGATTTAGCGGTGTAAATACCATCTCCACCTGCTACCTTTACATTCTTTGTGCCGCCAACGGCAACTGAAACGGTTGAAGGATTGAACTTGATGGCGGGAGTGTTGTCATCATCGTCAGAGCATGAAGCAAATGCCACTGCAAATACGGCACAAACGATTAATGTTGCAAACTTAAAGAATTTCATTGATTTCATTTTATTCTATAATTTTGTCGTTTAACTTATGCGCCACGGCATGAGTATGCGTCCATCTACAGCCTTAGCACGATTGTTTTTTTCGAGTACTCTCATTCCCTTAAATGAAGAGCAATGTAAAATCTTGCCTGGGAAAAATATTTTTTTCGATTTTTATTCTATACGATGCAAAAATGAGGGTGTTTCGGCATTGTACACCGATGTGACCGTATGCATTTTGAGCGACAGTTCGGCAGACTTTTTGCCACTGAACGACAGCCAATTGAGTTTTATCTTCAGTTCTTTAGGATGTTTCTTCCATAGTGAGTTGAGGTCAAATGCTATAAGTGCATCCCCCATTCTTCCGTTGGTGTCACCTTGGGCATTGTGGCGCAAGTCGAACTCATATACATTATCCTTGTTCACACCGCTCACAAGATTAATAACATGTTTGGTAATTCCTCCCCACAATGTGCGTATGCGGAGCGTAACATATCCGTCCTCGGCAACAGAGACCCAATCACGGACAATTTCAATAGGGTCATTTCCAAATGCTTTTGCATCTTTTTCTTCTGATCCTTGCGTCATTACTGACTGTTTGGTACGGATGCTGTCAATCCAATTTACATACACACTCAGTTGGTTGCCTCCGTAGCTTTCTTCCTCTATTGTATAGTTCACCAAAGCCCTCACTTTCTTGTCTCCAAACGGTGAGGCTTTCATATTGGTAGGTACAAGCGACATTGATTCATCAAGTTGCATGAAGAAGCCGGTAGGCGCAGAAGGATACACCGTTACAAGGGCAGTTGGGCGCCGTAACACCACATTGTTATCATTGTAATCGCATGAGTTCAACGTGAGCGAACTGGCTATCAGACCTATTGCCAGAATTGTTTTCTTTGTTATTCTCATATTTCTTGCTTTTTAGTTTCTACTTATTAAATCATCAAAAAGCAAAAATCTTGCCTGTAAAAAATAATTTTTTATGAGATTTATCCTTGCTCCAACAAGTTCTTATCCGTCAGAAAATCCAATAGTCCAACAGTCAACACACCGAGTTTGTCCTCCTTGCGATGAATCTCATCACCAACAATGACAATCTTACGAAAGTGGTCATTGATTGACAATAATGGGCGACGTTCTTGCTGTTCCTTTTCTGGCGTAGGCATGTGAAAAGCCGACTGGATATACACTCTGTATGGAGGGCGGTTCACCACAAAGTCTACCTCCAACTGTTTTCTGACAAACTTACCGTTCTCATCCTTGCCACCAAGTTCAACCAATCCTACGTCCACATTATATCCTCGACTGCGAAGCTCATTATAGATAATGTTTTCCATAATGTGCGTTTCTTCCTGTTGACGATAGTTGAGAATGGCTCCACGTATGCCGACATCAGCGAAGTAGTATTTCGTCTCGGTACCAATATATTTTCTGCCTTTCACATCATAGCGCAAGGCTTCCTCTATCAAGAATGAGTCTTTCAGATAGTCAATGTATTGTTTTATAGTGTCTCTTTTTATGGTTACCCCCTGTACAGTTTGAAAGGTATTGGCTATTCTCGTTGGATTGGTTGACGAACCAATGCCCGAGGCAAGCACACGCACCAATTCCTTCATTCCTTCAGGATTACGCAGATGGTTGCGCTCAATTACGTCACGCAGATAGGTCGTCTCATACAAACCACGCAAATAGTCTGTTTTCTTTTCTTCCGTTTCAAGCAAAGCCACTTGTGGCAGTCCTCCAAAAGTATAGTAATCCAACCAAGCTTTGCGTATATCGCCACCAATACCATTAAAGTACTCGTCAAAGGTGAGAGGCCAGATGCGTATCTCGTCACCTCTACCTCGGAACTCAGTCACAACATCACTTGACAGGAAACGAGAGTTTGAGCCTGACACAAAACTGCGTTTATCAAGTAAAAAAACAGCAAAATGTTGCATCGTAAACTACACAAAAAATGTTTTTTAGAACAAAAGGGTATGACATGTAATCACACCCTACGTTCAAGGGAGTCGTTTCAACCGTACCCCTTTATGGATTTCGTCCTATAACTTCCATTCACCACATTATGGGGTCGGTTAAAAGCGCCCCTCCCAACCCTTATTTCGTGATTCCTGATGTGATCGAAAGTTAAATACGTTAAATCTTCACCTTTTCGTATCTAATCAGAATCCATACGGTCACTTTTCTACCGTTTAGAGCGTATAATACTGATAATCAACTAATAATACATTCATACTTTTATAACTTCTTTTAGTGTCATTTGTGGTTTGTTTTGTTATTTATACGAACAACTCCACAAACACACGTAGCCTACGGTGAAAAATTATTAATTTAAAAGAAAAGTAAAAAAGAGTAATACCTCACTTCACCGAGATCTTGTCTTAACTTTTTGTAAGCTTTATTGAGGTGAGCTTCTACCGTACGTTTCGATATCCCCAACAATTCGGCGATTTCGTCATTATTGAAACCTTTACATTTCAGCATCATTACTTCCCGTTGTTGTTCCGAAAGTTTATTTATACTATCGAACATTACTTCCTGAAGATTCTTTCTGAAAAGTTCGTTTTCAACCGCCAATTGTTCCTGAATCAACGATTGAAATTTTTGATAATAACGCTGTTCCACCAATTTTTTACGAAACATATCGTAAATCAGATTTTTAGCTATAGTCGTGATATAAGTATTAAAATTCAACTCTACCTTGATTTTATCCCGGGTTTCCCACAATTTTATGAATGTCTCCTGTACAATCTCTTCTGCATCCTCCTGACGAACCAATCTAAGACAAAAATATCCCAATTGCGGAGCATACATTTTAAACAATCGGTCAAATGCCTCTCGTTCACCTGATTTAAATTGCTTTAATAATGTACACTCATCACTAACCATAAAAATCTGCTTTTGGAGGAACAAATATCGTTTTTTTTTAATTTTTCTCCTATATTCAATACCAATAAATGAAATGCAGCCTTTGTTTTTTGGGAATAATATATTACATTTGCTTCCGTATTTGAAATGTTTCTTCAGGGCAGGGTGTAAATCCCTACCGGCGGTGATAGTCCGCGACTCCCTTTGGGGACTGAACCGGTGTAATTCCGGTACCGACGGTGATAGTCCGGATGAAAGAAGAGGCAGGACAGTCGTGTGTCGTTACTGTTATGATTCGTATATATGCCCTGAAGTCATTCAGGGCTTTTTTTATATGGAAACAAAGGATCGGGAATATATGAATCGTGCCAGGATATTGGCAGACAGAGGCCGGGGATGGGTGAATCCCAATCCGCTGGTGGGAGCGGTGATCGTCAAAGACGGCCGGATAATCGGTGAAGGTTGGCACGAACGTTATGGCGGCCTGCATGCTGAACGGAATGCTTTTAAGCAGTGTACCGAAGATCCGGCAGGGGCTACGCTCTATGTGACCCTGGAACCCTGTTGTCACTACGGCAAAACACCTCCTTGTACCGAGGCTGTTATTGAAAACAGGATTGCCCGTGTTGTCGTCGGGCTATTGGATCCGAATCCCTTGGTAGCCGGTAAAGGAATCGAAATGTTGAGGAAAGCCGGAATCGTCGTCGAGACTGGAGTGGAAGAAGAAAAGCTCCGGGAACAAAACCGGGTGTTTCTGAAATATATTACTACCCGTCGTCCTTGGATCGTGATGAAAACAGCCATGACCCTGGATGGGAAAATTGCAGCTTATACCGGTGATTCACACTGGGTGACCGGGGAGGAATCCCGGAAGAAAGTGCAAGAAATGCGTTCGGTGCTGATGGGAATTATGGTTGGTAGCGGTACGGTGAAAGCCGACGATCCACTGTTGAATTGCCGTTTGAAAGGCGAGGTCAGGCAACCTGTCCGGATTATTGTCGACAGTACAGCTGCAATTGCTACCGATAGTCAATTGGTGCGTACTGCCGATCGCTATCGCACATTAGTCGCTCATACCTCTCGGGCTGATGCCGGAAAATTAGTACAATTGCAACAGAAAGGCGTGGAAACAATTTTATGTCCCGGCTGTGACAACCGGGTCGATTTACAGGCATTGACAACTAAACTGGGCCAGGCCGGTATCGATTCGGTCTTGCTGGAAGGAGGCGGTGAATTGAACGAAGCTTTCTTGCGACAAGGACTGGTAGATGAGGTTTATGCTTTCATCGCCCCCAAACTGATCGGAGGTAAAGATGCCAAAACACCTGTCGAAGGAAAAGGTATCGCCTGGATGAAAGAGGCCATCGCTTTACAATCCGTTTCGATTGAAAAAGTAGGCGAGGATTTCCTTATAAAAGGTTTTCCCCAACCCAGTAACTCATCACCCAGTAACTCAACAACTCAGTAACTCAACAACTCAGTAACTCAGTAACTCAATAACTCAGTAACTCAATAACTCAATAACTCAACAACTCATCAACTCAAACTATGTTTACAGGAATAATAGAAGAAATCGGAAAGATCAAATCGGTGAAACGAGGCAGCAAGAGTGTCGTCCTTGAGGTGGAGGCCCGGAAAGTATTGGCGGACACGCGGATTGGGGATAGCATAGCCACGAACGGGGTGTGTTTGACTGTTGTTGGTAAAGGGAATGACGGGTTTTCTGCCGATGTGATGCCTGAAACCATGAATCGGAGTAATTTGGGCTTATTGAAGCCGGGTGATCCTGTGAATCTCGAGCGGGCCTTGTGTCTGAACAGCCGTTTGGGTGGTCATTTGGTAGCCGGGCATGTAGACGGTACCGGAAAGATCGTGAGCAAACAACAGGATGAAAATGCCATTTGGCTCACGGTGGGGGCTGCTCCCGAAATCCTTCGTTATATTGTAGAAAAGGGCTCTGTGGCTATCGATGGGGTGAGCCTGACGATCGCTTATGCCGACGAGCAGGTTTTCAAAGTGTCCGTCATTCCGCATACTCAGGAAGAGACGACGCTGGTGAAAAAGGAGATAGGAGATGTGGTGAATTTAGAAAACGATATGATTGTCAAATATGTAGAGAAACTGATGGGACAAGGAAAACCGAAGGGGGGACTGACCTTGGATTTCCTGGTGGCCAATGGCTTTTAAGCCGGTTAGAATGATTTTGATTATAGATAGGATAAAAAAATAAGAATATGGAAGGATTTAAATTTAGTACGATCGAGGAAGCTGTTGCTGATCTGAGGGCCGGTAAAATGATTATTGCCGTGGACGATCCGGATCGTGAAAATGAGGGCGATCTGATTTGTGCAGCTGAACATGCTACACTTGAAAATGTCAATTTTATGGCTTCGTATGCCAAGGGATTGATTTGTATGCCGATGAGCAAAGCTTTGACGACAAAATTAGGGTTGGAACAGATGGTGGCCAACAATACCGACAATCACTGTACGGCATTTACCGTTTCGATCGACCATGTGGATACGACAACCGGTATTTCGGCATTGGAACGCTCTATGACGGCCATGAAGAGTGTAGAGGACGATGCCAAACCGTCCGATTTCCGGCGTCCGGGACATATGTTTCCTTTGGAGGCGAAAGCTGGCGGGGTACTCGAACGTATGGGACATACCGAAGCCACCGTCGACCTGATGCGTATTGCCCGGCTCAAAGAATGCGGCTTGTGTTGTGAAATTATGCGGGAAGACGGTACCATGATGAGGACACCCGAATTGAAAGAATTTGCCGTACGGCATGGTTTGAAGATGATTACTGTGGCCGACCTGATCACTTACCGTCGTCGGACAGAGATCCTGGTGGAAAGAGTGACTGAGGCTGAAATGCCTACTAAATACGGAATTTTCAAGGCTTATGGTTATGTCAACAAAATCAATGGAGAACATCACATTGCCCTTGTAAAAGGGGACATCGCTGACGGCGAACCGGTATTGTGCCGGGTACATTCCGAATGTCTCACCGGGGATGCTTTCGGTTCCTTGCGTTGTGACTGTGGCGAGCAGCTGGCGGAAGCTTTGCGCCGGATTGAGAAAAAAGGCCGGGGTGTATTGCTGTATATGCGTCAGGAAGGCCGGGGCATCGGACTGATCAATAAGTTGAAAGCCTATCATCTGCAGGACGGGGGAATGGATACGGTCGAGGCGAATCTGGCACTGGGATTTAAGGCTGATTTAAGAGAATACGGTACCGGTGCGGAAATTTTGGCCGACCTGGGAGTGAAAAAAATGATTCTTATGACAAATAATCCTTTGAAGATAAAAGGATTGGATGGATTCGGACTCGAAGTGGTCGGACGTGAACCGATCGAGATGACCTGTAATGAAAAGAACGAGTTCTATATGTACACCAAGTATAAAAAGATGGGACATATATTACATGTCAGAAATGACTGGAAAAAAGAAGAATAGAAATTGAAAATAGAGATTAAAAGTGTAAAAGTTATGAATTTACTGGAAGGAAAATTATTAGCAGAAGGACAACGGATCGGAGTGGTAGCTGCCCGTTTTAATGAGTTTATCACGGCTAAATTGGTTGGAGGAGCAAAGGATGCTTTTGTACGTCACGGTGGGGATGAAAATAAGCTGGATCTGGCTTGGGTACCGGGAGCATTCGAGATTCCTTTAGTAGCTAAAAAGATGGTAGAAAGCGGCAAATACGATGCTGTGGTTTGTCTGGGGGCAGTGATCCGGGGAGCTACGCCCCATTTCGATATGGTTGCTAATGAAGCGACCAAAGGTGTAGCCCATGTCGGATTGCAGACAGGGGTGCCGGTGATTTTCGGTATCCTGACGACCGATTCGATCGAACAGGCTGTCGAAAGAGCCGGAACGAAAGCCGGTAATAAAGGTTTCGATGCCATGACCACCGCAATCGAGATGATCAATTTATTGAAACAAATCTAATCTGTTTTATCGTTGAGAATTACTTTGTAATTCTCAACGATAAAACTTAGGCCAGCGCTTTTTTTATCGCCTCCAGTGCTTTTTCGTAGTTCGGTTCGTGGGTTACTTCCGGAACATATTCTACATAGTTCACTTTATTGTCTTTACCGATAACGACCACGCCTCGGGTTAAAAGTCGTAATTCTTCGATCAGGAACCCGTATTTTTTCCCGAAATCTGTTTCTTTATAGTCCGACAAGGTTATGACCCGGTCGATACCTTCGGCGGCACAGTAGCGGTGAAGGGCGAAAGGAAGGTCGCAGGAAATAGCCAGAATAACGACATCCTGGCTTAACTCGGAGGCCATCTTATTGAAATGGTGCATCTGGGCCGAGCATACCGGGGTGTCGATAGAAGGGAAAGAAGAAATCACAACAACTTTTCCGGCAAATTCTTTCAGGGATACCGGTTGCATCTGTTGGTTTATTCCATAAAATACCGGAGCCGTTTCTCCGGTTTTAATCGGTGTCCCCACTAAAGTCAGGGGATTTCCGTGCATAGTAATTTTCATGTTTTCCATCATTTTTTCTTGTTTCTTACGTTTATGAATGATTTTGGTTTTTCGTAAAAATACAAAAAATCCTGCAAATTTCAGATTTCATCCGAATTTGCAGGATTTTTTTTACTTTTTATCTTTAATTACTTTTTACCTCTCTTTTGCTGTTGTTGTTGCATTCTTTGCATTTCCTCCAAACGTTGCTGGAATTTCGATTTCTTGACCGGTTTACTTTTAGCTAGTTCGATTTGCTTCAGCAATTTCTGGTCATCGACAAACTTCCGGATAATCCAGGTTTGCAAAATGGTAATCAGCGTCGCGATGAAATAATAATAACTCAATCCCGAAGAATAACTGTTGAAAATAAACAGGAACATGATCGGCATGATATACATCATGGTCTGCATGCCTTTCATCTGATCGTTCTGCGGTTGGTTTTTATTATTCATAATCATATAGATGATATTGGTCGCAGTCATCAACAGACAGAATAAGCTGACATGATTACCGTAAAACGGAATGGTAAAGGGTAAGGTGGCGATAGAATCGTATGAAGCCAAATCCGTCGCCCACAGGAAGCTCTGCTGTCTCAGTTCGATCGCTCCCGGGAAGAAATAGAACAGGGCGATCAGGATAGGCATCTGGATCAACATCGGTAAACATCCACCCATCGGATTTACTCCGGCTTGCTTATAAAGCTTCATGGTAGCCTGTTGACGTTCCATCGCTTTGTCGGCCGGATATTTCTTGGCGATCTCATCTACCTGGGGTTTCAATACCCGCATACGTGCCTGTGACATATACGATTTATAAGTCAGCGGGAACAGGATGATTTTGATGATCAGGGTCAGTAATAAAATAATAATTCCGTAATTCAATGCGGTGTGGTTTTCCAGGAAATTGAAAATAGGAATAACGAAATATTTATTGAACCACGCAATCCATTTCCATCCCATATTGATGACATCGGGAAGGTCTAAATGATCTCCGTATTCTTTCAATACCTTATAGGAGTTAGGACCGAAGAAAAACTGCATGTTGTATTGCTCGTTGGCCGAACCGTTATAGGCTAAAGGAATTTCAGCATAAGCATCTTTCAGATATCCGTCTTTTTTACTGATGTTCGATTTCAGTTCCACATCACTCAAAGGCTGTTCGCTGATCAGGATAGAGGAAAAGAATTGTTGTTTGAAGTCTATCCATTGTACCTTGTTCGGAAGCGTCTCCTCTTCATCGGAGGTCAGGGACATGTTTTCAACGGCATCTTCGCTGAATTTGTAGTAAACACCGGTATAACGGTTTTCAAAATCTTTACTTTTTTCCAGCTGGGGCATATTGATTCCCCAGAAAAGCGTCAGAAACGAGGAATTGGATGCAATGACATCCCCCATATTGTGGGTGATGATGCTGAAATCGGTCATATAGCTGTCCGGGGCTAACTTGTAAAGGTATTCCAGGTATCTGCTGCTGTCGGCATAAAGACGCATAGAGAGCACCTGTTCATTTCCCTGGGCATAAAGCGTCGTTTCTGTCGTACTGGGTGTAAAGAAAAATTTCTCGGTATTGATCTCCTGATTCCGGGCGTAGAAATTCATGCCGAAAGCGGTTTCTCCGTTTTTCCACAACACCAAAGGCAGCGAATCGTGTGTCCGGTATTCTTTTAAGTCTACATATACGATGCGTCCCCCCAGAGTACTGATGTGCAATTTTATTTTATCATTTTCCAGGGTGATGATTTTGTTTTCCGTATCGTTTTGTACGAAAATAGAATCACTTTTGGTAGCCAGGGGATTGGCGGCAGTCGTATTGTCCGGCGTTTTTTGTGCCTGTTGTTGTGCTGCCAGTTCCTGGGCTCTGAGTCGGTCTACCCGCGCAATGGAATCCTGTTTCCGCTGCATTTCGGCCACTTGCTCCTTACTCGGACGCGTGAGATAGGAAAAGCCGATGA
Source organism: Odoribacter splanchnicus DSM 20712 (assembly GCF_000190535.1). Lineage (GTDB taxonomy): Bacteria > Bacteroidota > Bacteroidia > Bacteroidales > Marinifilaceae > Odoribacter > Odoribacter splanchnicus. The sequence goes on from NC_015160.1 coordinate 4,143,689, forward strand.
GAATAAGAAAAATAATGACTAATCCGGCGATGGTGTTTTTATCCATAGGTTCTTTTAACTTTATGATAAACAAGCTTTGATAAATGATACGAATAACGGATGAGGTTTAATTACAGTACTTTTATACTCCGGATGGAACTGTACTCCGACGAACCATTTGTGAGCAGGAATCTCGACGATTTCGGTCAATCCGCTTTCCGGGTTGATACCGGTGGTGATCATACCTGCTTTTTCAAAATCCTCCCGGTATTTGCTGTTGAACTCATACCGGTGGCGGTGTCTCTCCTGTATTTCTTTTTGTCCGTAAGCTTCATAAGCTTTGGAACCTTCCGTTAATTCACATTTGTAGGCTCCCAGACGCATGGTGCCTCCCTTTTCGGTTACATTCAACTGTGAATCCATCAGGTCGATCACCGGATACTGGGTTTTGGCAGCCATTTCTGTCGAATCGGCACCTTCCATGTGCAGCACGTTACGTGCAAATTCGATGACAGCCATCTGCATCCCCAGACAAATACCGAGGAAAGGAATGTTGTTCTCCCGGGCATATCGGATAGCGACCAGTTTCCCCGAAATCCCCCGGTGTCCGAACCCCGGTGCTACTAAAATACCGTGCAGATTTTTCAGGCAGTCGGCTGCATTTTGTTCATTCAGTTCTTCGCTGTGGATCCATTCGATATTTACTTTACAGTCATTGACTGCTCCGGCATGGATGAAAGCTTCGACAATCGATTTATAGGCGTCGTGTAATTCGACGTATTTCCCGACTAAACCGATCCGTACTTCTTTGCTGTAGTTTTTTAATTTATATAGGAATTTTTTCCAGGATTCCAGATCCGGTTCGCTGTTTAAAGGTAATCCCAATTGTTCGAGTACGATTTCATCCAACTTTTCTTCTCTCATCTTGATCGGTACTTCATAGATGGTAGAAACGTCGATCGACTGGATGACCGCTTTGGGTGCTACATTACAGAAAAGGGCTACTTTCCGGCGTAAATCGGAATTCAGTTCATGTTCTGTACGTAATACCAGTACATCCGGTTGCACTCCGATTTCCAGCAAGGCTTTCACCGAATGCTGGGTAGGCTTCGTTTTTAATTCACCGGAAGCCGATAAGAAGGGTACCAGTGTCAAGTGGATCAATACCGATTTTTCCCCCAACTCCCATCGTAACTGCCGGACAGCTTCAATGAAAGGCAAAGATTCGATGTCTCCGACAGTACCTCCGATTTCAGTGATCACGACATCATATTCGCCTTTGTTGCCCAATAATTTGATGTTTCGTTTAATCTCATCGGTGATATGCGGGACGATCTGTACGGTTTTACCCAGATAATCTCCCCGTCTTTCTTTGTTGATTACATTCTGGTAAATCCGTCCGGTAGTAATATTATTGGCCTGCGAAGTCGGACAACCGGTAAATCTTTCGTAATGTCCGAGATCGAGGTCTGTTTCTGCTCCGTCGTCCGTCACATAACATTCGCCATGCTCGTATGGATTTAATGTCCCCGGATCTATGTTGATGTAGGGATCCAGTTTTTGGTTCGCAACTTTATACCCCCTGGCCTGCAGTAATTTAGCAAGTGATGAAGCGATAATGCCTTTCCCTAGAGAAGAAGCGACTCCACCTGTAACGAAAACATACTTTGTTGACACTGTATCTTGAATTTTATTGATTTATCAAAGTGGCAAAGGTAATAAATTAAAAGGTTAAAAGTGAAAAGTAGAAGGTAAAAAGTTGGCGAAAGGTAAAAGCAAAGAGATGGGAGTGGTTATGAGGTATGAGGCGGGGAGGAAGAATAGGAGAGTGGGTAAAAAATTAACGCTCTGTGAACAAAGGGGGGAATTGTTCTCCTGGGGAGAGGCTTTGTCGGCAGAGCGTTAATCGGCTTTGAGGAGCCGCTGTTTAGATCAGGCTGTCGAGAGCTTTCAGTTTTTCCTGAAGTAAATTCAGCCGTTGGCGGGTATTTTCGATTTTAGAATTCAATTCTTCGATCAAGCCTTGAGATTTACTGGATTTGGCGATAAAACCGATGTTGTTTTCATAGGTGTTGACGTCGAGTTCCAATTGTCTGATTTTGGCCACCAACTTTTCTCTTTCGTTGATAATTTTGTAATCCTTATAATCACCGGCATCCAGTGAGGACAATTTTGCCCTGAATCTTTCCAGGTCACGGTCGTATTCATCCAGATTGAGCTGGTCGAACCAGCCGTCGATGAGATGTCTGAATTCTTCCTGGATAGCGTCTTTGTATTTAATAGGTACAAATCCGATTTCTGCCCAGCGGTTCTGAAAGTCTTTCAGCTTATTGATATCTTCCTCTGCATTCCCGGACAAAGTAAACTGGCGGGCTTCTTCGATAATCGCTTTTTTCAGTTCCAGATTTTTGCTCTGTTCAGAATCGATGTCTTTGAAATGGAGTTTTTTGTTATTGAAAAAAGTATCACAAGCTTCCCGGAAACGTGCCCATACTTTGTTCGAATATTTCTTGGGAGCGGGACCGATTTTCTTCCATTCTTTCTGATAAGAGATGATTCTGTCGGTCGTGATTTTCCAGTCGGTACTGTCTTTGATCGCTTCTACTTTTTCACAGAGCTTGATTTTTAATTCCAGGTTTTTATCCTGTTCGGCCGACATGTTCTTATAGAAATCCCGTTTACGCTCGAAGAAAGTATCGCAGGACGAGCGGAATTTTTTATAGATTTTATTCCGCTCCTTTTGGGGAATGGTTCCCGAATGCTTCCATTCTTCCTGTAGGTCAATAATATTCTGAGTGGCTGTATTCCATTCCGATATAGAACGGTATTCACCGGCAGCGATAGCTGCTGCTTTTCCGCAAATTTCTTCTTTGACTTTCAGGTTATCTTCCTGTTCCTGTTTCAGGGATTCGAAAAAATGATGGTATTTTTCGTTGATCTGGCTAGTGGCAGCTTTAAAGCGTTCCCAAAGCGGTTCTTTTTGTTCTTTGGGAATAGGACCGATTTCTTTCCAGCGGGAATGCAGTAGTTGTAATTGTTTGAAAGCTCCGGCGATATCGTTGTTTTCAACCAATTTTTCAGCTTCTTCACAAAGAGCGTTTTTCGCATCCAGGTTCCGTTTCAGGTCCAGGTCGCGCAACTCTTTATTGATCTTGATATAGTTATAAAAATTTTCAACGTGATGGTGATAAGTCTCCAACAGGCCGTTTAATTGCCCTTGAGGTACCATTCCGGTATTCCGCCAGCGTTCCTGTAAGTCCCGGAATTCCTGGAATGTCTTGTCCAGTGCTTCCTCTTTTTGCACCAGTGCTTTCAATTCTTCGATAATACCGAGTTTTATTTTCAGATTTTCTTCGCGTTCGGCTTCCGTTTGCCGGGCTGTAGCGTTTTTTTTATCTTTATAGAGCTTGTAGAGGGCATTGAAACGTTCCCGGTTGTCGTTTTTGTATTCGAAATCTTCCGGTTTATCTCCGTTGGCAGTGAAGATGGCCAATGCTTTTTCATACTCCTCTTTATACCGGGATTCAAAAATCTCGGGTAATCCTTCAAATATTTCTTTTAAAGATACCACCGGGTAATCATTGATCAGCTTTTGGGCTTGCCGAATGATTTCCTCTGTACTTAATATAGAAAAATCAATTTCCGGTACTTCTTTCTTTTCCTTAGCGTTTTCGACGGCCTTGCTTTCAGCGGCAACGGGTTCGTCGTTTGTACTGGTTTCTAAGATTTCCGGATTCTTGATTTCCTCTTCCGGGATTAAACTGTTTTCTTGCTCCATGATTTGTCAGCAGTTAAGTGTTCGCATATCAATAGGATACATTATCATAACCTGCTTTCCCTGAAAAGGAATTTCGAAAACCTTTGAGAAATACGGCTTCTATGCTCTATTGAACTCACGAAAATACTTTATTTTTCTGAGAAAGACAAATTTTTGGATTTACCTTTGTCAGGTTTGTTGTAGATCATGATATTATTTGACTGATGTGTAAATTATTTTGTTCCTTTTCAGAATTCTTTCAGGAGATTTACTGTCTTGAATTTTAAATTTAGTAAGAAAGCTTTTATCTTTGACTTTTTAATATCGAGACAATGGGTTATTATATTTTGTATGGTTTTCTTTGGGTGGGTGGGCTGTTGCCTCTGAGGATCTTGTATTTTTTTTCGGATATTTATTTTTATCTGATTTACTATCTGTTGAAATACAGACGCCGGGTAGTACGGGCGAATTTACAGCATGCTTTCCCGGAAAAAGATCTTTCGGAAATTATAAAGATTGAAAAACGATATTACCGGCATTTGTGTGATTTTTTTGTGGAAATGTACAAGATGTGGCATATGTCGGATGAACAAATACGCAGAAGGTGTAAGTTTACGAATCCTGAAGTGATTCGGCGGTATTTCGATCAGGGTAAAAGTGTTATCGGGGTATTGGGGCATTACGGCAATTGGGAATGGATGTCTTCCTATAGCCTTTGGATGCCCCGGGAATTCGACTTCTTTACCTTATATAAACCTCTGCATAATGCGGTAGCGGATAAAATGATGATCCGGCTGAGGTCGAGGTTCGGGGCGAAACCGGTACCTAAAAACGATATTTTGCGCCGGATTGTCGAAAACAAAAGAAACGGACGCTTATTCCTGGCCGGATTTATCGGTGATCAGACACCGAATAGGGCTAACCTGAATTTTTGGATGGAATTTTTAAATCAGGATACGCCTATATTAGTAGGAACCGAGAAGATTGCCCGGAAATTCGGTTTGCCGGTAATATCCCTGAAGATGCGGAAGGTGAGGAGAGGGTATTATGAGGTGGATTTTGTCGATGTATGTAGTGATCCCGGACAATTGGAACCCGGGGAATTGACCCGGATACATACACGTCTTTTAGAGCGGTATATCCGCGAGGTTCCTGAATTATGGCTTTGGTCGCATAAACGGTGGAAACATACACGGAATACGGATGGAAGTGAAAAATAAAGAAATGGCTCGGGTTGCGGTGATCATATTGAATTGGAACGGGGAAAAATTACTCCGTGAGTTTTTGCCTTCGGTGGTTAAATACACCGATCCCGGTTTGGGCCGGATTGTCGTGGCCGATAATGCTTCCGAAGACGATTCGGTCCGGATACTGGAACAAGAGTTTCCGGAAGTGGAATTGATCCGGTTTTCGCAAAATCATGGATTTGCAGGTGGATACAACCGGGCTGTCGGTTTGGTACCGGAGGAGATCGTTGTATTGCTGAATAGTGATGTGGAGGTCGCTCCCGGATGGCTGGAACCTTTGGTCGCTCTCCTGGACGAAGAACCGGGGATTGCAGCAGTGCAACCTAAAATTTTGGCTTATACGAACCGGAATCATTTCGAGTATGCGGGGGCTTGCGGAGGGTTTATCGATTCCCTGGGTTTTCCGTTTTGCAGGGGACGGATTTTGAACGTGACCGAAGAGGACCGGGGCCAATATGATGAGGTGCGCGAAGTGTTCTGGTGTAGTGGAGCTGCCTTGTGTATCCGCCGGGAAAGCTATCTGCAGGCCGGAGGTCTGGATGAGCGTTTTTTCGCTCACATGGAAGAAATCGATTTGTGCTGGCGGATACGGAATCGCGGTTATGCATTGAAGGTACAGCCGGCTTCAGTCGTTTATCACTTGGGAGGAGGTTCTTTGCCCATGAATCATCCCCGGAAGCTATTCCTGAATTACCGTAATAATCTGCTGATGCTCTATAAAAACCTGAGCCCGCGGGAGTGGAAAAGCAAAAGCCGGAAACGGCGTGTCCTGGATTTTATGGCCTGGGTGATGTTTCTGGTGAAAGGGGAGTGGGCCAATGCACGATCGGTGGGCCGGGCTTACCGGGAATTCGGAAAAATGAAAAAAGGGTATATTTCTGCCACTATTATCCCGAAGCAGGATCCTTGTATTTATCCGGGATCTGTTATTTTTGCTTTTTATTTCAGGCATGTTCGTTCTTTTTCACAACTCTGGAAATAAACCTTTGTCTGGCAGATTTGTCTAAATGTTAAATGCTGGAAAAAATCGAACCCATGGAATTCATAGAAGATGACGAGATCATCCGGTTGTTTCACGAAAGGAAGAGAGAACAGGAAGCTTTCCGGTTGCTGGTAAATAAATATAAAGAGCGTTTGTATTGGCATATACGGAAGATTGTGATCAACCATGACGATACGGACGATTTATTGCAGAATGTGTTTGTGAAGATTTGGCAAGGATTGCAAGAGTTTCGCAACGATTCGAAACTATATACCTGGATGTACCGGATTGCAACCAACGAATCGCTGAATTTTCTGAACGAGAAGAGCCGGAAAGTGTACGGGAATAGCGATGAGATTTCTGTATATCTGGAAAATACTTTAGAAAGCGATACTTACTTTAGCGGGGATAAAATACAAAAAGAACTGCAACGGGCTATTCTGACTTTATCCGAACGCCAACGTTTGATCTTCAATATGAAGTATTTTGACGACATGCCTTACGAGGATATGGCAGATGTGCTGGGAGTGGCTGTCGGGACCCTGAAAGCGACTTATCACAATGCCGTAAAAAAAATAGAAGAAAATCTCAAAATAGTGGATACCTTAAATTGATTAAGCCATGGAAAATTTTGACGATAAATATAAAAAGAAAAATCCGTTCACTGTACCTGAGGGGTATTTTGACGAATTGACCGGCCGAATTACCGGTCGGATAGAAAAACAGAAAGAAGTGAAAAAAAGTTCTTCTCTTCGCGGGTTGAAGCCTTATATGGGCTTAGTGGCTATTTTCTTTCTTGCTTTAATGGTGGTTCAGATTCTATTTCCCGGAGCGAAGAATACTGACTTGCCGGATATCGAGGGGGAAAATGCTATTGTACAGGAAATGGAAGCAGAGGATATTTTCGACAGCCAGTTTAATCCGACAAATGAAGAAATCATCGAATACCTGGCTTCTGAAGTAGATAATTATGAGATGATTCTGGCTGGAATTTATTAAGTAAATAAGAATATGAAGAATATAATTTTGATTGTGTTGCTGTTGTGGAGTGGGGTGGGCGTATGGGCTCAGGACAAATTGACCGACGAGAAACGGAAAGAATTCGATGCGCAGAAAGTCGCTTTCTTTACACAGGAATTGGACCTTTCCCCTGCTGAAGCAGCTGTTTTCTGGCCTTTGTACAATGAGATGCAGAAGAAAAACCGGGAAATAGAAGCCGATATGCGGAAAAGCTTTCATGAAGTGAGAAATGCGAAAGGACTGAAAGAAACCGATTATAAAGAAGCGATCGGGAAAATGTTGGGCTATGAAGCCCGGCTCCATGAAGTGAAGAAAGAATATTATCAAAAAATGATACAAGTCGTTCCTGCTTCGAAAATATGGAAACTCAGTGATGCTGAGCGAAAATTTCATCGACAGTTGTTCGATAAACTCCGCCGCGAATCCTGCTCTCAGAAATAAACCTAAAAAAATAGAGTAAAAGTTTGCAGGTTTGTCAAAAAGCACTACTTTTGTGATCGCAATTCAGCGCAGAACATCGAGGAGAGATGGGTGAGTGGCTGAAACCAACAGTTTGCTAAACTGTCGTACGGGTTACTGTACCGGGGGTTCGAATCCCCCTCTCTCCGCCAAATTAATGAAAGTTGTAAAAAGATCGGATTTTTTTCCGGTCTTTTTATTTTATCGGGTTCGAGCCGATAGTGTGGATGAGGGATCAATCGGAAAACTTGGAGATAGTGTTTCAAAAAGTGTGTAAATCCCAGTTTTATTATTTTTGTATTGGGAACTTCAAAAATGAATTATTATGGAATTTACACATGAACAAATTTCGGAAATAATCTCCGAAATCACAAATGGTGAACAAGGTTTACAGGGCTTGGGCAAACAAGGTTTTGAAAGTTTAATGCTCTCAGAGCGCAGTCTTCATAACTGCTCCCATCAGGACGTGAGCAACGGCTATCGTGATCGGCGGGTGTGTCACGAAGCTCAAACACTTTCCCACCATAGCACACTCGACGATCACAATAACCGAAGACAAATAAATAACGAAATAAACCTAGGTTTATTTTTTTCTATCTATTCCGATTTCGGGTTTTATACCGTCAGACCGGTTCGCCTGGACCGGTCCGCTAAGGCTTTCCTTCACTGACCGGCGGAACTCCTCACTACGTTCGTCAGACACCACCGGTCGGGCGTTCGGAAAACCTAACCGGATCCTCGTTCCCGCTCCAATGGTCTTCCGCCATAAAACCCTGCATCTCACGGCAGAGCTAACCGGCAAAGAAAATACAACCAGAAATTTGCAGTAGCAGGAAGCCGGACCGTCCGGATTATTTCCAGTGAGAATAAGCTTTCTTAAATCAAGACTAATCTGCAATTCAGTGATAACGTTAGTCGGAGGTGATCGGGATTGGCGACCATTGGAGCTCTGGCGAGTGTCGTCTTACTTTTTCTGAACGCCCGACCGGTGGTGTCTGACGAACGTAGTGAGGAGTTCCGCCGGTCAGTGATAGAAAAAGCCAGACGACCGACAGAAGCGACCAGGTCGCCAATTCCGATCACCGAAGACGAATAAGTAACGACAGAATAATTCTACATATATAAGTGTAAATATGTATATCACTGTCGAATCAAATTACCCGATAGGCCAATAAATTTGCTATCAACAGTTCTTACTCTTTATTGTCGAATCTATCAACAACCAATATCCTTTTCGGGTGTCGTTGCGTAAATTGATACCCTCACATTCTTCTAAAAGTTTTCTCAGTTTGGAGATTGTTTTTATCAATTGACTTTCCCAATTTACGTCTGTACTGTTCCAACCGATTTCTAAAAGCAAGTCTTTTTTTACCAATTGGTTAGGATTTTTGCATAGTACTGCTAATATTTTTCCTTCTAAAGTTGACAAAACTTTTTCTCTGCCCTTCATAAACAGTTTATTTGTTAAGGTATCAAAACTTAGCTGTTCTGTCAGATAGCATAAACGGGAACTGTTGTCTCGCAAGACACTTTTAAGTTTTACCACCAACTCTTCCATATTTCCCGATTTCACAATATACACCTTCGCCCCATTATCAAATCCTTTTTTTATATACTCAACATCGGTAAGTGAACTATAAAAAATCAGGGGTATTTGTAAATTTTCGGACTGTATCAGACTTGCAACCTCATAGCCGTTATATACCGGTATATCTACATCCAGAATAACCGCATCGAAAACATTTTGCTGAAATTCGTTCCACGCCTCCTTACCGTCTTTTGCCAATACAACCGCATACCCTTCTTCTTCCAGTTTCTCACCGACTATTTCGCGTGTCAGAAAATCATCTTCCGCATATAAAATTTTACCCGACATACTATAACTTTTGGCCATTTTATAATAAATATTGTTTTCCCATCTTCTTGTTTTCTGCACAAACACTTCTTTTGTAAACATCGGTCATTTTTTACAAATACCAGTCACAAACCAAATCCGGTCTGTCTCATCATTTATTTATCCCCCCTTGTAAAGCATTACACATTTTTTCATTGCCGCAACTAATGACATTATAAGCTTTTTTTAATTCATGTTCCCAATGGGCAACACCCAACGTCCGTACTTCAGCTATTTTCAAATCCACTTTCACTATATTCCATAACTACTACAAAAATATACAAAATTCTACGAAAAATATGTCCGTTATGACTAAATGCCAACCTACTATGTTAAACCATTTTCATACAACCGGTTGTAAATGCCCTCTTTGCCATACTGGCAAACTCTTCCTTACTACTAATTTGTATACAATATTGTCCTCCATAGATAAAAATTTCGTTCTCTGACTCCGAACCACAGAAAAAGTTTTCAGTAGCAACAATCCGTTCATCAGGTAACCGTAAGCACATTAGTAAAAAGAAAGGTTTATAATCCCGACAAATTTGTCTCTTTTAATCTTTACCGTTACTATTTAACCCGCCTTCTCATAACATTTTAACATTAGGGAATAATTGGGAATACCTTTCTTTTGATTTCCCTAAAAAAGTTGTATATTTTTGTAACGATAAGCAATGTTAAACTAAGGAGAAACAGGATGGATGGCTGAAAAACTCTACCAAAGCAAAATAGCCACCCTCCCACTGTTCCTCCAATACAGGAAAGGAGACCGCAAATGTATTGATTTTTTTAGTATAATTTACTACAAGGTGGTGAATGTACGATTTACGAGTAAAATAAAAATATTTCAAAACCAACAATTTAAAAAGAAATGAAAAATAAATTCAGACAAAATATTGTAATTGGAGTAATTGCAATTGTTGGAACAATGGGATATAATCTCAGTATTAATCAAGAAAATGAAAATGTTCGACTTATAACAGGTAATATTGAAGCATTGGCAGAAGAAGAAGGCGGATTGGATTGCAACTACAATCGTCATCCATCGCAATGTGAAATTTATGTTGGCGCCAAAGGTAAAGTCAAATTATTGGGTGGTTCTATAATCAGTGCAGGAGTAGATGGGTATGTAAGATTTGACGGGCAAGTAGCTTGCAGCCGTGGAGGTGATTTTGCCTGTACGCCCATAGAATGCAAAGAACTTTACGAAATTATTTTCTAATCATAATACACAGAGTATCTAACAAATATGAAACAATTTGTTAGATACTACTTACGAATTAAAAGTAAATGTATGAAAGTAACCTATCTCTTCAATTTCATAATATTAATTCTTTTAGGCTCTTGTATATCAAAAGAATTAATAAAAGAAGCTAATGAAAAATTTGTAATAGATATTAATCGGCAGGATAAAATCACAAATTTTTTTAATGCTTATCACACTATTGCTTTGGAAACCACTCCAAACAATTTAATAGGAGGAATTGATAAGATAGTTCTTCAAAACGAACATATATATATTCTTGATAAAAAACAAGCCACCATTTTTATTTTTACCCATAACGGGAAATACCAAAATAAAATAGCCAATCAAGGAAGAGCTCCGGGAGAGTACCTTTCCATTTCCGATTTTGAGGTCTATGACTCTCATGTTTATTGCCTTTCACGAACAAATCAGAAAATATTCAAATATGATACCAACGGTGTTTTTCAAAATACTATACAAGTGAATGATTGGTATGATTGTTTTCATATTCAGAACGATAGTACCATCTATTTATTTTCTGATTATTCAAATAATCAATTATACAATTATGTCGTGTACAATCCTATAACAAAAGAAATTATCAATCGATTAGACAAGTTTAAAAAAAATCAAGGGTTCAGTTTTGAATATTCCCCCTTTCATTGTCTCGATAGTAATTTATTGGTTAGTGAACAATACGAACATACAATCTTTTCATTAACTTCCCAAGAAAAGAAACCTTTATACTCTTTTATATTCAATACCAGTGATCAAATTCCCCCGTTCATATATACTGATAGAGAAAAAACATATCATTTCCTACAAGGGAAAGAGACTCTGAGAAGAATAAAAGGATTATATATTTCGCAAGGGACATTGAATATTGTATATTCTATTTTTTATAAAAATTCCGGGATAAAAGACTTTATTTCAAAAATTGATACAGCAACAAAAGAAGTGAAAACGATAAAACTGGGTGATGATTTTTTTCCAGAATACCCTTTCTTATATAGCGCATTTTGTGTATATCAAGATCAAATAATTTCATATATTCCAGCCCTATTAGCATTGAATGTCGACAAACAATATGGATTAAACCAATTCACTTCAATCTCTTTAAAAGAAACGGATAATCCTGTCCTCATTTTCCACCATCTAAAATAAACTTAAGCAATTTCTCCCAAATAGCATGAAATATGTCATAATAAATTTTCTGTTAGCTTGTTTGTCAATAACCATGGGATGTACTTCCTCTAAAAAAGAAATCAAACAGGTTGTCGAACATTGGATGGGAAAAGAGATTGTTTTTCCATCCAATTTGACCATGAAAATATATGGAAAAGATACTTTAGATTATTCATTACTAAACCATAAGTATAAAATACTCCATTATGTGGATACAAATGGTTGCCATGAGTGCCAATTGAAATTCTATGAATGGCAAAGATTGCAAAAACAAATCGACAGTTTGCAAACAGATATTGCCATTGTCTATGTGGTATTCGCCAAGCATTATCATCCTGTTGAAGTCAGTCAGCAATTGAATCGGTTTGGTACCCCCATCATCTACGATTCTTTGGGAATCATGGACAAGCAAAATAACTTGTCCTTCAATCCACGGTATAAAACCTTCTTATTAGATTCGATGAATCATGTCATAGGAATCGGAAATCCAGTAACAAATAAGCAGGTGTGGGAATGGTATAAGATAAAAATAGGTGACATTCGAAAAAAGGAAACCATAACACAATAAACAAGCCCTGTAATATATCGTGAAAAAACATAGACAGTTATATACATATTTACACTTATAAACCTACATTTGGGGTAAACATGTATATAGATGCGTTAATTAATTCTGATAAGGGAAAAAGTAACCCACTGCCCCGTCCCTGGGAGTCTATAAAAAACTCCCGAAAATTTTAATTTTCAGGAGTTTAATTTTTTGCTTTTTGAACTGGTGAACTCGGCGGGAGTCGAACCCACAACCTCTTGGGCCGTAACCAAGTGCTCTATCCATTAAGCTACGAGTCCGTGTCTTATCTCTAAAGCGGTGCAAAGATATGTACAAAAATAATACTGTGCAAGCTTTTTGTTGTTTTTTTTATGACAAAGTGATTTTTTGTAGAAGATATAACAAAGCAGGGGGAATCATTATTTTATTACTATTTTTGTCTGAGAATATTAGAAGTATGAAAAAGATTTTGAACAATCTCCTTCATCGTCTGAAGGAAGATTCACTGAATAAGCGTGTCGGGAACAGTACCAGGGAGGTAGAGTATAAGGAGAAGAGGGAGATAAAAACTTGTCTGGTGTTTTGGAGTGCCGATACCGATCAGAACAAATGGTTCCGGAAATTGGAATCCGATTTTGCCGGGGTGAAAATGGATAAACTGTGTTTTATTCCGGATGGGATCGAGATGCTGGAAACGGATGATTGGGTGGCGGTACGGAATGCTGATTTAGGATTCGGTGGCAAGATACGGAACGGGCGTTTGATCGCTATGCTGGGCTGTAAATATGATTTGTTTATCGATCTGAATAAGGAAACAACTGCATTAATCAAATTTGTATTACAACATACTCAGGCTTCTTGTATTGTAGGGATGAAAAAGGAGGGAGGAGTGGCCGATATTGTGATCGACGAAGTGACCGAACCTTTCGGCCTTGTAAATAAATTGAACGTAATATTATCGGGGATAAACAAATACTAACATGGACAGACTTATCGGTACAGGAGTGGCCTTGGTTACTCCATTCGACGAACAGCAACGAATAGACCGGGAATCTCTGTACCGTCTGGTGAATTATGTCATCGACGGTGGGGTGGATTTTTTGGTGGCATTGGGAACTACGGCAGAGACTGCGACTTTATCGGCCGACGAAAGAGCGGTGGTGGTACATACGATTCTCGAAGCCAATCAGGGGCGTCTTCCCGTGATTGCCGGTATCGGAGGGAATAATACGGCGGAGGTGATCCGTGAACTTCAAACGGCCACCTGGTTGAAAGCTTGTCAGGGTATACTGAGCATAACTCCTTGTTATAACAAACCGACTCAAAGGGGGCTTTACGAACATTTTAAAGCGATTGCCGCTGCTTCGCCGCTGCCTTTGTGTTTATACAATGTTCCGGGGAGGAGTGGGGTGAATATGGAAGCTGCGACTGTAGCGGCTTTGTCACACGATTGTCCCAACATTATCGCTGTGAAGGAAGCTTCCGGCCGTTTCGATCAGGCTACGGCTATTCTAAAATCCAAACGGGCCGATTTCGCTGCTTTGTCCGGTGAAGATGCACTGTTGTTGCCTCTGATGTCACTGGGATTCGAAGGCGTGATCTCGGTGATTGCCAATGTACTTCCGAACGATTATGCCTGTCTGGTGAAAAGTGCGTTGCAGGGAGATTATCCGACTGCCCGTCGCATCCATTTGGACAGGGCCGAACTTTGTAAAGCTTTATTTGAAGAAGGAAATCCGGCAGGCATAAAGGCTGCTTTACATGCTGCCGGCATTATTCGTCAAAATACCCTGCGTTTACCTTTAACTCCGGTGAGTGACGCTCTTTATAATAAAATCATCGGACTGTTGAAACTTCATTAATCGATATAACCTGGATGAGAACGGTCCTCCCGTTTTCTCAGGTTACGTTTGTATCGGTAAAAGGCGATTCCCAGAATAATCAGGATCGGTAAAAGGAAATTGATGTACTTCAACACTTCCCGGCTGGTGTCTCCGACAGGTTCCAGTACCGGGAAGGTGGTGAATTTATTTCGCAACTGAATCAGCCCGGAATTGTCTGCCAGCCATTCGATAGAATTTAAAGCAAAAGTGATGTTGTCCGTATGGCCGTCGATAGCCGACTGGTTGATCAGGAAATCGGCATCGGTGATGGTGACGATGGCACTGTTGTTATCGTCGTTCGTCAGTAAGGCTGCGACGATATTGTGCGGACGGTTGAAATCGCGCTGGGTCCATTGCTTTTCCAGATCGAAACATACCGGAGCTTGCTGCACTCCCGAAATGGAGGAACTTTGTGCCAGAGGAGTGAAAATATAAGGCGTCGGGGTTTTGATCTGTTCTATACTGCTGGCAAACATGAGTAGCATGGACCGTAGGCCGTAAGTAATCGTATGCTTGCTGAAATTGGTGATCACCGGGCAATACGGGAAACTGACACTACGCTGGAATTTCAGATAACCGTATTGTTGTTCGAAATTACATACCCCGCAATTATTGTCGATGATAAAGTCGTTCCTGATTTTCAGTCCTTTTTTCTCGAGCATATCTTCCACGCCTGTGGAATTGATGTATCCATTGTTCGGATGATCCAACAGTCCGATTGCATGATTCAAAGCGATGAAAAGCCGTCCGCCTTTGGAAAGAAATTTTTCCAGTTGGGCGATTTCATAGGGGGAAAAGTTGTCTTTGGGATTGATCAGGCAGAGTACATTACAATCTTCATAAGTGTTCAGATTCAGATCTACAACCGTAATGTCCGTCAGATGAGATAGTTCGTCGACCAGTTCCGACATTAAGTTAAGGGTCGTTTCGCCGTGTCCGCGAACAAAACCGATCCGGGGTTTGATGGTATCGGAGGCTTGTTTCAACATCCGGGTAATTTCATATTCAATGGGTGTATTGAATGAAATGTTGGGGAGTACGGTCTTGTTGTTGCCGATATGAAATACAGCTCCGCAATAAATTTTCTGGATTTTCTCCAGATCCCTTTCCCGGATCTCGTTGAATGACGGGATAATTCCTTCCTGGGTCGCTTTAAATTCCTTTTCTGTGTTATCCGGGTAAATGGTGTTTATCGTAAAACTGACATTACTGAGAGATTTATATTCCTTCAGCAATGAACGGAATTCTTTTACCAGCTTTTTCGTATCCTGGGGCAGATCTTCGGTGACATAAAAATCGACAACAATGGGTTCGACGTTATTACGGATACTGGTCTTGCTGACTTTACTCAGGGAATAACGTTTGGTTTTGGTAAAATCCCAACGGAAAAAAATGAAAAAAGAGAAAATATTCACGAGTAATATTACTGTGAGAATGGATATAATATCTTTTATAATTTTCTTCATACAGATCGTGACATTGTAAAGATTGAAATATTAAAATCGGCTCTTACATATGAAAAACTTCGATAAAGCCAGAAAAACCGTGATGACCGATCCGAAATAAATAATATCCCGGGAATCCAGTATGCCTCTTGACAACGAATCAAAATGTTCTTCCATAGAGAGATAACTGAATAGATCTGCAAAAATGCCGGTCCCGATCTGTTCAGCAAACATGCCGAATAAAAATTGGAAACACAAACCGATACCGAGGCTGATGAAAAAAGCCGATACGGCAGTACGGGACAAGGAAGAGGAGAAGATGCCGATACAGATATAACATGCACTCATCTCGATCAGGCCCAGATAGCCTAAAAGGACTGCTCCATGATCCACCTCTCCTAAGAAAGAGAGCGTAATATAATAGGGTAGTGTCAGGGCCAATGCCAGTGTCGTGATAATTAAATTGGAAAAGAATTTACTACAAAGCAGGTCGGCTGTTTTTATAGGCTTGGTCAGCATTAATTCGATCGTTCCGTTTCTTTTTTCGTCGGCAATACTTTTCATGGTGAGGGCTGGAATCAGAAAAAACTGTGTCCAGTTGATAATACCGAATACCTGCATCATATTGGCCTGTCCGATGTATAAAAGATTATTACTGGAAAGCCATGAAAAAAATCCGCAAACACAGAAAAACAGGGTATACCCGATATAGATACTCCATGAATTGAATGTTGTGGCTAATTCTTTATGAACGAGTATTTTAACCGTATTCATAACCATTTTAATTTTTAGTTACCTGGCGGAAGATATCTTCCAGACGAGTTTCCACGGGAGTCATTTCGCTGATATACCAGTTATTTTGGCAACAAATATCGAAAATCTTTTTCTCAATTTCAGTAGCCCGCTCACATTGGATTTCAAAATGATGCGGAGTGGAGGAAATGATGTTTTCCAGTTCCGGAATCAATGCCAGTTCGTTGTAGATATCTTCGTCTTCTCCGCCCTGAATACAAATCTTCAGTAGCTTGCCTTTATCGGATTTGTTGCGCAGTTCGGCAGAAGTTCCGTCAGCGACGATTTTTCCTTTATTGATGATCAGCACCCGGTCACAGGTCGCTTCGATCTCTGCCAGGATATGTGAACTCATGATCACCGTTTTTTCCCTGCCGATATTTTTGATCAGTTCCCTGATTTCGACGATCTGATTCGGATCGAGTCCGGTGGTCGGTTCGTCGAGCAGCAATACCTCCGGATCATGGATCAACGCCTGGGCCAATCCTACCCGCTGGCGATAGCCTTTGGATAACTCCCGGATGGTTTTGTGTTTTTCATTGTCCAGGCCACACATCCGGATCATGTCCATGACTTTGGGGATGATCTTATATTTGGGAATATTGTGTACCCGGGCGATGAAATCCAGAAAATCGATCACATTCATCTCTTCGTAGAGTGGATTGTGCTCGGGTAGATAACCGATGATTTGTTTGATTTTATAGGGGTTTTTATGGATGGAATATTTACCGATACGGATGTTTCCATAATCCGGAAATAGAAAGCACGACATGATCTTCAGGGTGGTGGTTTTACCGGCACCGTTCGGTCCCAGAAATCCCAGAATCTCTCCTTTTTTGACTTCGAAGCTCACAGAGTCTACTGCTTTCTGATAGCCGAAAGACTTTGTCAGATTTTCAACCACAACATCCATATTGCACCTTTTTAGTAACCTTTTGTTCGACACGAAGTATTATCGTGTAACAAATATAATCAGGAAGCGACTAATCGGTGAGGGTTTAACAATCTTTAACCGCAGATTTCCTGTGGATTTTGCTAAAGCGGGAATTGACGCGAATTTTATTTTTGTGAAATTAAATGAGCGTTTAGGATTTTAAAGTTTTCCTTCTGTGTTTTTAGTCCGTAAAGAAGAGGTCCTTCCTCCGGGATTAAAAATATTTTAATGCAATAAATCCAGTATCCTCCACCTTAAATCACCAAAAGTGTGCTTTTCCGTTTTCCCACGTAAAAATCCGTTCTTCCTGTCCCAGGGTATGGTTGCGCAACCAATATAATCCGTTGCTGGGGACGTCGTCGTATTCGATGTAAGTGCCGGTAGCTGTTTTTATGCCCATAGAAATCCATCCTTGGGGGAAATCATAATAAAATAATTCATATTGATTATCAGGGAAAATCCCATTGGCATCATTCCGCGGGAGATACCGGATTTGTGATAAGGCCACAGGTTTACCGAAATCCATGCCCACCCATTCCGGAATCATACACATACTGAGCGGGTCCGGATCGAAGAGTTCGTTTGTTTTAGTCGAATCCATTCCGATGATTTTTCCTTTTATTTCTTGCTTGTGCTTATCGTAAAAGCGAAGGTCCGACAGATGGGCCCTCCAGGCCTCATTGGCTACGAATCGCCAGTACCTGTAAGACAAAGTGGTATCGATCGGAATAAATTGATAGCGATAATCGGGCTTGTGGCGGATCGTGCAGATGGAATGAGGAGATTTGAAATCCGGATTGTCGGCGGCTTCGAAATGTGAATCGATAAAAGCGGAGTACCAATAGTCGCTTTCTCCTCTGTTAGGATATTTCCTGACGAGCTTCATATACTGTAAAGAGTCTTTGTTGGCAATAATCGGATGCACAGTTCCGTCGGAGTATAATATGAGAGGAGGAGCAAAAGGGACCATTTCTTTTTTGTCGGTATAATGAACCGGCAGGTAGACAATATCTTTTCCCATTTTGGGAAAGACAATCTCCTGTCCGGCGGGTTTGCTGCAGGCAATGGGCTGCCAGCTTAAATCGTTGAAAATAGCGAGATAACCGTGTCGAATATTCCTGATCCCCGGGGCTGACAATCTGATTTCGGAAGTGGGGATATAAAGGTCTGTGACGTCTTTATTGAAGGGATCGAGAAAAAAATAGGGAACATATTCTCTTTTCCCCGGTTTAGCTGTCGGATTATGTGAATAGGTCCGTCGGTAAATTTTGGGTGCTTTATAGATTCCCACCTGATATA
Source organism: Odoribacter splanchnicus DSM 20712 (assembly GCF_000190535.1). Lineage (GTDB taxonomy): Bacteria > Bacteroidota > Bacteroidia > Bacteroidales > Marinifilaceae > Odoribacter > Odoribacter splanchnicus. The sequence goes on from NC_015160.1 coordinate 4,162,361, forward strand.
CCTGGGTGGAGTTGATTCGGGGATCGATAGCGGTAGCCCAATAGTGACGACCGTTTCGATTTGCGAAATGGGGAATAAAATCGATTGCAGACGGTACGCCCAGTATCCGTAATACAAACAAATTGGCTTTACTGGTCGGGATGCAGTCTGATTTAAAATTCTTTAAATCGGGTTCCGGGATTTTTTTGTCTAACATGAATAGAAAAGTGCGAAATCTGTTTTCGATTTGAGAGATCGAATGACGAAAATTATCGTAATAAGTCGAGTAGGTTTCCAGGTTCTTTTGCAGAGGAGAGATTGAATCGCGCCAATAATCGAGCGGTTCGTTTTCAACCCGGTAAGGCAGGAGATATTCCTTGAAATTTTCGAAATCGACACCTTCATTCCAGGGCCGGGTTTGCCATTGGTTAAAAGCGAGTTCGATTTGATGGATCAGAAAATCGGCTTTTATGTATTTGACATCTTCTTGTATATCCAGTTGTTGCCTATAGCCGATATGATCGAAGGGGACCATTTGGATGATTTTTTTTTCATAATAGGGACAATTTTTGAGTAAACCGAGTTGCTCGTTATAGGATTTCATGTATGGACCGCCGAAGGTATAATGACCGGGCATATTCTCGATCAGAAAGATACTTGCTTTCAGTTTCAGGCTGTCGGCAGGATCTTGAGAATAATGGTCGAGTACTTTTTCCAGTTCTGCCCTGTTCGTACCGCTGTAATCCAGTACAGCTTTCAGACGGGAAGAATAGTTGCTGCAGCTATAGGCGGTCACTAACCAGAGAAGTATAATTGTCTTTTTTTTCATATCGTTCGGTTTTACCAAAATCTGATTTTTCCATTTTCATAAGTAAACAGGCTACCGTTTCTGTTTCGGGTTCTGTCTTTTACCTGAAAAAGGGCTGATGAGGGGACTCGATTGAATTCGATGACATGGTCGGTAGCGGTTGTTACTCCTGCTGTTTGCCATTGGCCTTCGTCAAAATAACATAGCTCGTATTCGTGACCGACACAAATGTTCTCGCCGTCGTTGAAGTTCAGATAAACGATCTCCGAAACGGATACCGGATGGCCGAAATCATAGCCGAACCATTTCCGGATGGCCTTATTGCTAGCGGGGTCGTGGTCGGTCAGATTACGATAGAAGGTCGTGTCCGGACCGATAGGAACGCCATGAAGTGCTTCGCCTGAAGAGTCATAGAAATGGAGTTCGGCGAGATTCGAAATTCCGAACTGTGGACTGATCCGCCAATAGCGTTTTTTATAATGCTTGTCGGGGCGTATGGTATCCTGGTAATAATAAGGTGATTCCTGGATGGTAAATACGGTGTCAGCGTGGAGAAAAACACTGTCGTCTGCGCATTCGATACGGGCATTCTTCAGGTAATATCCCATATAATCGGTTTCGGCGGAATAGGGTTGTAACCTCCTGATATGCAGAGCTTGCAAATGAGTTTTATCAGTTCGGAACGGTGTAATTTGGCCGTTATTGTTCAGTATAAACGGTGGGGCGAAAGCTTGTATCCGGTTATCGGGATAATATACCGGTAAATAGATACAATTTCGTCCCAGTTTGTTGAAATATCCCTTTCCCTTTTGGATAGGGCTATAGGCTACAGGCTGCCAGGTTACATCATCGTAAACTGCCAGATAAGCATACTCAGTATGGACGGTTGCCGGAATATCGATACTGATGTCTGCCGTATGCAGATAAAGATCGGTAACATCTTTATTGAAAGGATCCTTAAAAAAAGGAGGGACATATTCCTTGGTCTCCGGCAGGGGATTTGAGGAAAAGGTTTGCCGGTAGATTTTACCGATTCGTAAATTGGCTATAGAACTCGTATTGATATGATTGATCCGCGGGTCTTGGGTGTAAAGCCAATAAGTGACTTTATCCTGGCGTCGCTGGATAGCTGAAAAGTCGGTTGCAGCCGGAATACCGGCAACCCTGTATTGTATCAAAGAGGCTTTTGTATTGTTCGGGTCCAACATTAGCAGATTGTAGAGTTCCTTGTCGTTTTGTGGAGGAAAGGAAGAAAAATTCTGTTTTGCCAGATATTGATTAAGAGCCTGGATGGAATGCCGGCAATCGTCGTAGTAACATTTGGCATATTCGATGCTTTGCCAGAAGGTGGAATCCAATAGGAGTGTGCTCAGTTCTTCGGGCATTTCACGGCCGATCCGGTAAGGCAGAAGATATTCACAAAAAGTTTCGAAATCGATATGAGCGAGCCAGGGGCAGGAAGTCTTTAAGGCAAAAACGGCTCGAATATGCCGGATTAAAAAGTCGGCTTTTATCTGTTTGATATCCTCAACCGGTGTAAAATCGGGACACAAACCAGGATGTTCTGCCGGATAAGTCAAAAGTATTTTCCGGGTGAGAGGTGACAGGTTTTTCAGCGTATCCAGCCGTTTTAAATAAGATTGAAAGTCTTTCGGTGAGGGGCTCCAATGACCGGGCATGTTTTCAATCAGGAAAATTGCAGCTTTTAAGTACAGACTATCCGATGGATTTTGAGAGAAATGATGTAATACCTTTTCCAGTTCCTGGCGGTTAGAGCCGCTTAGACTCAATGCTTTTTCCAGACGGGGATTATCGTTTCCTGTCCGATTACAGCTTATCCATATAAATAAGCAACATCCGAAAATCCAGCCTGTTCTCCAACTTTTGATTGGCATATTCTTTTATCCTTTATGTTTTTCATTTCAAATATAAACAAAAAAAAGTTTTTTTACGTTTCCAAATGAAAGCTATTGTTTTTAATCGGTTATCATGCGATTTAATTGTCTAAATAAGCTTTGAGGATTTGAAAATTATCTTCGCGTGCCTTTAACCGTAAAATACTTTCGCATCATTTGAGATACAATATAAATCAACAGGCTCCAGTATTTTATACCTTTTTATTAAATTTTCATTCCAATTCCAAAAAGTATCTTGGTAAAGACGATCATTTCTTTGTTATGTAGGCTAGTAATAGTTATTTGGCAGAATTATTTATTGTTCTTAAATATAGATTCCAAAGTTTTTCATTTTTTATTGGGTTTCCAATAATTAAGACCCGATTATCTTGATTAAGTAAAAATGTTTGATATTCTATTTGCTCTGGAAAATTGTTGATTTTATTGATATTATTTTTGCTGTCATAAAATATAGGGTAATCGAATTTATTTTTTTTACATATGATATCAATTTTTTTGGGATTAGGAGTTTGCACAACAAAGATAAACGATAAACTATCGGTATATTTTTGACTTTCTTTAATTAATTTATACCATTCGTATAACTGGAGTTTACATTCTGTACATGCTGTGGAATCAACATATAAAAGAATTTTATATTTCTTGTTGAGTAAATAATTACATGCAGTATCTTTACCCATGATTTTTGATTGGAGTGAATATGGAAAAATAATTTCTTTATTTTGCCATTCTTTTACTATTTGAGATATTTCTTTATTTGTATAACCACATGAAATACAAAGAAAAAAAAGGAATATTTTAAAATATTTTAATTTCATGATTCAATTATCGTTTAATAAATTAAAAATTTTCTTTTGTGCGTGTTGAATCCTTTGTAAAAATTGTGTATCACTACTATTATGAAGGTATTCCAAAATATATTGTTCAGGATAATAGGGTTTGCTACTATGATCATTGAATTGTTGCTCAATGTCCATATAGCAATTAAGTTCTTGAATGGCTTTTTGCGTTGGGATAGGTTCTGGTAGATGTTGAAATATTTCAGAATTGTATTTGCCACATGGATTTATTGCTGCATATTTTATTATATTTTCGAATTGTTTGTTGGTATGGAAAGTTATTGGTTTGTATGTTTGACATACAAATGCTTCTTTTTCTTGTAAACAATTTTTCGCAGGATTACGTCTTGACGGTTTTTCGATGGCGACAAATTTATTACTCATGTTATGTTTCCATATTGTTTTTTGTAAACAAGATGCTATATAAGGATAATTGTTAGCATCATATTCAATGCTGATTTCTGCTTGAGTGAGAAAGGGGGGATTTGCCCTTTTTAGATTTGTCAATAATATTAAATTGTATTCAATATTATCAAACTGTATTTTTTTTAAACGTCCTTGACAAATTGTGAGTGTCCCATTACAAAAAATACGTGTATTGGAGGGAAATGCATCTTTTTTTGTTTGAAAAGAAAAAACGTAATTTTCATTTTCATATTCGATCAAGTGGTAATTGTAACTGGAATTTTGAAAGAATAAAGGACCGAATTTTAATGTTGCTCTAATTAATGTAAATATTTTTTGGACACCAGCGTCGTAGTTTATAACTGAACCATTTATTGCGATATGATGTAGTGTATCAGAACCGTTAGGTTCTAAATTATAACTTCTGGCCGTGTATTCAGGTACGAATGAAAATTTGTAATTCAAATCCCATTTACCTTTCGCTTTTGTATTTCCGGTAGTAAAAAAATAACCATATTCTTTTCGTAATTCTACTGCTTTATTTTTACATTCTGTAATTTTCATATACAGCCCTCTACCATATATAGAATATGTATGGCCTGTTGGATGAGATTTCAGATAACTAGCTGCTTTTTTTAAAATTTTAGTTGGATGAATTCCTTTTACATTGGCTTCGGTTAATAAATATTGTTTTTCTTGAAGTGTAATTGTTGTGTCATGCAAAAGTTCGGAAATAGGTATAAGAACTGAATAATAGCCTAGTGCTTGTAATTGAACAGAATCTTTAGAATTAAAATTTTCTATATTGATTATGCACTCACCGTCCTCATTGGTTGTCTCAAGTAAGTATTTTGTACTATTTTGTAATAAATATACTCCAGGAAGCCTTTGCTTTTGAGAATCTATTACTCTTATGTTTATGGATATTGGACTTGTATTCGACCCAAAACAAATGAGATTATTTCCCAATGTACACAGAAGAATTGTGAATAAAAAAATTGATTTCATAAATCATTTAAATTGAAACGGTAAATAATCATTTGCTCGTTATCATAATCCAATGGACCTGAAGCATAAAACCAAGGAGATATGTATCCTAGGAATGTGAAATTTTTAGGAGTTTGATAATCTGCAATTAAACAGTTTTGTTGGTAAACCTGTAATCCATCATAAGGAGAATGTTCCCCTTTTCTATAAGTTCTAAAGACTAGATCATGATGTGGGTCTATTACTATTGAGTGATAATAACCGAATTTATTTCTATCCTTGGAAAAATTATGTGAAGCATCATTTAAAGTAAAATATTGCTTATAATTTTGATTCATGTCTTTTCCTGCAATTCCAAAAGAAGTAATTGTTGTATCGCCTAAATTCATACAATATATAAGAGAATCTGCTTCATAAGAATAGAGAAATCTTTTTTCATAGGTGTCAAATAATGAAAACTTGAAATTAACAAGATTTTTTTGTTTTTGGTATATTAGAGGGTAGTTGCAAATTAGTTTTTCAACTTTTCCACTATCTATGGATAATAAAGCCATAGTTAAATTTTCACTATAATATAATCCAGTGTTCTTACCTTCATAACCATTTATATATTTTGTGTCTGAACTAACTGGGAATAATAGATAATTTTCTCCCCATTGGCGAAGTCTGTTTTTTGTGTACTCAACCTCATACAATCCAGTATCTTCGGGTTGAGGGTTTTTTAAAAGTTGTTTTAATGATTTTTGTGAATTCCAGTTTATCCGATATTGATTGATTTTTCTAAAACAAGAGTCTAAAAGGAATAAATTCCATTGCTCATCCATTATGAAAAATCTGTTGTTTGTAATAGGAGTTATTTGGTCGATTCCTAACACTTCATTTGGGCCTCTTCCTTGGCTTAATTTTGAGGTTATATAATGTCCTTGGTTATCGTAAAACAGAATAGAACTAAGGGTTCTGTCTGAGAATCCAATTTTATCATTATAAATGAAAAACTCCCCTTCCATTGAAGATTCTTTCCCATCTAATTTTAGGGTATCTAGTTGTAATATTCCTGTTGCTTTTAGATTTTGACAAGATAAATTTTTAATAGTCTTGTAGTTTATTTTATGTTCATTTTTATATTCTGGTTTTGAACAAGCAATTAGAAATGGTATTGTTATAAGTGTAAAAAATAATATTTTCATGACTTTTTTTTTAAGTTAGAAAGGAATACTTTCCTTTCTAACAAATTTTACTATTCACAATTACTTTGCCAATTTTTACATAACACCGTTGTTGATCCTTTATAACAATTTCTGCGTAAAGAGAGGGCGTTAGCTCCAGTACATCTTGCACTACCTCCATCCAGATCTCGGCATCTGCAATAAAAATAATTTGCTTCTTTAAATGAAAAATCAATATTTACATCTATCTCACCGGTTGCCAAAGCTTCAATATTAGCTACTCCTAAGCTAAAATTCGATTGATTTTTTTTAAGACTAAAATTGATACCAGTACTTACTAATATAGCAAGTAATAGAATGAAGCCTATTTGAAATAATTTTTTTTTCATATTTTTTCTTTTTTGTTGGTTATTGCTTTTCTATTTGCGATAATGATAAATAAATTTTTCTACATGGCAGCCTCTCTTTCTTTTTTAGGGGGAGGGTGGGGACGGAGACCGATTTGGCTTGGGAAGATGGTCAGCTCCGTCCTTTGCTCCCGGGTTAAACGTCGGATTATACTTGTGGAGTGTAATCTGATTGTTAATTTTTATCACGTGCTTGAAGCAGTTATTCGATTACATTTCCGCACAATTTTAATTTCATTATTCCGCTGTCTATATTACACACAATGTCGATGTTCTTCAGAAAATGACCCAGGGAATTCGGGTCGAAGGTGATTTTAATTTCACCTGTTTCTCCTGGGGCAACCGGACGTTTTTCCCATTCGGCCCCGGTACATCCGCATGATGGACGGACGTCGCGGAGCAGGAGGGGAGTCTGACCGGTGTTGGTGAAACGGAAAGTCACTTTCCGTTTCTCTCCGTAGCGAATGGTTCCTAATTGCAGGGTGTCCCGCTCAAAACGGATAGTCGTTGGCAACGCATTCATCGCTTGCATATCGTAATCCGGCTGAAAGATGAAAAAGGCGGAAACGATGCAACTTAAAAGTAGTAGAAACAGGCTGACTGTCCAATATATTTTTTTTGGTTTCATCGTTGTGTATTTTCATCGGTGAATTGATTCAGTTGTCCAAAACTAGTTTCATCAGACAAGTTTGAGGTTCATGTCCGATAGCATAAAGAACATTTTCAGAAACATCTACGGTGATATGCGTTAACGGTGTATCCAAGGCATAAGTTTCGAGTAAAGTGCCTTCCCAATCGAATACCAGTAGCTGGCGGCATTGTTGGAAAGTCCTGGGGTTTTCGCGATAAGTATGCCCGGAGTAGATCGCATATACTTTTTCAGAGGTGACTGTGATGTCAGTGAAACCGAAGCGGTTATCACGCGAATAAGCTACGTCGGGCACCGTTTTTTCGGTGATATATACCCGGGGATGGTGGTAGCAATAGGCTTTGATGCGATCGATATGGTCGCCGGTGATCCGGCAAAATTCAAGATTACCGCTATACATATCGCCACAGACAAAATACCGGTTGTCGGGACGTACTTTCAGTACGGTGCTGGCGTATAAAATCGCTTTAGTGTCCTCGCGCAGAGCCGGATAGACCGGGTGTTCCGGATAGGATAAATGAAAACCGAATGTTTTTGTGTCCAGATCATACAACAGATAACGCCCCTGTGTGTAGAGGCCTGTTGCGATAATATAATTGCCGGCCCGTATAGCCCGCAAGGTATTTAAACTATCGGGTAGCTGTATCACCGAAGAATCACTTGCTCCGGATCGCGTCCGCAGACTTGTATGCCGTTCGAGTAGCCGGGAGGTCCTGAAGTTGAAACTGGATAGTGTTACCGGAGTTTCATTATTGGAATTATTCAATGGGATCGCCTTGGTCGTATTGTTGTCCGAATAACTAAGGAGAATCTCCTGGCCATTACTGGCTATTTCTGAAACACGACGGGCTTCCCAGGATTGAAGTCCGGAAATGAAACTGCTTTGTAATGCTTTACCGGCTTTCGGTATCTGATGAGCCGAAGGAACCTCAGATAAGTTGGATTCGTTGCAGGATGATATAAAGAATAGGATCGTGGATAAAAATAGTATGTTTTTCATGGTTTAATCTGCTTTCATGTGAATACCTGCATGTAGTTGTCGTTTATAAATGCAAACCCCACCCGCTGATGTGCAATATTTCTTTGCTTCTTCCAGATTACATTCTTCATAAGCTAAAGCCTCAATATTTTCCAATGATAATATATTCTCGTTTTGATTCATTGAAATGTTGAATATAGAGCTGAGGGTTAATGCTATTAAAAGCAATAATAGAAATGTTTTTAATTTCTTTTTTGTTTTCATGGTAATTATTATTTTTACCTAACAAACGTATAGTAAATCTTCGGTGTTAAAAAAGAATTTAATAATTATATTGTCCTAATTTTGTCCTTTGATTTGTAAACAGATGTTAATTATGAGGGCGCAAAAATTTTATATTTTATCTTGGGGGGCAATGTTATTGCTTTTTATTGTATTATTAAATACTTTAGTGAAACTATATTGGGAGAAAGAAGCGGTTTTAGCTGAATCCTTGACGAATAAATTAGAGAATACGGTTGAGTTATATAATCGTATGAGAATTGATACAAATAATTTTAGAGGAAATATACTCTCACTTACTTCCGAGTATGTATTAATTTTTAGAAACCGACAAAAATTTGTTTTTTCTTTTAAGTCGGAAATGGAGGCGAAAAAGATGAGTGTCTGCGCTCTGTATGATATCCGTGACACAGCTTTGTGGACGTTGTGGGGATTGGATTCTTCATTTTGCAGGCAGATGGATAAGGAAGCGGTTAGTTATATGTTGGAATTGCAGGATAGTACGGGAAAGGTAATCGATGCTGTAAAGCAGGGGTTTAATAAAATTCCCCGGGGAAAAGAGGATTTTTCCATGCCCTTGGGATTATTGGAGAAGCATATTATTAGAGCTCGTTTCGGTTTACCTGTAGGGGTATTCCTTTATGATGAGTGGCCGATGGTTTTGTTTTTGGTAGCTTCGGCTTGGATGTTGGGATTGATCTTTTATTGGCAACACTATTTGGTACATAAAGAAAAGCGGATCCGGCAGCATGAGGAATTGAATATTCAGACTGTGAATCACGATATGAAGTCACCGGTTGGAATTGCCGGGACATACTTGGGTTTGGTGGACCGGGAGGGGATAAGCGGTTTGACTTCGCAACAGCAAAAAAATTTCCGGGTAGCGCAGGAAGCCATCGGACGTTTGGAAATTTTGGTAAAAAAGATGTCGGTAAAACTGGTGAATGAGAGGGGATTGGTATTGAACTATGAGGTATTTGAATTACCGGTATTGGTACAGGAAGTATGGAGAAGTATAGAAGGAGAGATTCCGGATCGGAAGGCAGTACGGTTTTCGGTTTTATGTAGGCTGAAGGGAGATCCGATGATTTGTGCAGATCGCTTGCAATTGGGACGTGCGTTGGGGAATTTACTCCGGAATGCGGTGAAATATTCCAGAGAAGAGGTCGGGATTGTGGTCGGATGTGTCCGAAAAGGGACGAGATTATGGATTTTTGTAAAGGATAATGGTTATGGGATTGAGAAAGCAGATCAGAAACATATGTTCGAGACGGGCTATCGTTCGCCTTCCGTGGAACGCAGGACGGAGGGAACAGGACTGGGATTGAGCTTTGTTAAAATGGTAATGTCGGCACATGGAGGAAGAATAGTCTACCGGACCCGGGAAGGAGGGGGAAGCCGTTTTGTCTTGATCATGAAAAGTAAACAGAGATGACAACGATTCATTTATTATATGTGGATGATGAAGAAAACTGGTTGAATGCAGTCGGACAGATCTTGCAAACCGGGGAGTTTGTCGTAGATACGGCCACTGACGGGGAAATGGCGTTGCAGAAAATGGCTGAACAGCGGTATGATATGATTCTGCTGGATGTTCGCTTGAAGGAAGAAAACGGTTGGGAATTGGTACGTAGATTTAAGCAGGTCCAACGGGAGGTGGCTGTAGTGTTGTTTACTTCGGATTATGAAGTGGAGAGGTTGACCGATGTTTTTGGGGTCGGTGTAGAAGATTATTTGGAAAAAAGCAGTGATATCGGGATATTAGCCAACCGATTAAAGGCCTTACATTATCGTTTTGTGAAAAGTCGGGAACAACAGGAGTGTTACCGGATTGCTTCCGAAGTATTTTTTCGTGTGAATGCCGGAATCTTGGTTGTAAAGGGGAAAGAACGTTATCTGAAATCGAATGAAGCTTGTCTTTTGAAGTTATTGTGTCGGAAAATGGGAACGGTGGTGAAGATCGAAGAGTTGTATGCAGGAATTTGGGGAAAAGCTATACTCTTCGATTCTAAGGATAAAGCACTCCGGAATCTTGTATCAGAGTTGAGAAAGACCTTGGAAGGTACTGGGTTAGAGATTAGAAATAAACGATTTGCAGGATATTGTTTGAAGGGAGAATAAAAAAACGGAAATTTATTCCCCCAGTCAGATTGCTGATTGGGGGAATATCGGTTCTTATTGCATAAACGAGCGGTCGGAGGATTCGCGGACGATCAGTTCGCTGTTGATCACTTCCTCGCGGATTTGTGCATGTTTGGCGTCGAGGATTTGTTCGAAAAGAAGCTCGGCAGCCGTTTCGCCGATCTTTTCGGGAAATTGGTTGATGGTGCTGACCGAAGGGGTCATATATCGGGAACGTTTGCTGTTGGAGAAACCGAAAACAGCTACTTCTTCCGGTATTTTCAATCCTTTTTCTTTTATTGCTTCGATTGCTCCGATGGCCATATCGTCATTGATTCCGAAAATGGCATCCGGCATATTTTTCATATTCAATAACCGTTGAGTGGCCTCTTTGGCTGCTTTTACGGAGAAGTCTTCACATCTGACGATGTAGTCGGTATTGATTTCCAGTTTGTTCAGCGTCATGGCTTTCAGATACCCTTTCATCCGGTTCTTCCCGATAGAAAGTTGTTCCGGGCCGGTTAGCAGGGCGATTCTTCTGGCTCCGCCATGGATGAGATGTTGTACGATTTTGAAAGCAGCATCGGCATCGTCGGCAACGACTTTAGAGACATCCAGTTCTTTCGCAGTCCGATCGAATAATACCAAAGGCACGCCCATATCCTGAATCTGTTTGATATGTTCGTACGAAGTGGTGGCTTTAGAAATAGACAGAATGATTCCATCACAACGGTTGGCCAGAAATATATCGATGTTTTTCTTTTCTTTTTCGAAAGTTTCGTTGGAAGAAGCTACCAGTACATTGTATCCGTATTTATCGGCAACATCCTCTATCTTTTTGACAACGGTAGCGAAAAAGGTATTCACAATCTGAGGCACCACCACGCCGATCGTGTTACTTTTGTGAGTCTTTAAAGCCACTGCTATGGGATTGGGTTTGTAGCCCAGTTCTTTGGCCAGGGCCTGCACGGTTTTACGGGTTTGTTGGCTGATCTCAGGATTATCTTTCAGCGCCCGTGACACTGTAGATACAGAGATATTTAGTTTTTCTGCTAAGTCTTTGATTGTGATGGCTTTCTGTGTCATATTCCTAAGTTTTAATGTTTATTTTTTTTCTTCTTGTTTGAGTTTAGGATAAGCGATTCGGGAATGGTAGATGTTAGTCAGCATTTCGATAAATACCTTTTTCACCGTTGCAATGTCTTTAAAAGTGATGTCTGCATTGGCATAGCGCCCGTCCTGTAGCTGCCCGTCGATGATATTGTTGACTACTTTCGTGATATTTTCTTCGGTCTTGTCGACCAGCGTACGGGAGACTGCTTCTACGGCATCGGCCATCATAACTACGGCACATTCCCGGCTGACCGGATCCGGTCCGTCATAAGTGAACAGCGATTCGTCGATTTCCCGGTCAGGATATTTGTTTTTAAAAGAATTGTAGAAGTATTTTACCTTGCTTTTTCCGTGATGGGTACGGATAAAGTTGATAATACCTTCGGGCAAATTATACTTCTTGGCCATTTCGACTCCTTTACGGACATGGTCGATGATGTGCTGGGCACTGACATCGAATTCACACTGGTCGTGTGGGTTGATTCCCCCGCTTTGATTTTCGATAAAAAAGATCGGATCGAATGTTTTACCGATATCGTGATAAAGAGCACCGGTACGGGTGAGCAAAGGATTCCCGCCGATCCGGTAAATAGCTTCCTCGGCCAGATTGGCGACCATCAGCGAATGCTGGAAGGTACCCGGAGCTTTCTTGGTCAGGTTGCGCAAGGCCGGATGATTCGGATTCGAGAGTTCGATCAGTGTGATTTCGGAGGTATAACCGAAAATCCGTTCAAAGATATAGATCACCGGGTAAGTGAGTGTCAGTAGCAGGCAATTGATGGCCAGCCAGATCAGCGCAAACAAGTGGGTACCGCGGATCTCGCCTTCCTGGGTCAGGATAAAGGCCATATATACGAGTGTATAGGTGATAAAAATCAGAAATATAGACAGGATCAGCTGACTACGCCGTTGCAGGTGCGACAGACTGAATATGGCTACAATGCCGGCTGTGACCTGCATGAAAGCGAACATGTAACTGTTGGGGGCATAGTAGGAAATCAGCAGCGTACTGCTCAGCAGAAGATACAAAGCCGAACGGCTACCGATCAGGATGTTTACGATGATGATGAAAAACAATACCGGTACCGCAAACATATTGATACTCTGATGATATCCCAGACTACCGAGCATAATGGTGGCTAGAAATAAACCGTAAAGGAATATAAATTCCCGGTTGTTGTAGAAAATCCGTTTTTTGGAATAGTAGAAAAAAATGGAAAATACCAGCAGGGCTACCAGCACCAAAAGGAATTGACCGCCGATAGTCCGCATATAAGTTTCGGTAGATCCCAGATTATTCTGGTATTCGGTTTTGAGGGAATTCAGTATCTTTACCTTTTCGGGAGTAACCAGTTCACGCTTGGTGATGATAATATCGCCTTGTTGCACCATGCCTTCTGTGAGACTGATACTTTTCAGGTGGTTCAGGTGTTCGATCGTTGTTTTCGAGGCGTCGAATTCCAGGTTTGGCTGCAAATAGTTGTTCAGGTTCAGGCTTAGAATATTTTCCCGTACCGATTTCGGAAAATGGAGTTGGTCGATTGCCTGGCTTAAATCCGAATAAGCCTTTTTCAAGGTATATACCTGATCGAATTCTACGGTATGCCCGATATTGTTCTCGACGATTTTAATGGTTTTTACTTTCCTGGCATCCAACTCTTCGGGCAATTGCAGGATGCCGGCCGTATAGATGTCTTTGAGCCGGTCGGTCAGTTTATTCAGGGAGCCGGAAGTCGTTTCATTGCGGAAAGCATGCAGGGCTGTCCTGAATTTACCGGTTTGCAGATCGGCCGTATTCGTATTTAAGATAAAAATCGGACTTTGTTCCTGTACTAATTTTTCCCGTTCTTCCTGTAATTCGTCTTCTGTTTTATGGATCGGAAAATCGAAAGGAGCCGTCAGGGTTTCGTATCTCCAGGGCATACCTTTTTGATATTCATACTGGAAACTACCGACTTTGGGGAATAAATATACCGTGATTACACAAATCGAGAGTATAATCAATAATCTGAAAAAGGCATTTAAACGACGTTTTAATTTTTTGTCGGACATAGAGGTACACAATAGCCATTATACAGGGCTAAAGATATGAAATTATTGGAGAAAAATCGGAAACCTTCGGAAATTTGTTTTGAGAGGAAAAAAGTACATTCAGTTTGCCGGGATTCATTGGTGCTTGTTGAGAAAACCTGAGGCTCTGTTTAGAAAAATTGTCTCAACGGAATCTCAGATTCTCTCAGCAATTTTTATTGAATACCGTTGGTCTCGATTTCGGTGCTGACCTTTTTAAGCAGGCCTTGTAATACTTTGCCCGGTCCGATTTCCAGGAAAGAGGTAGCTCCGTCGGCAATCATATTTTTCATGATCTGTGTCCATCTGACCGATGCGGTCAATTGGGCGATCAGGTTTTCCTGAATCTTAGCCGGATCGGTATAAGGTTGGGCATCTACATTCTGATAGATCGGGCAGACCGGGGTTGAGAAACGGGTGTTTTTAATGGCTGTTTCCAGTTCCTGGCGTGCCGGTTCCATCAACGGAGAGTGGAAGGCACCTCCGACTTTTAAAGGCAATACACGTTTCGCTCCGGCTTCGGTCAGTTTCTGGCAAGCGGTCTCGATTCCTTTGTTGCTACCTGAAATAACGATCTGCCCCGGACAATTGTAGTTAGCGGGAACCACCACTTCGTCGATCTCTTTACAGATCGCTTCTACTTTTTCGTCGGCCATTCCGATCACTGCGGCCATGGTAGAAGGATTGGCTTCGCAGGCTTTTTGCATCGCCAGCGCTCTGGCGTGTACCAGGCGTAATCCGTCTTCGAAAGATAAAGCTTTGGCAGCGACCAGGGCTGAGAATTCTCCCAGGGAGTGGCCGGCTACCATATCCGGAGTTTCGGTCAGCGAGTTGGCCAGAATCACGGAGTGAAGGAATATCGCCGGTTGGGTTACTTTGGTTTGTTTCAGGTCTTCGTCGGTGCCGTTGAACATCAGATCCGTAATGCGGAATCCCAATATTTCGTTCGCTTTTTCAAATAATTCTTTTGCTTCGGGTGAGTTTTCATACAAATCCTTGCCCATTCCTACGAATTGAGCTCCCTGTCCCGGGAAAACAAATGCTTTTTTCATACTCGTTTTGTTTATTTCTTAATGAAACTTATTACTGATCAGCCGGATGAATTCCTCCCGCGTGGCGAGTTTCTCGAATGCGCCGCTGAAGTCGGAAGTCGTTGTTACCGAGTTTTGTTTTTGAACGCCCCGCATCATCATACACATGTGCTGTGCTTCGATCACCACGGCAACGCCCAGGGGGTTGAGGGTGTTCTGGATGCAGTTCTTTATGTCGTTTGTCAATCTTTCCTGTACTTGCAGTCTTCTGGAAAAAGCTTCCACTACCCGTGCTATTTTGCTTAGCCCGGTGATGTATCCGTTCGGGATATACGCCACGTGAGCCTGCCCGATGAAAGGCAACATATGGTGTTCACACATGGAATAGATCTCGATGTTTTTCACAATAACCATCTGGCGGTAATCTTCTTTAAAAAGTGCCGACCGCAGAATTTCCTCCGGATTCTCGTGATACCCCCTTGTCATAAATTGCATGGCTTTTGCCACGCGGTAGGGAGTTTTTACCAAACCTTCCCTGTCGGGGTCTTCGCCCAGCAGTTTCAGTATTTCTTTATAATGGTAACTTAATTGTTCGGTCTTTGTTTTATTGTAGTATTCTACTTTGTGGTAGAATTCTTCGCAGTCGTCCAATTCCGTGTATTTCATTCAAACTCTCTTTTATATGCTTGATTTATCATTCGTGTCGGTAATGAAAAACCCGGTACAAAGTAAAATATAATAATCGAGAATTGAAAATCGGGAACAGGAATTTCATGGACCGGGTTTTTGTTCATGTTTTATCATGAATTTATTTTCACGTGGAAATATCGGCAGGCGGAGAACCTGGTGCCGGTTTCGTTGCAGAAGAAAATGTACACGTGCGCCTTTTTTCCGATGGATTCATCGAGGGTAAATTCTCCATGCAGTTCTCCGCGTCTTCCTTTTACCTGGCTGGCGACCCGGGGGATACGGGAATCGTTGTCATATAATACCCCTATTTGTAATCTGTCCGTTCCGGATACGGTTTTCCACATCCGTTCTTCTTGCCATGTGACCTTGAACAGAGGACCTTCCCCGCTTACTTTCAGATTCCTGGGGAGAGGTAAAGTGCCGTCCGTGAACATGAAATTCCCGAAATCGGCGATTTGGCCTTCCTCCCCGAAGCAATGGAAATTTCTTGAGAAAAACACGTTCGGGGCGTGTCGTCCCACTGTTTTTGCCACGGCCCGCCAGATTTCGGGCGACACTTGTTTGGCAAACGTCATGTAAAAAACTTGTACTGCCTTGAAGCGTATCGCTACGGCCTGCTGTTTGGGGGTACGTCCCTCGGTTTCCCATTTCCGTTTTTTGCCGGGAATGGCATAACGCCGGACGTATGTGTTATTACCTCTCGTGTAAAAAATAAGGTTATTGTGTCTTCCTTGAAATTGTCCGTTGATAAAATCTTTGACTTTCATGATATAATACTTTAAATATTTGATAATGGTATTTATATAGACGACAGGGGGGGCCCCCCCTGTCGTCGTGTTAAGCCTCTTCTGTCAGTGTGATACAGACAGATGGCGAAGCCATCTTCCTGTTCGCGCTCGTGGCGAAAACGTACACTATTACGTGTTCTTTTTCCCATTTTGCAGGAAGAGTGACGCTTGTCGAGCCGCTTTCTCCGCGTTCGCCGAGAGGAATCACCCGGCATCCGCCCCCTTGGGTGTTCACCAGCACTCCATACGTCTTGTCGTCCGCATTGCAATAGGCGAGGTCTTCCATAGCCGTGTTCTCAAACGTGATTTTTGAAGTCGAAGTGTTGTACGTGGCGGTGATGTCCGGTTCCGTGAGCGATCCTTGTGCACATTGCAGCTGTTCGTAGTCCACGGTTAGCGTATCGTCTTCCAGCGTGCAAATTTCCTTATTCAAGGACATGAAGGCGTTTGCCGGCGATTGTCCCCGCTTACGTTGGGGAAATCCGAGTGTGATTGCCGGGGCGAGTTCCCGAGATAGCTTGATCAATCTTCCGAACTTTGTCCGTTGTGCAACGGCTGCCGGCGAATCAGAAATTTTCCTTGCAGATGAACTTTTGCGAGCCATATTCTCGCATTCTCGTATGTAGTAAGAGATCTTACCAATACGTCCCCGATAGTTCGCGATCGGATCTGAGCTTATTCTAGCCATAACTTTAAAAATTAAACTGTTAATAATACATTTTTCCCTCCAACTCACTTGGATGGGATTTACATACGGTATCTTACTACACGAGGGGGGAAATTTGCACTTTTACGGGAGAAAAAAATGCAGAAAAAAGAGAAAAGTTTTGTAATGTGCAGATAAATAGGTGGTTAGTTTTCTGCTTTAAAGTGTGTTATTGAGTGATTAGTAGAAGAAATCTTCTATAGAAAAAAATTTATATAATATAATTCGTATATCAATTGTTACCACCTCTATTATCAAGCTAAATATGATGCATTTGTCATTCAGATTCAGCGCTTGCTGTCGGTGTTGGCGATGGCGGACAAGGGGGGGTATTGAAAGAAATCAGGGAAATGACAGGACAAGAGAACGGGCAAATATCTCCGTATTTGAAAATGATGACAGATCAAAAAATCGTGGAGAGAATGGCGAAAAAACAGCGAGGGGCGAAATACCGGATAATCGATCTGTTGTTCCGCTTGTGGTTGAATCGTAACGTGGTATGATAATTGGTATAGATCAAATTCTTTCTTGGCGGGTTTATAAGGTTACCATAAAGTAACCTTTCCCGCGATGCCTAAATCAAGGCTGGCTGTTGTAATTCCCAGAGCCTTGAATACCCTCCTCATCGTGGAAAGGGTAATAGAGCAATTCCCGTTTTCCAGCTTGCAAATTTGGGAACGTTTAACCCCTATTCGTTCGCCTAATTCTTCTTGCGTGAGGTGCTGTTTCAGGCGTGCGTTTTTAATAGCTTCTCCTACAAAATAAGCCTGAACCTCTTCCTTGAGTTGCTCTTCCATTGCGTCCCTTGCGGGAGTTCCTATTTTTCCCCACGCATCGTCTATTAATTTGTCAGAGGGGGTAAAACTTATCTTTGTCATAGCTTTATTTTTTTATTGTTAAAATATTCTTTTCTTATAGATTCGGCCTTTTCTATCTCTTTCTTTGGAATCTTTGAGGTTTTCTTTATTATACCGTGAGTGGCTACCACTAAAGTTCGTTTGTCTGTATCCCAAAAGGCAAAAAGACGATAACAAATGCCATTGAACAAAGTACGCAATTCCCATATTTCAGAGTTCTCCAATTTCTTGAAAAGTTCCTTATCCATAACTCCGCATTCCAGTTTTCGGATATTATATGCTATTTTCTGTTGCGTCTTTAGGGATTGAAGTCTTACAAAGTTTTCCGCTTCGCTGCTCAATATTACTTGTATAACTTTTCCTTCCATTGTTTTTTCTTTGTATATGCAAAATTAATATTTTGTTTCCATATAAGCAAACATGTAGGTTTGTTTTATTCCGATGTTATATATCGTTTCTTCGTGAAGAAGGGGCTGTCCAAAAAGTCGGATAGCCCCTTTTGCTATAGTTTATTTCGGTAAAAAGAATTATCTTACCGTTGCAAAAAAACAAACATTATAGCAATGGCTAAGATAGTATTTAAAGAGTTAACTTCCAACCAAAATGTACTTTTTCCGGTTAGTTTATCGGAAAAGATAGCTTCGAACCATCCCGTTCGTGTAGTAAACAGTGTTGTAGATGCCTTAGATATTAGCAGTCTGCTGCGGGCATATAAAGGAGGAGGAACCAGCAGCTACCATCCCCGTATGATGCTCAAAGTCCTGTTTTATGCATACCTGAACAATATCTATTCCTGTCGCAAAATAGAAAAGGCCTTACAGGAGAATATTCACTTCATGTGGTTGTCAGGTAATAGTACTCCCGATTTCCGCACTATCAATGATTTCCGTGGCAAACGCTTAAAAGAAAATATAAAATCGTTGTTTTCAGCCATTGTTCTGCTGCTACAGGAATCCGGCTATGTCAGTTTGGATGTACAGTATATCGATGGCACCAAAGTTGAATCGGCATCCAACCGCTACACTTTTGTCTGGCGTGGGAGTGTGGAAAAGAACAAGGCAAAACTGGAGTCGAAAATACAGGCAGTCCTTAGTGAGGTAGACAAACATATTGAGCAGGACAAACAGGAAAGGACACCGGATACCTTACCGGATATGGATTCCTGTGGTTTGCGGGAAAAAGTGAGCGCTTTAAACAAACGGCTCTCCGGGATGAACAAAGCCGAGCAAAAGCAAGTCAAAAAGCTACAGGAAGAATATCTGCCCCGCCTTGCCAAATATGAATCGCAATTGGAGAAATTAGGGGATCGTAATTCTTTCAGTAAGACAGATGAGGATGCGACCTTCATGCGCATGAAAGAGGATCATATGAAAAACGGGCAATTGAAACCCGCCTATAATATACAGCTTGCTACAGAGAATCAGTTTATTACAAATCTGGGCATTTACAGGCGCGCCGGAGACACAGGAACTCTAATTCCTTTTTTGAAAGATTTTCGGGAGACTTATCATAGGCAATCCTTTATAGTAGTAGCTGATGCCGGTTATGGAAGTGAACAAAACTACGAGTTTATGGAGAATGCGGGTATAGAGGCTTTTGTCAAGTACAATTATTTCCACAAAGAGCAGAAGCGTGCCTGGAAGAAGGATGCTTTTGCCATACAGAACCTTTACTACAATCGGGAACAGGATTACTACGTATGCCCGATGGGACAACATATGGAATATACAGGTCAAAGGAAAAGTAAGTCCGATTTGGGATATGTATCCGTACTGAAACGTTATCAGGCACAGAACTGTGAGGGTTGCCCGCTGAGATCTCAATGTCATAAATCAAAGACCAACCGGATCATAGAAGTCAACTATAAACTTAACAGGTATAAACAAAAAGCGCGCGAAAAACTCATGAGCGAAGAAGGTATTTATCATCGGGGCAGACGATGTATAGAACCGGAAGCTGTCTTCGCACAGATAAAGCATAACTCGGCATGGAACCGATTTAGATTAAGAGGGCTGGAGAAGGTAAAAACAGAGTTTACCCTGGTTGCTATTGCACATAATCTAAGGAAACTGGCTAAAAAAAACAGCTTTCTTTTATTTCTTACTTATTTCTGGAGGATTACTTTTCCAAAAGAGATAATAGAGAAGACCAAAGATGTTTTAAAAATAAAAATGGATAATAAACGGGCAGCATAACAAAAAAAGAAGGCATCCTTTTCAGACACCTTCCATTCTTCCAAGACATTCATTAAGTCCTCGGGGCTATTCTATCATCCCGCACAGCCGGGCGAGCAATTCCGGCGTGGGCAGTTTATCCGAAGCTTGGTATTGGAAATGGCTCGTGAACAGCACCAGCGTACCCTTCAGGTTGGTTTCCAACAGGCAATCGTGGTTCACCCGGTCCGGGTGGTCTATCAGCCCTGTAATGCGGCAGAAATCGCCGCAGGGGAGTGATTCCAGGTGTTCGAAGCGGTATCCCATCCAGATATTTTCATCCGCTTTTGCTTCCTTGCCCCAGAAGCACCATGAACCTTTGTTCTTCACCATGATCAGCCGCGGGCGCACCACTTGCTCGATGAAAAGCTGGCTCAACCGTAAATTCTCGGCAACGAGTTCAAGCCCTTTCGGGTCTTTGCAAAACTTCCACACGGTATTCTGATCCGTTTCCCGGAAATTCAGCAAATCCATATACGCCACTTCCTGCTTGTACGCTCCCGGGAAAAGCTTGTCGAAAGCCAGGAAATAACGGTCTTCTCCGCCTTCCACGATTCCTTGATACTCGTACTCGCACACGGAATTCTCCCGTGCCGGGTCCCCTTGCCGGAACGACGGGTTCATCCCCGTGACTAAAATTCGGTGTGTCTTCTCTATCTTCGAGTAACAAATGCCCCGGTCGAGGATGGCGTTTAACTCCCCGGACGTCATTTGTCCTTTGTATTTATCCCAAAGTTTTTGTAATCTTTCTTTTTGCATGATATTGATTTGTGTAATTGATAAAATAATTTACTTTGGATATGATTCTAACGACTTGAATTCAGAAGCTATTGTTTTCCAACCGATAGCTTCTTTGTATAAATCCATAGTATAATATGGTACATATATTGGAACATTTAAAAAGATATCTTCTACTGGCTCCTCTGAGATACGAGATCCCCCAAAAGCATATTTGGTCATCATGGGAGGTCTTACTCCCTTGCAATGTATTTCCTCGAAAGATAATTTCATCGATTCTGTAGGAAATATTTGATCATTACCAGCAAATGCATGTTTCTCAATATAAGAAACTTTTTCTCCTAAAATTAATTTACCCGAAAATCGATAACAACTTCTGAAGGCGTATTGGTTTATCGTTTCTACCTTGTCAGGAATAATTAAATCTCCTGTAAAGCCACAATATTCAAAGGCACGTTCTTCTATTCGAGTTACATTCTCTCCAATAGTTAAAGTCCCCCGCATAAAAGGATAATCTCTAGGGGATTTGCCTGGCTGCATAAGAAATGCATCCTTTGGAATAACGGTCAGTCCGTTGCCAATTTTTAAAGAACCTGTAAAAATTGCATTATGAAATGCCTTCTCGCCCATCACCTGTACAGCATCGGGAATAATCAAATCACCAGTGAATTTTATATCGGCAAAAGCACCCGTTCCTATTTTTTTCACACCTTCACCTATCGACAAAGTACCATCAAAAGTACTTCCACAAAATGCCGTGCTCCCAATAAAGGTAGTCGCATCAGGAATAACAAGATTTCCTTGGATATTGAGACCGGCAAAAGCACCGGCTTCTATGCGTCCCAAATTTTCCGGAAGGGCTAATGATGTTATTTTGGAGCGATGAAAAGCATATGCCCCAATACATGTTACAGATTCCGGAATGTCTATGGTTGTCATGGTACTTTCACGAAAAGCGTTTTTCGGAATTTCCGTTAGTCCCAATGGCAAATATACGTAGGATGCAGTTGAGCCTTGGAAAGCAGCTTCGGGTATACTTGTATCAGTCACACCTGTTAAATCTAAAATTTTGCCTGTTGAATAGTCTTTTAAGGAGGCATAATCACTTTCATTCAATGAACCTGATATTATTAGCTCATGAGGCAACTCTTGTTCTGCAAGTAATTGACCGAGAGTTCCCGGTGTAGATACATGAAAAGTTTTAGGTAATACTCCGGAAGATTGAAAAATTGCGATTTTTTCTGAAGATATACCTTGTTTATCAATCATTTCTATAATTGCGACACGTTCCTTGCCGGTAGGATTAGGTCTTACCATAAAAGAAATGCGATCGGTTCGAAAAGTTGCCCTACTATCTGGCATCAGTTCAACCCAAGATTTTGCTTCTTCCGAAATCTCTACTTCATATTCGATATTGGTTTCCAGTTCCACGTCCACTCGATCACCCCCGTAACCGACCGAATAACTTTTCGTGGGTATTTGAATCTTTCCTTCCACAAAGGTGATTGTGCGCAAAATGGTACGTCCTTTTCCATCGAAAAAAAATACAGTAACATTGTCCTTGGAAAAAGTTCCAAGCGTGGCAGGAGTTGTAACTTCTATTACCCCCCGGTCATAAGCTGTTGGTTTTACCACGGCTTGAAATCCATTTTGTGTGGCGACCTTTACAACCAGTTTTTCATCAGCTTCTCCTACAAGATAAGAAAAAGAATAGGTTGTGTTCGGGAGCAAACGTACATCCGTCTCGTTAGGAGTAAAAATAATCGTGAGCAATTTAAATTTTGGTATAGATATCAGTTGTTGTGATTCCGCTATTATAAAATGTACATATTCAATATCATCTATTATTTGTGAAAAGAATGAACCTCCGCTAGATGCAGTTGCAGGTCCGATGTATTTCCAGGTTTCTCCTTCGTCATAAGATATATACCAGGCATTGTTTTCAATTTTAAATTTTGGAGTTTTTCCGTCAATCCCATCTTGTCCATCCTCGCCTTTTTCGCCGGTTGCTTGCCCCAAATCGCTCCAGGACGTACCTCCGTCAAAAGAAACGATCCATTTGCCGTTTTCTATTTTCATGATAGGTGTTGTACCGGCTATACCTTGATCCCCAGTTGCCTGTCCGGCATCTTGCTACGTGTCGCCATTGTCCCAGGATATCATCCAACGACCATTGGTTATTTCTATTTTAGGTATGATATCACTGGTACTGGCTGGAGCCAGGGTTTCCCAAGAAGTTCCATTGTCCCACGAAATTTTCCAAAAACCGTTTTCTATAACTAATAGAGGGGTTTTGCCTGATTCGCCGGTTGCTTGTCCAACGTCTTCCCATGAAATGCCATAATCTAATGAGACTAACCAACGACCATTTTCAATTTTCATTTGGGGCGTGTTTCCATTAAGACCGTCTTTACCTGTTACTCTTAGTTTTTTCCCTTCATCGTCTAAAAGCCAAGTACCGTTCAGTGTCCAGTAGTAAATGCCGTCCGTGTCTTGTTTTATCCCGATAACCGGAGTTTTCCCATCCTCTCCTTTATTCCCTTGTTCTCCTTTTTCCCCGTCTTTCCCGTGATAGATGGTGATCGGTTTGTTTTTGGCGAACGTGATCGTGTACCCGATCGTGGTGCTTCCCTCGGTGATTGGAGTAACTCCCGTGATGTAATCGTTTTGTTGCAGTGCGTTGACAATCGTCTGCATGGACGAGATGTTCGTGTTCATCTGCGCACACAATTTTTCGAGGGAGGTTAACCGCCCGTCGAGGTCTGCGATTTGTTTGCGTAGTTCACTGTCATCGAAATCGTCTTTGCATCCTGCCAAAGTAACGCATAGGACCGGAAGCCATATCAAGTGCCGGCATTTGAAAAAATGAGTAAATAAATTCCACATACAACCATGCTTTTGAAACCCTGATTCCCTGAAGGTAAATTATATAAAAAGAAATAGCGTGGGAACTCTCAGTTTATCCATCTTGAGGTATCGCCAAACACCCTTGCAGAAATAAACAGTCACCCCACGCTAAACCATATATAGTGTAGATAACTATATGGCAAGCATGAGCGTTTGTACCGTTCATCCTTCTGCATAAAAATTGGCGATTTTCAAGATAAGGATAAAACTAAACGCCTTTCATTAAATTGTCTTCGTCCCGATTTCTCTAAACGAATTACAAATATAAAGAATAATTAGCATTTTACAAACACTCACGGAGGTGACCGTATTACAAATTTATAATAAACGTTAGAATAAAAAGAAGGAAACCGTGTATTTTTAATTTTATGCTAATGTGAAATACGGTGATTCTCTTGCTTTTTCAGTTGTCACGGGCGTACGAATTCCCGTTTATCTGCCTGTCATGTATTGTATGATGCGATAGATGATCGAAACATGGTCAGTAGGTGATCGATAGGTGTTTCCCGGAAGGATAAAAATAAGGAAGGAGAAATATTGAATTTTTCGGTGTGATATGTGTGTATATTTCCCGAAAAAATATATCTTTAGCAAATTAAAAAATTTATTATGGAATGGTTGATCGTATTGATGCTGATTCTGATCGGGGCAATCCTGGTGGTATTGGAGATTTTGGTTTTACCGGGGATTAATGTCGCCGGAATTCTGGGATTTATCAGTATTATTGCCGGAGTATATTTCGGATACGCGTATTATGGCGGAGTGACGGGCCATCTGATTTTGGCGGGTACGGTTGTCTTCGGTTTCGGGATGACCTGGTATGTCCTTCGGACAAAAACCTGGAAAAGGCTGAGCCTGGATACCCGTCTGGAAGGGACGGTAGAGGGGATTGGGGATTCGGTTAAGGCCGGAGATTGCGGAGAGACGTTAGGACGCTTGGCACCTATGGGAAATGTAAAATTGGGGGATATGGTCGTGGAAGCCGAATCCAGATCGGGCTATATCGATGCCCATCGTCCGGTCGAGGTCGTTAAAGTATTGAGAAATAAAGTAATTGTACAATTAAAAACAGTTTGAAATGGAAAACAGCAGTGTTATTTTGTTGGTGGTCGCCATAGCCGGAGGATTGTTCCTGTTATGGATTATTTTGTATCTGATTCCTGTCGGTTTGTGGTTCCAGGCATTAGTATCGGATGTGAAAATATCTTTATTACAATTGGTGTTGATGCGTTGGAGAAAAGTGCCGCCTACGGTGATTGTCAGTGCAATGATCGAGGGGAAAAAGGCAGGTATCGAATTATACCGGGATTTGCTGGAGGCCCATTATCTGGCCGGAGGCCATGTGGCCCAGGTGGTGCATGCTTTGGTATCTGCTTCGAAAGCCAATATCGATCTGACTTTTCAGATTGCAACTGCTGTGGATCTGGCCGGTAGGGATGTATTCGAAGCAGTACAAATGAGTGTAAATCCGAAAGTGATCAATACACCTCCGGTTACGGCTGTCGCTAAAGACGGTATCCAGTTGATCGCTAAAGCGCGGGTGACTGTCCGGGCCAATATCAAGCGTTTGGTCGGTGGTGCCGGTGAAGAGACGGTGCTGGCCCGGGTAGGAGAAGGGATCGTGTCGTCGATCGGTTCGTCGGAATCCCATAAAGCGGTGATGGAAAATCCGGATTTTATCTCCAAAGTGGTGTTGGATAAAGGTTTGGATTCCGGTACGGCTTTTGAAATCCTTTCCATCGATATTGCCGATATCGATGTGGGTAAAAATATCGGGGCAGGTTTACAAATCGACCAGGCCGAAGCTGATCTGAAAATCGCTCAGGCGAAAGCGGAAGAGAGGAGGGCGATGGCTGTGGCCAGAGAACAGGAAATGAAAGCATTGGCCCAGGAGATGAAAGCGAAGGTGATCGAAGCCGAAGCCAATGTGCCTCTGGCGATGTCGGAAGCCTTCCGTTCCGGTAATTTAGGCGTGATGGATTATTATCGCATGAAAAATATAGAAGCCGATACACAAATGCGGGAATCGATCGCAAAACCGGCTGATGGTTCAAAAAAGAAACCGGATAAGATCGGATGATGAGAAAAACGTAAAATTTCGGTTGAGATCAATCGTTTGGTATAGAGTGACCATTGGAAAACAAAATTCCTTTGGTCACTTTGGGTATTGAAAAACACTACCGGGCAGATCGCGCAGATTATAGCGGGAAGCCATTGCTTCGCCGTAGGCACCGCAGGAATGGATAGCGATGAGATCTCCCCGGCGGGTTTCGTTTAAGACGACGTCTTTCCCGAAACAGTCGGCAGATTCGCATATCGGTCCTACCACGTCGTATTTCTCTTCGGGTCGGTCGGAGCTGATATTTTCTATCTTGTGAAAGGCCTGATAAAGGGCCGGGCGCAACAGATCGTTCATGCCTGCATCGAGGATCACGAATTTTCTGTTTTTCCCTTCTTTGACGTACAATACTTTAGAGATCAGATCTCCGCAGTGTGCGACGATCGAGCGTCCCAATTCGAAATGAATCTGCTGATGAGGTTCCGGTTCGAAAAATCGGGCGAAAGTGGCAAAATAAGATTGGAAATCGGCAATGGGTTTTTCGTACGGTTCGTTGTAGTCGATCCCTAACCCTCCGCCGAAATTGATATGGGGCAGAAAGAGTCCGCGTTCTTTCATCTGCCGTTGGATCTCATTGGCCCGGATACATAATCCCCGGAAAACGGTCATGTCGGTGATTTGAGAACCGATGTGAAAATGCAGACCGATGAGTTCGATCTGTTTTAATTTCGCTACTTCCGTGATGACATGTTCCAGATCGTACAAATAAATACCGAATTTGTTTTCTTCGATACCTGTGGTGATATAGTGATGGGTATGGGCATCGACATTGGGATTGATGCGAAGGGCGATCCGGGCTTTTTTGCCCAGCCGGGCCGCGATCCCGTCGATCACCTGTATTTCCGGCAGGGACTCACAGTTGAAACAAAAGATATCGTGCTGTAAGGCAAGTTCTATCTCTGCATCGCTTTTGCCGACACCGGCATATACAATCGTATCGGCCGGGAAGCCGCATTCCAGTGCCTGCCGGATTTCATTTCCGCTGACACAGTCCGCTCCCAGTCCCTGCTGGCTGATCAGTCGCAGTAACACCGGATTGGCGTTAGCTTTGACGGCATAATGAACCCGGTAACCGTAAGGGGCTGATTCGGACTTTGCCGCTTGTACTGTTTTTTTCAGTAGCTCTAAATTATAATAATAGAAGGGCGTCGGTGTTTGAACCGGTATCTGAGATAACTGCATAGTAAAGGGTGTTGTTGCTGAGTGAACTATTTTCAATGCTGAAGATCTTCCAGTTTATGACTGAGGTCTGTCATGGCTTTTTTCTTGTCTTCTTCTTTTACCAGGACCGAGATATTGTGTGCGCTGCCACCGTAAGAGATCATCCGGAGCGGAACTTCTTCGAGGGCTTTCAGTACCTGGGCTCCCAGTCCGGATTTACCGGCTGAAAAATCGCCGACGATACATACGATCGCCATATTGCGGTCGACCTCGATCGTGCCGTATTTTTCCAGATCCTTGAGGATTTCTTCCAGATGTTCCGTACAGTCGATAGTCAGAGAGACTGCCACTTCAGAAGTTGCGATCATATCGATCGGGGTCTTCCAGGCTTCGAATACTTCGAATACTTTCCGGAGGAAACCATAGGCCAGCAGCATATTGGTCGATTTGATCTTAATCGCGGTAATCCCGCTTTTGGCAGCGACGGCTTTCACATTTTTGGCCGGACTGTCTTCGGTGATCAGTGTACCTTCGTCGTCGGGGCATAAGGTGTTTTTCAGGCGTACCGGGATATTTTCTTTTTTCGCCGGTTGTACGCTGGACGGGTGAAGGATCTTCGCCCCGAAATAAGCCAATTCGGCAGCTTCGTCGAATGACAGATGCCGGATAGCCTTCGTCCCTTCGACGATACGGGGATCATTGTTATGAAAACCGTCGATGTCCGTCCAGATCTGGATCTCTTCAGCCTTGATGGCTGCCCCTACCAGTGCGGCGGAATAGTCGCTGCCTCCTCTTTTCAGGTTGTCGATTTCGCCGTAAGCATTCCGGCAGATAAAGCCTTGGGTAATGATCAGGGGGTGGGTGTCCGGTTGGGCCAGTTCGCGTTTCAGGTTTTGCCGGATATAAAAATAATCCGGTTCGCAGTCTTTATCGATACGCATATATTCCAGGGCTGACAAAAGCGTGTTGTTCACTCCGCATTCTTCCAGGTAATAATGCATCAACGTGGTAGACATGATTTCCCCCTGTGCCAATACAGCCTTTTCCTGAAGAGGATAGAAATCCTTGTTGATAAAAGAACGCAGATAGGTGAAAATGGTTTGAATGAAGGTTTTACCTTTCTGAATATAAGCTTCTGTTTCGAATAATTCTGTGATAACGATATAGTAGTTTACTTCCAGATTCTGAATGATATGGAGAGCAGCCTGTTTTTCATTCCGGTATAAGCAGTTAGAAATTTCAACCAAGGTATTGGTAGTCCCGGACATCGCCGATAAAACCACGATCTGAGGTTCGCCGTTATCGATCAATCCGGCCACTGCACGAATTCTGTCTGCACTTCCGACGGAGGTCCCTCCGAATTTTAAAACTTTCATATTTGTCAATTTTATAAACTCCAGTGTTTTTCTTATTTCCGGCTGCAAAGGTGCTATATTCAAATTGATAAAACAATACTTTGTTAAGAATTAAACAACGTGATTAATTTTTGTAGAAGCTGGCTGCCACCCAATTCTTGTCTTCCCGGTAAGTCATGAAAGTCAGACCTGATTGTGCCGCTCTTTCCTGGATGAGGGGAAGGTCTTGCAGATAAAATCCGCTCATGATCAGGAGGCCTTGGGGGAGGAGTCGGGCGACGTAATGGGGCATGTCTTCGAGAAGGATATTGCGGTTGATATTAGCCAGGATCACATCGAAAGGTGCCTCTGCTTCCAGTAACCGGGCGTCTCCGATTTTGATGGTGATGTTGTTCAGACCGTTGGCCCGGATATTTTCCATCGCATTGTTGTAAGCCCATTCATCGATGTCGATGCCGGTGATTTCCCGGGCACCGGTTTTGGCAGCCAGGATAGACAGGATACCTGTTCCGCATCCCATGTCGAGTACCCGTTTGCCTGTAATCCGCTCCTTGTTGTCCAGGATGGTGCGTAGCATGAGGGCGGTGGTGGAATGGTGACCGGTACCGAAACTCATTTTGGGTTCGATCAGGATTTCATATTCGATGCCGGGAACCGGAGCGTGGAATCCGGCCCTGACTAAGATCCGGTCGTCTACCACGATGGGAGTGAAATTTTCTTCCCATACTTTGTTCCAGTCCTGGTCTTCGATTTCCTGTACCGAGGTTTCGATACGATAGTTCCGGGTGAAAAAATCGAATATTTCCAGCCGGGTGATGGCTTGTGCATTATAATCTTTGGCAGGAATGTAGGCCGTGAATCCCTGGTCGGTGTAGGAGAAACCATCGTAACCGATAGTACCCAGTTCGGAAATTAACGCATCTGCAACCGCTTCTTCGTAGGGGGTGATGTCGAAAGTAACTTCAATATAATTCATGGTTTTATTATTTTATTCGATTGTCATTCTGATTCTCCATTCTTTGGGGTAATAGTTGTTAAGCCGGTTGCCCAGGTGTTTGCACCATCCGAGACCCTGTCCGCGATAGGTAACCAATAACCATTCTGCGGTCTTGGGCGGCACCGGAATATCTTCTTTTTTCAGAAAGGTCAGGGCTGTCATCCGGTCGGTATCCAGGAGGGCGCAGTTTGCTTTATTCAGTCCCTGCCAGAGAGCGAGTGAAGGCAGAAGTTTGCTTTTCCGGTTGATGATTTCTGCTATTTCACAACCTTGGTAGAGGATGTGCAGATTAGCCTCCAGTAGTTGTATAAATTCGCTGTGTTGCTCCGGGATTACGCCTATGATATTGTCTTTGGCATAGGGGCGGTAATATTCGGGTGTCCGGATATAAGCCCGGATGTCGCCGGGGAGAAGGGGGGGGGTATGTTTCGTATTTTTCCTGACTTTCCCGGCTCTGAATTCTTCGCCTTCGGTTTTTTGTACCACTCCGGTAAAAAATCCTTCTCCCGGAATCCGGTGAGGGTAGAAATGATAACAGTGAGCGGTTGAGTTTCCCGGGACAATTCCTGGAAAAAGAGGTGCGATTTCAATGGAACGGGCTCCGTATTTCCGTATCAATCGTTCCAGGATGGCTTCGTTTTCTCCGGGATTGTAAGTGCAGGTGCTATACACCAGGAAACCACCGGGTTTTAGGCAAGGCCAGATGTCTGCCAGAATCCGTTGCTGGCGTTCACTGCAAAGCTGCAGGTTGCTTTCGTTCCATTCCTGAATGGCACCGGGGTCTTTTCTGAACATGCCTTCTCCCGAACAGGGGGCATCTACGACGATGATATCGAAAGCGCCTTTCAGATGGTGAAAGTCTGCCGGATCGTTGTTCGTGACGACTACATGGGAAGTTCCCCATTTGATCATATTTTCTTTTAAAATACCGGCCCGGGAACGGATAACTTCGTTAGCTACCAAAAGGCTGCCGGAGGAAAGCCGGGAAGCGATCAGGGTAGATTTGCCACCTGGAGCGGCACACAGATCCAATACTCTTACCGGATGAGCCGGTAGTATTTGTCCGAATATATGATATAAAAACATCGAAGAGGCTTCCTGTACATAGTAAGTCCCGCTATGTAGGCAAGGGTCCAGGGTGAAAACGGGGCGGCTCTTCAAATAATAGGCCGATTCGCACCAGGATACGGGTAAACCGATTTGCTCGTCGGGGAATAACCGGGAGATGGGGACGGGTTTTCCCGGGTTCAGCCGGATACTGACAGGAGGCTCTGTTTGCAGGGCTGCAAAGAAAGCTTCCGACTCTTCCGGTAAAAGTTTTCTCATGCGTTCTTCGAACAGAGCGGGTAAAGTGTTCATGTTTTTCCGTATATTTGCAAATAATTGTGTACAAAGATAAGTGATTTTGGATAAGTTATGATTGAAGTCAAGGAAGATTATAGTTTGAAACCATATAATACGTTTGCTATTGATGTCAAATGCAGGTATTTTGTCGAAAGTGACGAGGAGGAAGCGCTCCGGGCTTTTGTGGCTGATTATGAATGGCAACCGTCGGAAGTGTTGATTTTGGGAGGAGGAAGTAATTTCCTTTTTACGGAAGATTTTACCGGTACTGTTTTTTATCCGGCGATGCAGGGAAAAGAGGTGATAAAGGAAGATGAGGAAGAGGTGTGGGTTAGGATTGGAGCCGGAGTGGAATGGGACGATTTTGTGGCCTGGACAGTGGAACAGGGATGGGGTGGAGTTGAAAATCTTTCTTTTATTCCGGGGCATGTCGGAGCAGCTCCGGTGCAAAATGTCGGAGCCTATGGGATGGAAGCCGGCGAGCGGATCGACCGGGTGGAAGCGATAGCCCTGGATAAAGCTATCCAGGTGGAAATTGCAGGAAAAGATTGCCGTTTCGCTTATCGGGATAGTATTTTTAAACGGGAGTGGAAAAATCGGTATATCATTACCCGGGTGGTATTCCGGTTGTCCAAAAAACCGGAGTTTCGGCTGGATTATGGTGCCTTGCGGAGCGAACTTGAAAAGATGGGGGGAGAAGTGAATTTGACGAATATCCGGCAGGCGGTGATTCGGATTCGCCGTTCTAAATTGCCGGACGTGGCGGAGATTCCCAATGCGGGGAGTTTTTTTAAAAATCCCGTGGTCAGTCGGGAACAGGCGGACCGGCTTTTGGCGGAATATCCCGGAATGCCTGTCTATGAGGTCGACGATGCTTGTTGCAAGTTGGCTGCCGGCTGGATGATCGAACAATGTGGTTGGAAAGGACGTACATGGGGGAAGGCCGGGGTACATGACAAACAGGCTTTGGTATTGGTGAATCGGGGGGGAGCCAGTGGTATCGAGATTACCCGCCTGGCGAATGAAATCCGGAAAAGTGTATTCATGAAATTCGGGATCTGGATAGAACCTGAAGTCTATGTGATTTGAATGAAGTTAAAAACAAAGCTATGGTGACGAAGTATGCAGAGAAAGTAAAAATTTACAACCACTATACCAATTACAAAGGCAGGTTGTTTGTGAAAACTTTGTGTGATTTGTTCAACGATGCGGCCGAGGTACAGACCGAACTATATAAGGTGGATGTGGATACCTTGAATGCACAAGGGTTTACCTGGATGTTGCATCGTCTGCATATCCTGCTCCATAAGATGCCTTTAAAGGAAGAAATCGTGACTATCGAGACCTGGCCTTCGGGGATCGACCGTTTGTTTGCCTTGCGTGACTACCGGATGTTCCGGGAAGACGGGGAGGAATTGGTGCGGGCAACTTCCGAATGGATGTATATCGATATGAAACGGAGAAGACCTTTGCGTTTGCCGGAGAATGTCATTGCCATGAGTACGGAGCATAACATCCCTAAGTTGGTGTTGGCCCCTTTGCTGGATGAGAAGGAATTTGGCGGAGAGAGACAGGGAATACGCCATTTTACAGCGACTTTCGATAACATTGATTTTAACGGGCACGTGACTCAGGCTTCGTATGTCCGCTGGATTACCAATTCGCTGCCTTTCGGGTTTCTAAAAGAGCATGTGTTGACAGAAATTGAAGTGATTTATGCCCATGAGATTATGCCGGATAGTCAGATTCATTCCGCTTATCGCATGGAAGAACGGGGTGAAAATGAAGTGGTGGTTTGGCATGAAGTGAAAGACGAAACCGAGCACTTGACGCATTGTCAGGCCAAAACGGTATGGATGAAGCAGGGATAGAGTTGCTGAAACTCAGCAACTCTTAAAAAGGCAAATCGTCGGCTTCAGGCATCGGGGGGATATCTTCTACACGATATTCCGGTACGGGAATATTTGCCGGATTCTGGGGGGCTACTTTTTCAATCCGCCAGCCTTCGAGATTGGTAAAATAAGATACTTGTCCTTTATTTTCCCATTTTCTGCCCCGGATATTGAAATATACTTTAATATTTTCGTTTAAATCGATATTTTCGAGCAGGTCACACCGATCTTGTATCAATTGTACTTTTACGAAGTCATTCCATTGTGAGTTTTTTTCGTTCTCTACTTCGATGACAAATTCCCTTTTTTGGAACCGGTCACTGATGTGTTGGGTTTCTTCTTTGAAAATCAGTTTCCCGACTATTTCGTAATTCATGTATGTGGAGTTTTTTTGATTTAGCTAATTAAAAAGTGAAACCCGGGGGTATTACCTCGGGTTCACATTGAAGTTCCCTATAGGGAGATTATTTTTGATCAGCTTCTTTAGCGTCCGGTGTAACGATGTCTAACAGTTCGACTTCGAAAATCAGGGTTTCGTTCGGTCCGATGGAGCCGTTTCCTCTTGGGCCGTAAGCCTGATCCGACGGGATAAAGATTTCCCATTTCGATCCGACAGGCATTTGTTGTAAAGCAGTCGTCCATCCCGGGATTACCCGATTCAAAGGAAATTCTACCGGTTCGCCTCTTTTGATAGAAGAATCGAATTCAGTTCCGTCGATCAAGGTGCCTCTGTAATGTACTTTGACCATATCGGTAGCTGCCGGTTTTGCACCTTCTCCTTTTTTGATGATCTTGTATTGGATACCGTTAGCTAAAGTATCTACGCCAGATTTCTTTGCATTTTCTTCCAGGAATTTCTTTCCTTTTTCTGCATTTTCCGTTGCTTTTTTCATAGCCACTTCCTGCATGAATCCGTTCAGGAACATTTGGATTTCGCGTGGGTCTTTTCCCACTTCTTTTTTGGCTATAGCTGAATTCAAACCGGCGATCAAAGCTTCGCGGTTAACCTCGGAGAAACCCATTTGTTGCAGGCCTGAGCCGTACATGTAACCGATATAAAAACTGGCTGAGTCGGCCGTTGTTTTCAAAGAAGCAGAAGTTTGTGTCATGGAACCGCTGTTGTTACAGCTGATAGCCATTGCACCTACTGCCAGAGTAAGTAGTAAATTTTTAGCTTTCATGTTTTGAATTTTATTGAATTAAATTTTAATGTTTTAGATAATAGCCAACAGTTCGACATCGAAAATCAGGGTTTGGTTCGGTCCGATCGACTGACCTGCGCCGTGTGTGCCATAAGCCAGTTCGGAAGGAATATAAAGTTGCCATTTCGATCCTACAGGCATCAATTGCAGGGCTTCTACCCAACCGGCGATCACTCCGCTTACCGGGAATTCTGCCGGTTCGTTTCTGCGGATAGATGAATCGAAAACAGTACCATTGATCAGACGACCTTCATAATGACACTTTACCGTATCCGAAGCTTTGGGTTTCGGGCCATTGCCAGCAGTCAGGATTTTATATTGTAATCCGCTCGGAAGTGCAACTACGCCTTCTTTTTTCTTGTTTTCTGCCAGGAACTTTTCGCCTTCAGCTTTTGCCTCTTTTCCTTTTGCTTGCTGGAGTTTGTCGAAATAATCCTGTAAGATATTATTGGCTTCATCCGGCATGATTTCCGGCATCTTACCACTGAATACGACATTCAGACCGTCGATAAATGCTTCTGCATTGATCGTGGTTACTCCGGAAGAAATCAAATTGCTGGCAATGCTAAGTCCTAAGCTGTAGCTGACTTTGTCAAGTTCGTCTGTGTATTTCATTCTTTATCTATTAATTATTAATCGCGCAAAGATACACTAAAATGGTAAAAAGTAAAAAGTTAAGACTAAAAAGTGTTTGAATAAACACTTGTCTGTTTTACGTAAACTCTTTCTCCTCTGTTTCCCTTTTCCCCTCGATTCTTTTATTTCCCCCCCTTTTTTCCCTTTTCCCTTATACTTTTTCCCTTTAGCTTTTAGCTTTTAGCTTTTAGCTTTTAGCTTATAGCCTCTAGCTTTTAGCTTATAGCCTTTAGCCTTTTATCTGTCCATCGCTCAAGCAAATCTTCGAATCTGCCATCTCCGCCAGTTCCGTATCGTGAGTGACGATAACAAAAGTTTGTCCTAACTCGTCGCGTAAGGAGAAAAATAATTGGTGCAGTTCGTTTTTAGTATGTGTATCCAGATTACCCGAAGGTTCGTCGGCCAGGACCACTTTTGGGGAATTGATCAGGGCTCTGGCGACGGATACCCGTTGTTGTTCTCCTCCCGAAAGTTCTGACGGTTTATGAGAGATCCGGTCTTGCAATCCCATTAATTCCAGCAGTCCGAGTGCTTTTTTTTCGGCCTCTTTCCGGGGGACTCCCTTGATCCAGGCTGGCATACATACGTTCTCCAAAGCAGTGAATTCCGGTAGCAAATGGTGAAACTGGAAAACAAAACCGATATTGTTATTTCGGAAATTTGCTAATTTATTGGCCGAATAGTGAGCGACGTTGTCCTGTTCATACCATACCTCTCCTTCATCCGGGTAGTCTAAGGTGCCTATAATGTGCAGCAAAGTACTTTTCCCGGCTCCACTAGCCCCGACGATCGTCACAATTTGTTTTTCGGGAATGATCAGATCGATGCCTTTTAAAACCTGTAGTGTTCCGTAACTTTTTTTGATATTTTTGACCTCAATCATCCAATTTCTTTTAATTTTCGCTGTAAAGATAGGGAATAAAGTCAAAATAATATTTAATTTCGTGTGGAAAACGTCCCATTAAATTAGTCGAAAGTTTATAAAGTCTACAAAAAATTCTAAGTTCCCGCACCTGTGGGGGATTGACAATTGCCAGAGACCAGTTGACAATGAAACAGCACACTGGAAAGATCCATCGAACCAACTAAAAACCAATGCTTTATTCTTTATTCCTTTTTTCATTTGTCTTTACTTATTCCTTTTTCGATGGAAGCTTCGCTTCCAAATAATTGTCAATAGGTAATTGTCGTCTGTCAATTATTCTTTTGGTGGATTTCCACCAAAAGAATGGGACGTTTTATGATGCGTTTATTTTGCTTGTTATCAGTTTGTTATCTATGGTTTTGTGGGTTCGGTGGCAAGCAGGAGGGAAAGGTGTCGGATTCGGCTTTGTATGTCTTGAAAGATAAGGCTTATGGGCATATTTCTAAGGGCGAATATCAGGAGACGGAAAGAGTTTGTCAGGAGATTTTACAAAATACCGTTTGGGGAGGACAAGAATGGTTTTACACCTATGCCTTGATCTATCAGGGACAAGCACGGATCATGCTGGGCAAAACGCAGGAGGGATTACAGGATTTGCTCGGGGCAAAACGATTGGCTGAGATACAACACAATGATTCGGCACTTTGTTCGGTGTATAACGGGCTTGGGTTGTACGAACAAAATGTCACTTGTGACTATTACCGCTCTTTGAATTATTACCGGGAGGGGTGTGATATCGCCGAACGTTGCGGACACCGGTTGTTGTATTGTTTGTTAGTCGCTAATATCGCGGAAGTACTGACTTTAAGAAATGAAGAAGCCGGGTTGGAATATGCAGAGAAATGTTACCTGCTGGGCCGGCAGAATAATGATCCTTATCTGATCTATTGCGGGGCGATTTCTATGGCCCGCAATCTTTGTCTCAACCGGAAGATGGAAGAGGCCTGGAGATATACCCGTGAAGCGGATCGGTTGAGTAAACGTTATGACTTTAAAAATCG
Organism: Odoribacter splanchnicus DSM 20712; assembly: GCF_000190535.1. Classification (GTDB taxonomy): domain Bacteria; phylum Bacteroidota; class Bacteroidia; order Bacteroidales; family Marinifilaceae; genus Odoribacter; species Odoribacter splanchnicus. The sequence continues at coordinate 4,198,644 of NC_015160.1, forward strand.
TTCGGATATTTATAATACATACGGAGAAATAGCGTTGGAAGCGGGGGATTATATGAAGGCCGGATTGTACTATGAGCAGGCGATCCGGGAACATGGTTTTTCACAGGCTGCTTATGTCGTGTCCACCTATGTCGGCTATGGACGGGCACTGATCGCTCAGAAAAAATACAAGTCTGCTTTGGAAAAATTACAGATCGGGAAAGAGATCTCTGAAAAAAATATCACTTCACTGTTCCGGCGGGAAGTCTACCTGTTGCTTTCAGCCTGTTACGATCGGTTAGGTGAGCCAAAAGAAGCCTTGGAATATTATAAGAAGTATACGGCTGAATCTTTTCGTTTGTATAACGAAGACAAAGAAAGGACAGAGAAGGAGTTGATGGTGAGGTATGAGACAGAGAAACGAAATAAGGAATTGGCTCAAAAAAATATGTTGTTACAAAAGGAACAGAATCGGGTGATGGCTTTGGTCGGGATCACTTTTGTCGTCTTGATCGTCGTTTTACTGTTCTACATCAATTATCGGAGAAAAAATCGATTATATAAACAGATTGTTCGGGAAAGTGTGGATTGGCTGGCGAAGGAAAGACAGTTTTCTAAGCGGATAGCAGAACAGGAGAAACAATTGCAGGAATTGATCGGTAAGGCCGGAGCTGTTGATGGAGGGCGTTATTCCGGTTCTTCGCTGAATAAAGATAGCCAGCAGGAATTATTCGGCCGGTTGGAGCGTTTAATGCAAAACGATCAGGTATATAAAAATAGTTTATTCACCCGGGAAAAAATGGCTGAATTATTGGGTACTAACCGTACCTATCTTTCGCAGACCATCAATGAACAAACCGGATTGACTTTTACGCATTATATGAATAAATATCGGATCGAAGAAGCCCGGAGAATATTGGCTGATCCACAGGACGATACACCGATAAAAGCAATTGCTGCCGATCTGGGATTCAGCTCGGTAACTACTTTTTATACTCTTTTCAAAGCTGCCGTTCAGATGTCACCGGACCAATACCGGAAACATGCCCGCTCGCTGAGAGAAAATAAATCTTAAAGAAATGCAAAAATTGTCCGTGTAAATTCGTACGATTTTTGTATTTTAACATTTATTTTTTACAAAAAAAGCAATTGCTGATTTTGGAATTGCTTTAATAATAAGGTGTTTTCCGGATTTGTTTTTCTTTGTCCTACTAAATCATTTTTAAGAATTTGTTATGAAGATAATGTTAAGGACTATGAAGAACGGATTTTATTTCCTGGGTGGGCTGTTACTTTTAGCCGGGGCCTGTACTGCGCCGGATTCGTACCGGTTGGTTGGAAATCTGAGCGGGTTAGCGGATGGTACCAGGATGCTTTTGGTACCGGCGGCAACACACAAACAAGAGAAGCCTATCGGTGAAGCTGTGGTGGAAGATGGAAAATTTGTTTTCGAGGGACAGTTACCCGAGCCGCGGTTGTTGAATCTGCAGGCAGAGGGGAAGCAGTTGTATTATGCCTTTATGCTGGAAAACGGTGAGGTGACTATAACAGGCGAAGCCGTCTCTACGACCGACGGAGATCGGGAAATGGTGACATTGAATAAGGCGGTTGTTACGGGTAGTAAGGCAGATCGGGAATTCCGGGAGAAAATAGCTTTCCGGCAGGAGTTGGATAAAGCTTATACTCGGTTACACCAAAAATACGAGGATATAAGCCGGCAGTTGGGGGAGGCCCGCCGTACCGGAAATGCGGTGAAGATAGATTCACTGAATCAAACCGAAGAGATGAAGGCCTATGCCAGAGACGAGAAAGCTTTCTTCACTCAGGTAGAAAAGCAGACTATGGCTTCGATCAAAGCGAATAAAGATAGCTATTGGGGACCTCTGTTGATGCTGTATTGCTTTAATTATTTTACCGAGGATCCTGCCCAGATTGAACTTTACAATAGTTTCCCGGAAGAAATACAAAATGGCTACTATGGGCAGTTGTTGAAGAAGGAACTGATCCCGGAGAATCTGATCGGCAAACGGTTACCGGCCTTTTCTGCTCCCGACCGGAATGGAAATATACACTCCGACAGCGATTTGCGTAAGAATAAAAAATGCGTTTTGATCGATTTTTGGGCATCGTGGTGTGGCCCTTGCCGGCGGGAAATTCCTAATTTGAAGAAAATTTACGAAGCATATGTAGACAAAGGGTTGGAAATCATTAGTATATCTATTGATAAGGAGGATAAGGCCTGGCAGAAAGCTTTGGATGAGGAACAGCTGCCCTGGCCTAATTTGATCGATCGGCAGGAGTTGTTCGGAGAGCAGTTTTACGGGCGTACGATCCCGGCTATTTTTCTGGTTACCGAAGACGGAATCGTACAGTATGATAAACTGCGGGGACAAGCGTTGTCCGATAAAATTGCCGAAATATTGAACTAACCGATACTTACTATAAAACTTATGAAAATGAAAAAAAATGTCCAAAACAAAAATTACCGGAGAGGGTGGCGTTTGTTGGCTGTGATCGGTATGCTTTTGTGTTTACCTTTATTACAGCTGAAGGCTCAGGAAATGCGAACGATTACCGGGCTTGTTGTCGATCAGAAGGGAGAAATACTGCCCGGAGCTACGGTGAAAGCGGTACAAGCTCCGGGAGTGAAAACCCTGATCGCTACTTCGACCGATCTCGATGGGAAGTTTAAGTTGAATATTCCGTCGGAGGTTACTCAGATTGAAGTTACTTTTGTCGGGTATAAAAACCAGCAGGTAGCCCTGAAAGGGAAAACCGATTTTAAAATTGTACTGACAGAAGATACCCAGGAGATGGAAGAAGTGGTGGTAACCGGTATGTTCACCCGTAAAGCGAATAGTTATACCGGCTCGGTTACCACAATCAAGGGGGATGAATTGAAAACGGTCGGGAATGGAAATGTCTTGTCCAGTTTGAAAAATATAGATCCTTCTTTTCTGATGGTTGAAAATCTGGAGGTTGGTTCGAATCCCAATGCGATACCCGATTTTCAGATGCGTGGACAGACCGGATTTACCGAAGTGGCCAGTGAATATCAGGAAAATCCGAATCAGCCGTTATTTATTTTGGATGGATTCGAGACGACGCTGACGAAAATTATGGACCTTGATATGAATCAGGTACAGAGTGTTACTTTGCTGAAAGATGCTACTGCTAAGGCTATTTATGGGTCGAAAGCGGCCAATGGCGTGGTGGTGGTAGAAACGATCCGACCGGAAAAAGGGAAAATGAAGATTACCTATACCGGAAGCCTGGATATCGAAGCTCCGGATTTATCCAGTTATGACTTGTGTAATGCCGAGGAAAAATTGCGGGCGGAATATCTGGCCGGTTTCTATACTTCTTCGACGGGATCTGCCACAGAACAGATGAATCTGGACAAAAGATATACGACCGTTGCCAGTGCTATCGCGGCCGGTGTCGATACGTATTGGCTGGATAAACCTTTGCGGGTGGGGGTCGGACAAAAACATTCTCTTTATCTGGAGGGTGGGGATGATTATATGCTGTATGGGATCGATCTGAGTTATAACAATGTGGCCGGAGTGATGAAGGGGTCGAACCGGAATACCCTGAGCGGAGGGATTACATTTTCATATAAATACAAAAATTTATTGTTCCGGAATAAGTTTACGATCGACGATAATAAATCGAATGATTCACCTTATGGTTCGTTCAGCGATTATGCTTACCTGAATCCTTATAACCGTTTGCATGACGAGGATGGAGAAATGGAAGATTCCTGGACGGGTTTGGTGACCGAATATAATTATCTGAAAAATGGCCTGATCAATACCCGGTTTGAAGACAGATACACGACGTTTACCGAAAATTTTTATGCCGAATACCAGGCGTTGCAAAATCTGCGTCTGACTGCCCGGTTCGGTTTGACGAAAAAGAACTCCGGTTCGGAAGATTATTATCCTGCCGGACATACCAATTTTGTCAGCTATACAGGGGATAATTTGTATAAGCGGGGTAGCTATTCCACCTATTCCCGTAAAGATAATAACCTGAGTCTGGATTTGGGGGCGGCTTATTCGATCTCAAAATTGAGGCATACGCTTTTTTTGAATGCCCAATACAGTATGAGCCGGGCGAAATATGACTATTATACGGTTGCTGTGCAGGGATTGGCCAATGATAATATGGATCATATTTCGATGGGGGTAGAATACAAGAATACCAAACCGACCGGTAGCGAAGGGATTACCCGGGACATGGGGTTCACCGGTTCTTTAAACTATTCTTTCGACGATCGTTATTTGTTGGATGTCAATTACCGGTTGAACGGTTCTTCCGATTTCGGGACCAATAACCGTTGGGGACATTTTTATTCCTTCGGTTTGGGTTGGAATCTGCATAAAGAGAGTTTCTTCAGTGATATAAAATGGATCGAGCGGATAAAATTCAGGGCCTCGACAGGTTATACCGGGTCGCAAGGTTTTAATTCTTATGATGCTATTGCAACCTTGAATTATTACCAAAGTGCTTATCAGGGCGAATTGGGGTCTTATTTGATGGGATTGGCTAATCCTGATCTGGCCTGGCAAAAGAAATACGACAATAATATCGGTGCGGATCTGAGTTTTTTGCAGGGAGCGGTGAATGTGCGTTTCGATTATTATGTTTCGACGACCAAAGGGACGATCACTTCGGTGACGACTCCGCCTTCTATGGGATTCTCTTCTTACATGGCCAATTTGGGTGAAGTGGAAAACAAAGGTTGGGAAGTGTACCTGAACGGCCGGATTTGGAGAGATACGCCAAGCCGGAGTTATGTGAATTTTTATGCGTCGGCGGCTGCCAATAAAAATATCCTCAAGAAAATATCTAATTCATTGAAAGCATTGAACGATAGCACGGATGAAGAGTACGACTCGTCTTCTGCTACCTCGGTACCTGTCCGTTACGAAGAAGGCCAGTCGATGAGTACGATCTGGGTAGTGAAATCTTTGGGTATCGATCCCCAGACCGGGAAAGAGGTGTTCGTGAAGAAAGACGGTTCGCTGACTTACGATTGGAGTAGTTCCGATTTTATTGCCGGCGGAGATACCCGTCCGAAGGTATCCGGTAATTTCGGTATCAATATGGAGTATCATGGGTTCGGATTGAATGCGGGTTTTACCTGGCGGCTGGGTGGACAAATGTATAATACGACTTTGTTGGACAAAGTAGAAAATGCCGATGTACATTATAATGTCGACCGGCGGGTTTTCACCGGACGTTGGAGTGAACCGGGGCAAGTGGCCCGTTTCAAGTCGATTACGGACGACTCCGAGACTAAACCTACGAGTCGGTTTGTTGAAGATTATAATCTGCTGACATTCTCTTCTTTGAATGTTTATTATGATTTCCGGGAGTGTCGTTTCATGGAAAAGAGTTTTCTGCAACGCATGAAAGCCACCTTTTATATGAATGATATTGCTACCATTTCTTCAGTGAAAACGGAACGCGGAACTTCTTATCCGTTTGCCCGTTCGTTCTCTTTCTCATTACAGGTAACTTTTTAAAACAGGACAACTATGAACAAATTAAGATACAATGTGAGCTTTTGGCTCGGTGCCTTGTTCCTTTTCGTGACGGGAGGATGTTCGGATTATTTCGATGTACGTCCGAAATCACAGGTGCTCGCCGACGAACTTTTTTCTACGGAAGAAGGTTTCAGCGACCAGTTGACCGGAGTGTACAAGAGATTGGCTTCGACCTCTTTGTATGGGCAGGAAATGACCTTCGGGTTAGCCGAAGCCTTGACACAAAATTATGATCTGGCAACAGGAAGCGAGTATTATGAGGCAGGCCTTTACAATTATGAGAATACGGCGGTGAAGAATAAGATCACTACGGTTTGGTCGCAGATGTATTCGGCGATTGCCAATCTGAACATTATGCTGGAGTATATCGATAAAAATCCGGCGATGTTCAGTGGGGATAATTATCGCATATACAAAGGGGAGGCTTTGGGATTGCGTGCTTTTTTGCATCTGGATTTATTGCGGATGTTCGCTCCTTCGTATGCTTCGAATGCACAAGCTCCAGCCATCCCTTATGTAATGACTTATTCGACAGCGGTAACCCCGCAGTCTACTGTCGATAAAGTATTGGATTATGTCATTGCGGATGCCCGGGAAGCTCTCGGGCTGCTGGAAACCGATCCGTTGTTTCTGGCCGATAGTCTGGAAGCTTATACTTATCGGAACGATCGTTCCTATCGGTTTAATTATTATGCCGTTGCAGCAACTTTAGCCAGGGCTTATCAATGGAAGGGAGGGGCCGATAATCTGGCGCAGGCTTTGGTCTATGCCCGGAAAGTGATCGAGGAAAAGAAATTTTCCTGGGTACACTATACTTCTATCACTTCGTCGAATGCTTACGAAAGGGATTTGTTGTTCGCTTCCGAACTGTTATTCCGTTTGAATGTGCTCGATATGGACGATATTATCGGGCCTTATTTTAAAGAACAGACCGATAAGACGAAAAAATTGTCTCCTTCCGAGGAAATGTGGGACGATATTTACGAAGTTTCGACTAAAGCGTATGGGCAGGATTGGCGGCATACTTATCATTGGACTTATAGTGGCAGTGATCCTTATCTGTCTAAATTCTGGCAGTATGAAAACGGTACATATAAAAATTTTATGCCTGTTTTGCGTTGGTCCGAAATGTATTATATCGCTGCCGAAGCTTCACTGAATACCGATTCCCGGCAGGCTGTCCGTTATCTTAACACTGTCCGGAACAACCGGTATCTGGATTTCGACCCGTTGGATGAAAACTTGCCGGTGACACAGATTCAAAATGAAATCTATAAAGAATACCGGAAGGAATTGGTGGGGGAAGGACAATTGTTTTACTATTATAAGCGCTTGAATTTTGCTTCTATTCCCGGGTCGGCGGTCAGCGGTAGCGACGATATCTATGTTTTGCCGATGCCGGAGAATGAGGTTGAATTCGGTAACCGGCAATGATTGTAGAACTGATAAATTGGATTATTATGATAAAATATATACTACTGGGAATTTGGGGATTACTCTTGTTGAATTCCTGCGAAAATGATGATTTTGTTTGGGGAAAAGAAGATTTTGCCCGGATTGTCGGCCCGGAGATCTGGACCAGAAATACAGATTCGATGACTTTTACCTTTTCGGTTTATCCGGAAGAGGTAAAGGAATTTGCTGTAGCGTCTTGTGTCGTGATACAAGGGAAAGTGGCGGATTACGACCGGACAGTGAAATTGGCTGTCGATCCGTCGAAAACAACTGCACAGGCATCCGATTATTCACTGCCCCGGGAAGTGATACTGAAAGCCGGTCAGGATTCGGTGGGGTTCGATATCCTGCTTTACCGGACGGAAGCGATGCAAACCGAAGAAGTACGTCTTCAGGTGAAGATAGACGGCTCCGGTGATCTGCAACCGGGAGTCGATGCGTGGTCTGCTTTGACTATCGCCTGGAACGATAAAATTACCAAGCCGGGCAATTGGGAGGATTTGACCGAATTTTTCGGTGACTATAGCGAGACCAAATACCGGTTTATTATTTCGACTTTGGGAGTCAGTCAGTTTACCTATGGAGAAGCAGAGGGGATGACTTGGGGAGAAATGTGGAACTATCGTTTACGGATGGTCGCTGCGCTGGAAGAATATAATGCCACCCATTCGGAGAATATGAAGGATGAAAATGGGGCTGTCGTTTCTTTTTAATTAATAAAAATAGCATATCATGAGAAGAATGAAATATAAAATCGGGGCTTTTTGCCTCTTGGCGATAGGACTTTGGGGATGTCTGGAGGATAAAGGCGTGTATGATTACGACTTCGGTGTGGCGCCTGAAATAAAGATAGATACGGTTGGAACGGATAAAACCGAACTGTTCCGGACCTGGGAAATCGGGGATACCATTCATTTTACGCCCCGGGTTACCTATAGTAAGCCTGAAAATCTGGTATACCGTTGGTTTGTTATGGATTCCGATTACAAACCGGAAACGGTGGGGAATACGACGGTGTATCCGCCGGCCGACACCATTTCCCGTACACTCGATCTGAATTATGTGGTGAGTCTCGAGGCGGGGAAAGCTTATCAGGTGTGGATGATGGCCAAAGATACGGTATACAATACGATGGGATTTTTTCTGGCGAGATCGTACCTGACTCTTCCTCAGGCGGGTTCTAAGAGTGGAATTTATTGTTTACAAGAAAAAGAGGGCCGGGTGGATGTCGATGTTTTCGGATCGAAAAGGACCTTGATTTTCAGCGGATCACAGGCTGAAGAATATTGGCACGAACAGGATTATTGGAGTGGTTTACATCCGGAACATCCTTTGGACGGTGAGGCTAAGCTGATTTTTTATTCTACTACGGGAAAATGGTATTATATCCTGACCGGACAGGAGGCTTTGCGTTGTTCACCTGCGAATATGGTGATTATGGATACCTGGAACGATATGTTTTATTCAGCGCCCGAATACGGTCCTGAGGCGATGATGTGTGTGAATAATTGTGATTTCCTGATCAATAACGGAAGGTTGCATTGTCTGTATATTCAAAGTGCCGGTGACCGGAAGTTTCCGGTAGCGATGAGCGGTACGTATGATCTTGCTCCTTACCTGGCTTCGGCTACGATTGCGGGTTGGGGGCCTGTGACCGGGGCTATCGGGGCTTACCAGGTGGTTTTCGACAAAGAACAGAACGGTTTCCGGCCTTTCTTCAACCGGGCTTCGTCATTGAGCCGTTTTAGTGAAGCGGATGCTGAAGCGGTATTCGATGTGAACCATATGAACGGGGAGTTGGTGTATTCGGCCACCGTAAACGGAGGTGAGACGATGGCGGTGATGAAACGTGACGGTGGGTATTGGATGGATGTGGCTTGTTTCTACAATGTCGTGGATAATGGAAAGCTGGCTCGTTACTCCCGTTCCCTGGCCGGATGTGAGAATTTAGACCGGGCCACTTGTTTTACTTCGACCAATGCAGGCTCCGTTTTGTTTTATTCGGTCGGTAATACTTTGTATTCTTATAGTTATACTACCGGGCAAACGGAATCTGTAAAAGTGTGGAACTCGGATGACGACGACGAAGTCATTACTTGTCTGTATATGATCGGAACGGGGGGATTCCCGACAGCCGGACGTGTTTTGTGGGCTGCCGTATGGAATGAAAAAACTCAGGAAGGAAAGATCGTAGAATTTGAAGTGAGTCCTACTACCGGAAAGATTGAAGACATGTACGGACCGATGTTCGGAGGGCCGGCCAATAGTCCGAGTATCTTCTCCGGTTTCGGTAAAGTGATCTCGATGACACAAACGATTTAGGCTGGGAAACAGACGTTGGGGCAAAGGTGTGTTAGTAAACGTTACAGAGGGAGCATGAGACAGGTTATCCTCCGTAACGTTTACCCCCTCTGTAACTTATGTTTGTAAAACTGAATTTTTCAAAAAAAGTTTGACTATATGAAATTTAATATTACTTTTGCAGCGTCAAAAACCGGCACGCGGGCGTGGTGGAATTGGTAGACACGCTAGACTTAGGATCTAGTGTCGCAAGACTTGGGGGTTCGAGTCCCTTCGCCCGTACAAAAGTAGGGAAGCCACCTTATGCGAGGTGGCTTTTTTCTGATTGAGAAGAGAGTTAGTCATATATAATAACAATTGCTATAATTCAAGAATGGCATGAATATAACGAAAAACCAGATCGACGATCTGAATGCAACCATTAAGATCGAACTAGGTAAAGAAGATTACGCCGGCCGCGTAGAGAAAGCATTGAAAGATTATCAGAAGAAAGTAGTAGTAAACGGCTTCCGTCCAGGAAAAACTCCGATGGGAATTGTGAAAAAAATGTACGGAAAATCTTTATTGGTAGATGAAATCAATAAAGTTTTGGGAGAGTCGTTGAATAACTACATCAAGGAGAATAACCTTCAGATTCTGGGCGAACCGCTTCCGAACGAGACTGAACAGAAGGAACTGAACCTGGAGGATGAAAATTTCGAATTCCTGTATGATATCGCTTTGTCTCCTGAGGTGAATGCCAAAATGAGCAAACGTGAAAAAATACCTTTCTATACCATCAAAGTTGACGATGAAATGATCGACAAACAGATCGAAAGCATCTGTAAAAACAACGGTAACATGATCGCTGTAGATGAGATCGAAGGTACCGAATACCTGAAAGGGGAATTGATCGAATTGGACGCTGACGGAAATGTGAAAGAAGGAGGTATCAAAAACGAAGATGCTTCGATGTCGGTATTCCACATGAAAGATGAAGAAGCTGTAAATGCTTTCAAGGGTAAAAAAGCAGGTGAGGAAGTGAAGTTCAATGCAGTGAAAGCATACCCGAACAAGACCGATTTTGCTGCTATGTTGGGTGTCACGAAAGAAGAAGCCGAACATGCCGGTGAAAACTATTGTTTTATCGTCAAAGAAATCAAACGTTATATCGATGCAGAAGTAAACGAAGAATTGTTTACTAAATTGTATGGGGAAGGAGTGGTCAAAGATGCAGCGGATTTCCGTAATCGCGTGAAGGCAGATATCGAAAATCAGCTGAAAGGACATTCTGAATACCGCTTTACCATCGATGCCAAAGAAAAACTGATAAAGAAAAATGAAGATGTCGTTCTGCCCGAAACTTTCCTGAAAAGATGGATTGTGGCTGTCAATGAAAAGATGACTCCTGAAGAAGTGGAGAAAGATTTCGAAGGCTACCGGGATGAATTTAAATGGCAGCTGGTGAAATCGGCTATCGTGAAAGATTATGATGTGAAGGTGGAAGCCGAGGATATGAAACGGGAAGGACGCCAGATCGCTGCTGCCCAGCTGCAACAATACGGGTTATACGGATTGACCGACGAACAGCTGGACGGATTTGCAGCTAAATTGCTGGAAGATGAAAAACAGCGTCAGCATCTGTATGAAAGAGCTTTAGATAACAAAGTCTTCGACGTGATCCGGGAAAACGTGAAGCTCGAAGAACAAGAGATTTCTATGGCTGATTTCGAAAAATTATTCCAGAAATAAGATTTTAGGAAATAATATGGGAAAAGCCTTGCTATGCAGGGCTTTTTTCTTTAAACACCCGGAGGGGAACGGGATATGAAGGAGGTTTGCGCGTGAGCATGTATCAGACTCATATATTGAAAAATGGATTGAAGGTCATTCATCAGCAGGTGGACGGTAAAGCTGCCTGGTGTGGATTGATTATCGGTGTCGGTAGCCGGGACGAGCGCCCGGAAGAAGAGGGGATCGCTCATTTTATCGAGCATGTGATTTTTAAAGGGACGGAGAAAAGAAAAGCCTTTCATATCCTGAGCCGCATAGAAGATGTGGGAGGAGAACTGAATGCTTATACGACGAAAGAAGATACTTGTATTTATGCTTCCTTCCTGGCCAGGGATTATGAACGGGCTTTGGAATTGTTCGCCGATATCGTGTTTCATTCGGTATTTCCCGAAAAAGAGATAGAGAAAGAAAAAGAGGTAGTGATCGATGAGATCAATTCTTACAAAGATAGTCCGGGCGAATTGATTTTCGACGATTTCGAGGAACTGATTTATCCGGATTATCCGATCGGTAGAAATATCCTGGGAAGCGAGAAGGCGGTAAAAGGCCTCCGGCGGGACGATATTATCGATTTCGTCAAACGGAATTACCGGCCGGGAAGAATGGTGATCAGTTCGGTCGGGGATATTCCTTTCGATAAACTGGTCCGCCTGATTGAAAGATATTTCGGAGATATTCCCGGGGATCCGGCTGTATTGGTTCGTGAACGTCCCGGGATATACTTGCCCCGGCAGAAAGTGATCGATATGGATACTTATCAGAATCATTGTATTATAGGAAACGTCGCTTACGATTATACCGAAGATAAACGTCTGGCTTTTTCTCTTTTGGTCAATATCCTGGGGGGGACGGGGATGAATTCCCGTTTGAACCTGAATATCCGGGAGAAATACGGACTGGCTTATAACATCGAAGCTTCCTATACCCCCTATTCGGATACGGGGGTTTTCACGATATACTTCGGCTGTGATGCCGGCGATCTGGACAAGTGTCTGCGACTTTGCCGGAAAGAGATGGCGGCTTTGGGGGAGGAACTTTTGGGATATAACCAATTGCGTAAAGCCAAAAATCAGATGATCGGGCAGATCACCCTGGCGTCGGAAAATTATGAAAATATGATGCTGTCCAGTGGCAAGAGCTTTCTTATTTATGATAAAGTGGATGAACTGGAGGCGGTCTGTGAAGAGGTAGGAGGTATTACCCCTGAGTTGCTCCGGCAGGTGGCCCGGGAGATTTTTGCTCAGGATAAACAATCGGTTTTGATCTATAAATAAAGAAAGTATGTTGGACTTGGATGCTGAACTGGAAGAATATATCGGATTGCACTCCGAACCGGAACCGGAAATATTGCAACAGTTGTCGAGGGCTACTCATCAGAAGATTTTAAGACCCCGGATGTTGTCGGGAAATCTGCAGGGGCAATTCCTGAAGATGCTGTGCCGGATGAACCGGGTCCAACGGGTGTTGGAAATCGGGACATTTACCGGTTATGCAGCCATCTCGATGGCGATGGGCATGGGAGAGAAAGGCGTGCTCCATACCATCGACATCAATGACGAGATAGAAGATTTTACGCGTAATTATATCGAACGTAGCGGACTGGCCGGACAGATCGTTTTTCATATCGGAGATGCCTGTGAGATAATACCCGGGCTGGATGAATGTTTCGATCTGGTATTCATCGATGCCGATAAAAGGCAATATACAGCGTATTACCGGCTGGTATTCGATAAGGTGCGGCCGGGAGGTATCATTGTGGCTGACGATGTGCTGTGGGACGGTAAGGTCACGGAAAAAGATACCCGCGATGCGCAAACACGCGGGATACTGGAATTTAATGAGTTGGTGCAGGCCGATACCCGGGTAGAAAATCTGTTGTTGCCTGTGCGGCATGGATTGATGCTGATCCGGAAGAAAGATTAGGAATCGGAGATAGAAATTGAGTGAATTAATTTTATCTTTGTAAGGATATAAACAGAGCATAATTATGAGACAATATTTGGATTTGCTGGACCGGATTTTGAGTGAAGGAGCAGAGAAAACAGACCGTACCGGAACAGGGACGATCAGTGTTTTCGGTCATCAGATGCGTTTTGATTTACAGGCAGGTTTTCCTTTGCTGACCACCAAAAAATTGCATCTCAAATCGATTATCTACGAATTGCTTTGGTTTCTGAAAGGAGACACCAACGTCAAATATTTACAGGATCATGGTGTGAAGATTTGGAACGAATGGGCGGATGCCGACGGGGATTTGGGACATATCTACGGTTATCAATGGCGTTCATGGCCCCGGCCCGACGGGACCCATCTGGATCAGATCGCACAGGTGGTCCACGATATAAAAAACAACCCCGACTCCCGGCGTTTGATTGTGAGTGCCTGGAATGCCGGAGACATTGAAAATATGGCTTTAGCTCCCTGCCATGCTTTATTCCAGTTTTATGTGGTCGGTGGCAAATTATCCTGCCAGCTCTACCAACGTAGTGCCGATACTTTTTTGGGAGTTCCCTTCAATATCGCTTCTTATGCTTTGCTGACCCTGATGATGGCCCAGGTTTGTGGTTTGCAGCCGGGTGAGTTCGTACATACCCTGGGGGATGCCCACATATACCTGAATCATATCGAACAGGTCCGTCTGCAATTGTCCCGCGAACCCCGCGCTTTACCGCAGATGCATATCAATCCGGCTGTGAAGGATATTTTGGGTTTCCGCTATGAAGATTTCGAATTGACCGGCTACGATCCCCATCCGCATATCAAAGGAGCGATTTCGGTATAAATCGTGGTTCAGTCTTTTTTCCTGAATCGGTTTTTATATTCCAAAACTTCTTTGAGTAGTTGAGGAGACATCGGATGATCGATCGGATTCAGCAGACTGTCCGTTACGACGATTCGGCCTGAATGTTTCTTTTCGTATATCGCTTCGGGGGTGACAAAGGCGTAATTTTCTTCGGTACCTGTCAGGTGAAAAAGCGGGCGCAGGCTGTCGGTGAGAAAATGGCCCATGCTGTAATCTCCGGGAGGATTCGAAACACCGAAGAGGGTATGCATCAAAGTCGGCACAATGTCGTAATGAGTGGTTGTATGGTGATAGTTCCGCGGAGCTTGTCCGGGTTCGTAATAAATGAAAGGCACGTGAATCTGTGCATCGGAATAATTACTGCCGTGACCCCAGTAATTTTTTTTATTCTCATTGAATTCCTGACTGTGGTCTCCGGTAATGACCAGGATCGAATTGTCTAAGAGTCCCTTGTGTTCGAGTTCTCCGACGATACTTCCAACCAGGGAATCTACATACCAACCGCAATTTCTGTAGAGGTTGAAAAATGGCGTGGCATCCATTTCATTATTCAGCGCCATATAATTGGCATACTCCCAGGAAGGTTCGAATTTATGACGGTGAGGAGCCGGAATGGAGATGGCATGCAACAAATCATAGAATAAAAAAGCAAAAAACGGTTTGTCGGGTTTTTGGTCCAGATATTGAAGAAAGTCGGCCGTCAGCCGGGTATCGCGGTCGAAAGGAGTTGCCCCTTGGGTTTCTGTCCGAAGGTGCGGAACTTCCCCGAAAATAATCCGGTCGAAAGGCGGATTTTGAAGAGTTGCACTCGGAAAGGTCTGAACGTCATACCCCTGTTCGAGCAGGGTTTGGATGAATAAAGGAGAGGTCCCCGATAGTTCGAAAGCTTTCCAATAGGTAGGAGAAATTCCGAAGAACAAGCCGAAAATACTTCCTCGTGTACCGCTGCTGGAACTCAGATGATGGGTGAAAACCGAACTACGGGTTGCGAAACCGGAGAGGTTCGGCATGGTCTCTGTATCGAATATCCGTGGATTCCAGGAATCCAGAAGGATAAAAATAATATTTTTCCGTGAAACGGTATCATTTGAAATCAACGGATGTAACGGATAGGTGATACCGGTATTGAGAGTGGTGTTGTCGTTCAGTTGCGGATGGGAAACCGGGTGATGGATAATTCCTAATTTTGCCATTAACTTGTTTGCAGTCAATGGATAAAATTGTGGCAGGCAGGTTGCGACATTTTGTATCGAAAATTGGTTTGAAGCAGCGGCATAGGCATGCACTAAATGTGCACTTAAAGTGCTGCATACAAAGAGAACGAGATATAAGATAATTTGCCGTCTTCTCAAACGCTGATAAAAGCGGTAGGCTATCCATATTATGCCGGAAAACAGGAATCCCACAGCCAGGATAGTCAATGCAAATCTGAGAATCAAAGACGTTTCGAAATTGAACACTTGTCCGGCATCTTGCCCGAAAACCATGTCCAGTACCAAACCGTTGATATGGAATTTGTATAGCTGAAAGACCAGGCCGTTCAGGTAGGCTATGATATTCAACAGGAAATAAAAGGTAATCAGTAGACCTTGGTTGAAACGGGGGAAAGGGCACGCCAGCGACATCAGGATATATAGCAGATAGGGAATTAAGGCAAACAGACCGGCATGTGCAAAAGCCGCAACGAGGTAGTAACCGTATCCGGCGAAATCGGTGGTCGAAGCGATATTGCTTTGCAACAGATAGAGAAAGAATTGTAAGAACAGGGTAAAAGATCCTGCAATATAGATTGCAAATCCCAGTTGGAGGCGGTTTGGTAAAGTGTTCATTTTATTTATCGATAACTTGCTGGAAAACATTCGTCAGATTCTGTACGTATTTTTCTATGGTATAATGGGTGATGATCCGCTGGTATCCGGCTTCTCCGAATGCTTTCGTTTTTTCGGGATCCCGGGCCAGTGTTCCGATACTGGCTGCAATGGCTTCCGGTGAGTCGGGGCGGATGATCATACCGGTCTGTCCGTCGACCACCAATTCCCGGAGCCCGGGAATATCGGTTACGATACAAGCTACCTTACAAGCCATAGCTTCACGCAAGCTGCGGGGGGAAGCATCCCGGATAGAGGGACAGATGCAGACATCTTTACCCGGCAGAAAATGGACGGCATCCTTACGCAGACCGAGCATATGAATCCGGGCTGCTGCCGGCCCTTGTTGGGCCAGTTGGTAGTCGGCTTCATCGTAATCGCCCAAATGAATCAGATGTACCCGGGGATCCTCAATCAGATGCATACCTGCAATCAGTTGCCGGAGACCTTTGAAAGGACGGTGTTTGGTATTGGCCAGGCATACGATTTGAAAAGCATCGTCAGGAATGCCCTCGACCGACTGGGGGTGAGTGAAAGCATCCTTCATCCAGTTGACATCGTAAGGTTTGGGATTTACGGTCATCTTGGCCGGAGAAATAAATTTAGACAGCTGTTCTTTGATGTCCTGGGTGGCACACATCATGTGAGCTACCCTTGGATTTAGGGTGCCTAGATAATAAGTCAGATCACTCCTTCTGATTTTAGCCTGTGTACCCCGGTAACCGACGACTTTAACCTGAGTTCCAAGTGTTGCGAATAGGGCATTGGACAGATCGGAACTGTTAATGGCATAGATGACATGGATCTGATGGGTTTTAATAATTTTACGGATACACTGAATAGTCGGCCAATTAAATTTCTTACGGAAATAAGGCACTTCGATGCCTGTGATGTCTTTGGGAATAGCTTTATGCTCGTCTTCAGTGGTATAAGTGACATAAGTGTTGAAGCCTTTGGCCTGAATGGCTTTCAACATGCCATAATTTATAATATCAATTGTGTGGGATACACAAAGTAAATTCATCATTTTAACGGGTCGGTTACGGGATTTAGCCTGACAAAGTTATGGAAAATTTTTATAATATGCAATCCGACTGATTTATAAAGTCTGTTTACAGCCTGAATATTCCGTTTTTTTTTTCGGGATTGTCGTTTTATGTCCTATTTTTGTTGAATATTTAAGTATTTAAATTTGAAAAAATATGGAATTAGCGATTATAGTTGCTGCTGCTGAAAATCATGTGATCGGAAGGGATAATGGATTGATCTGGCATTTATCGGCAGATTTGAAGCGATTTAAAGCGCTGACGACCGGTCATGCGATATTGATGGGACGGAAGACTTTCGAATCGATGGGAAGAGCGCTGCCCAATCGAAGAAATGTGGTGATTTCCGGTAATCCCGGTTTTGTCGCCCCTGGTGCCGAGGTGGTGCCGGATATCCCGAAAGCTTTGGAACTGCTAAAAGGGGAAGAACGGGTATTTGTGATCGGAGGAGGCTCGATCTACCGCGAATTTTGGGATAAGGCTTCGCAGTTATATCTGACAGAAGTACATACCTCTCCCGAGGGAGATACTTTCATTCCTGCCATAGATCCGGATAAATGGGAATTGATCGGCCGTGAAGATCATTATGCCGATGAGAAAAATGAATTCGATTACTCATTTCTCGATTATCGTTTAAAGGCTGAATAGGGTTGAGTTATCCGAAAATCTTTTTTCGGATAGCCTTCGACCGTTCTTTCCGCTGATCTCTTCGTATGGAATAATGATTGTATTTCAACATCAGCCGGATACATGCTTCCTGATCGAAATTCCGGCATTGCGCATATTTTTTAGCCAGAAAAATATAGAGTTCGTCGCTGATGAACATGCGTCTGAAATTTTTACAACCTTCTTCGAGGTTCATCGGTTTAAAAGTCATCCGGTTGATATCCACCAGGGAAAAATGGTATTGTCCGTCTATTTGTGCGATAAGTACATTCCCCGGCGAATAGTCTTCATGGCAAACTCCTTTTTCGTGTAAAGCAGCTGTAAACTGTGCAAATGCAGTCATCAAAGCTTCATTGCCCTGTAACGGTCCCTGGTAGTATTCCCGGATTTCCCGTCGGTAAGGGCATTGCAGGCTGATATAATAACTATAATGTAGTAATCCTCCCTTAAATTCTTCGATATAAGCGATCGATTCAGGGGTTTCGAATCCCCGTTTGATGACTTCGAAAGCATTGTTGTAAGCCCGGCAAGCTTTGGATTTCCGGAAAAAAGTATAAGCGATCCGGTTAATGAAAATCGGAACCCGGTAACGTTTTACGTTTATTTCCAGACCATTCACCTTGAATTTCTTGATCGTGTTCCGTCTGTCCTGGACGATTTCTCCACCTGCGTTGAAATTTTGGGGGAGGGTTTCGATGAAGGTATAGAGAGATTTATATTGGGGATTGAGTATAATTTTCCTCATTTATTCCTTTTTATCTAATAATACGTAGATGACTTCAGGCAATAAAAACCTTCGTTTATTTGTCGGGCAAAGATAAAGAATCTTTTAGGATGTACAAATTTTATCATTCTAATACTAACCGGGATAGAATTCGCCGGCTTATCGCACCGGATGATTTTTCGCTACCAAAATAAACAAACATTTAAATTGGAGGCGATGAAAATATCCGTGGTTATTCAGACTTATAACTCAGAACAATTTTTGGAACGGGTACTGAATTCGGTGAAAGAATTCGATGAAATTGTGGTGTGTGATATGTATAGCACCGACCGTACGATTGAAATAGCCCGAAAGTTCGATTGTAAGATCGTGTATCATAAGAAAACCGATTTTTGTGAACCGGCCCGGAATTTTGCCATACACTCGGCTACTTATGATTGGGTGTTGGTGGTCGATTCGGATGAAATTGTTCCTGCGGACTTGAAGGATTATTTATATACTCTCCTTCGGGAACAGCGTGCTATCGGTGGAGTTTGGATCCCACGGAAGAATTATTTGATGGGAAAATTCATACATGGGGATTATCCGGATTATATCTTACGTTTTTTCCGTAAGCAAAATGCTTTTTGGCCTCCATATGTACATGCAGTTCCCCGGGTAGAAGGAAAGGTGGTCCGGGTGCCCCGTAATAAAAAAGAGCTGGCTTTTATTCATTTAGTCAACAATCCGCTGGAATTGAAGTTGAATAAACTGAATATTTACACCAGCAAAGAGATCCCCAAACGTACCGGACAGAAATATACTTTTCTTAGTATTTTTTATGCTCCGGCATATCGTTTTTTCAAGTCTTATATTTTGAAGGGAGGTTTTCGGGATGGGAAAGCCGGTGTGATCAATGCCGGAATGGATGCCTTTTATAAATTTGTTACAATCGCTAAAATCTGGGAAAACCGGATAAAGAAACAGGATATATCGAAGGAGTTGTCGGAATAGGAAATTATATTGATTTTTATGCGTTTGCTCGGTGTTTTTCATTGTATCGATATTATAAATTACCATATGCTTCAGGCGATGAGGGGGAAGGGGATCGAAACCTATGCAACTTATACTTCTGATGAAGAACGAGAGGCCTTGCCTAAGGAATGTGTGGCTTTGAGAATACCTCATTTTAAAAGTAAATTTAAATATGCCTCTATCAAGGAGGTGCGTTCGATTATAAAGAAATATCGTATCGATGTAATCTATGCTTCGAGTAGCATCGATTTATCCATTGCATTGTTCGCTTCCTGGGGGACACCTGCCCGGGTGGTAGGGTATCGGGGCACGCAGGCTAAAATCAGAAGGAGCGACCCGACTTATTATCTGGGTATTCTCAATCCACGCATAGCCCATGTGATGTGTGCAACGGAAGATATAAAACAACAACTTGCCCGGTTTATTTCTCCGGATCGAATGACTGTGTCTCCGAAACCCTACGAGGTTATGTGGATGGAAGATGTATGGGCTCATCCTAAATCCGTAGCGGGAATACCGTCGACCGCTTTTCAAGTTATATGCCTGGCCAATACCAAGGGAAGATCTTTTAAAGGATTACGGATTTTGATCCGGGCTTTGGAGCTACTGACCGATACGGACATCCACTTGATCTATTTGGGGGAGTATGATAAAGCCGACTATAAATTGGCACAAAATGGCCCTGCTGCGAAACAAATACATATGTTAGGTCCTCATAAAGATGCTGTTTATTATTTACCGGGTAAAGATGTCTGCATCTGTCCTTCGACCCGTGATGCCTCTCCCCGTAGTTTACGTGAAGCGATGGCCTGTAAAGTGGCCTGCATCGTAACGGATATTCCGGGGGCCCGGGATTTGGTCGTCGACGGGCGGACAGGTATCATCGTACAGGCCGGATCTCCGCAAGCGATTGCCGAAGGGATCCGGGTTTTGGCTGCTGACCGTGCAAAAACCAAAATGATGGGAGAAGCCGGTTATCAGCGAATCAGGACAGATTATACCATGGAGGAGTATGTACGGAGACTGAAAGGAGTATTCGACGCAATAATGACAAAATGATATTCTAAACAAAACGGTAAGGTCTCTCACAGGAACGGGATGATCCTCGATAAATGAACAGTTTTCAATAATGGAGTCTGCTTTAAAAGAATCTTTTTTTGAATGCCTTGAATTTCTTTTTACGATAATCTCTTTTTAAAGAGAGGTGGTTGTAATAATGGATCCAGGCCTTACATTGTTGGGGACCGAAATGTCTGCTTCGGGCATATTCCTGTGCGATGAAAGTATATATCTCTTCGTTTTCGAACATCCGCATCAGGTTTTTACATCCCTTTTTTAGGTCCATCTGCCTGAATTTCATTCGATTGATATCGATCAAAGCAAACTGAAAACAATCGCCTTCCCCGTTGACCAGGACATTCCCGGGAGAATAGTCCTGATGGCAAATACCGGCTTCATGTAAGGCTGCCGTGTAGCGGGCGAAAGCTCTGAGCAAGTCTTCATTACCCGTAAGGGGACCGAAATACAGTTCTCTCATCTCTTTATGAAAGGGACATTGAAGGCTGATATAGTAACTGTAATGAAGTAAACCACCCCGGAAGGTTTCGATACAAGCGATAGATTCCGGAGTATTAAACCCCCGTTTCCGGACTTCTAAAGAGTTGAAATAAGCTTTGACCGCTTTTGATTTTCTGAAAAAACGGTATGCGATCCGATTGATGAATATAGGAACTCTGTAACGTTTTACGTTTATTTCCAATTCCTTGTATTCGAATACTTTAATCGTATTTCTTTTGTCTTGAATGACTTTCCCTTCCGAGGCGAAACGGGTTGGAAGGTCTTGTACAAATTGTTGCAGGAATTTGTATTCCGGATTCAGGACAATTTTCATCGACGATAAGAATTTCAGTGTTTTTTGATTTTTCCGAATTTTTTGATACTGGTATATTTACGCCAAAGGTTCAGTTTTCGTTTGGCAGGTACCCCATGCCGGGAGATATAATCTTCGGCAGCGGTCAGCATCCGTTGTCCGACCTTCCCGTCGAGATAAGGATCGTAGTTGTCTATGATCCATTGGCGTTTAAGTGCGGCACTTTCGTCATGCAGGGCCTGTTCATAGGCTTCGGGGAGTTCGTCTGTCTGTTGTATATCGATCCAATAAATATCTTTGGCTACCGTCTGAAAGGTAATTACCGGTTTGTTCAGCAATAAAAATTCGTATACCGTCGATGAAGTATCACTGATCATGACATCGGCCATCAACTGATATTTGGTAATGTTATGATCGTCGATCCAGATGACATGCCTTTGAGAGGCTGCCCATTCCCGGTATTCATCAGTCCATTCCTGACGCGTCAGAGGATGGAATTTTAATAATAACAGGATATCCTTTTCCTGCACTAATCTATCGAGTCCCGCTTTCAAATGAGGAAGCGAGGTGAGAGAAGGCGAAAAAGTCGGTGCATAAAGTACTAATTTTTCACGTTGGTGTTGCTGTAACAGCCGGGATTTTTCTTCATCGAAAGTATGCAGATTCTGAAAAATCCAATCCTGGCGCGGCCAACCGGTTTCTACTACCTCGAAATCCTTGTATTTTTTTGCCAGAGCACTGAAACCTTCGGTGAAAAAAGGGCCTTGGGTAAAGTAGGTATCGAAATATCTTCGGATCACCCAATGGTCTTTCTTTTCGGCAGCATAACCATGGAAGATTTGTATTTTTACGCCCGGCAGATAATAAGGGACAATGTTGCAGGGAACGAAAATGGCTTCCGGCGAATAATCATAAATCTTTTGTATGCTGTCGGTCCACTTCACTCGGTCTTTTAAGGGAAAGTCAGGGATATTCCGGGAATGGACATACCATAAAATGTCGTGTCCTCCGCTTTTCAGTGCTTCTTCCTGAATAGGAGTCAGAATATTGATGGCATATTTTTGTTCACAAAATAAAACAATACGCATAACAGATATTATAATAAATGTGCAGGAATTTTATCAATAGCTTGCTGAAAGTCAGCAACGGTATCCAGTTCCATAGAAAAAAACGGGGTCGTATCTACGATACCGAAAGTATGACCTTGGGCGATCAGACGTTCGAAGGCTGCTTCGTAAAAAATATTGACCTGATTTTCTTGCAGAATCATCCGGTCGAGTTCATCCACTAAAGCATGAGTATAACCGCCCGACATTTTTTCGATACCTATAGATTCCCCGATAGCTTTTCCGATGGAACAGGTTTTACTGATTTCGGCTACTTTACCTTGGGCATCAGGAATAACCTTGATTTCTTCTTCAGAAAGCGGGTGGTCGTTGAGAGCCAGACAAGTAGTGTCGGGACAATCCAATACGGCTTTTACCAATAACGGATCGAACAGGATGTCACTATCTAAAAGTAAGATACGTTCCCCCCGGATTTTATCTTTAGTCAACCAAAGGGAATAGATATTATTGGTTGAAGCATATTTTTCGTTGTAAATATACTCGACCTTTAAATCAGGGTAGTGTCCCTGAACGAATTCGATGATTTGTTCTTGCAGGTATCCGGTGACAATAACCACTTCCCGGATACCGTTAAAAATTAATCCCTCGATAGCTCTGCCCAGCAAACATTGTTTCCCGATTTCCAGCAAACATTTGGGTTTGTGATCTGTCAGGGGACGGAGGCGTGAAGCCATACCTGCCGCGAGTATAATAGCTTTCATTGTGCGACGACTTCTTTTATCGTAGCGATTACTTCGACATTCTGGCGATGTGTGCCCAAAGTAATACGCATGTGAGTATTGATATCCGGTTCGTTCATGAATTTGATCTGGTATCCTTTGGCTTTAAAGGCAGCCTGAAGAGTTGCTTTCAGTTCGATCGGATACTTCACCAGAATGAAATTCGCATTCGACTGGTATACTTTGAAGCCCTCGAGGGTATTCAGTTCGTTCATGTACATTTGCCGGTCTTCGGCCATTTGATCGGCAACTTGCTGATAGTAGTCTGTCGATTTCAATACGGCAATTCCCAGTTCTTCCGATAAACGGTTATAACCCAAATATTTGGTACTATAGTTCAAAAAGCGGGTTAATGCAGTTCCCATGAAAGCGA
Source organism: Odoribacter splanchnicus DSM 20712 (assembly GCF_000190535.1). GTDB lineage: Bacteria > Bacteroidota > Bacteroidia > Bacteroidales > Marinifilaceae > Odoribacter > Odoribacter splanchnicus. The sequence goes on from NC_015160.1 coordinate 4,221,917, forward strand.
AACCCAAACGTAATCCGGGAAGTCCGTAAAATTTAGATAGAGTCCGTACAATCAACAGATTCGGAAATTTTTCCAATAAAGGTTTTATATAACTGGTATCTTTGTTGGCGAAAGAAGCATAAGCTTCGTCGATAACGACCACTGTTTCCGGCGAAATAAAAGAAAGAATCTGATCGAGTTCTTCAGAAGTCAGGGAATTCCCTGTCGGATTATTGGGCGAAGCAATCAATACCATTTCCGGATTTTCTTTCCGGATAGCTTCTTTCATCGCTTCGAAATCGTATTTGAACGTATTTCCCTCTTCGTATAAAGGATAAAGTACACTTCGTCCCTCTACTTCATCGGCTATCGATTTATAATACCACCATGAAAATTTAGGGATCAATAATGTCTTTTGTTTTTCTTTACCTGATAAAAAGCAGTGTACCACTTGTTTCAGGATATCTTCTCCACCATAACCGAGAATGATTTGTTTTTCAGGAATATTATAGATCGAAGAGAGATAATCTGAGAATATACTTTTTTTACCTTCATCATATATACGGGTATAGAAACAAAGATTGTTCGGGTCGAAATTCTTAAGTACTTCTCCTACTGCTGGACAAGGTCCATAGTTATATTCGTTCCGGTCAAGATAGGTGATTTTTTTTTCCATGTTGATATTTTTTTCTAAATCTGCAGGGATAATTTGAATCCCTGGAATATGCAAAAATATAAAATAAAAATATACAAAACCGATTCTGTAAAATTTTATGGCAATTATATACCTGTTAATATAAATAAAACGTAGGTTTATTTTTTTCTATCTATTCCGATTTCGGGTTTTATACCGTCAGACCGGGTCGCCAATCCCGATCACCGAAGACGAATAAGTAACGACAGAATAATTCTACGTTTAATGTAAACAGATATAAGTGCCAAATCAAAATTATATTGTACTTTTGCACCATTCATCAAATTAAGGTCTGAATAAAATAATTCATATGAAGAATCTGGAAAGCAAGCTTTTTTTGCTTATTGCTTTTTTTATCGGGACTTGGGGGGCCTTGTTCCATGCTATGCAAACGGGTTTGATCGCTTTAGGATTAATTTATAACATCGTCAAATATAAAGATGATTTTGTAATGAATATAAAAAAATACAAGTATTATGTAGCAATCCCGGTCATTTATATTTTATATTCAGCTGTTCATACCTTGATTATTGTGACTTCCGGAAAATATGCCGGGCTGAAACCGGGATTCGGAATTTTTGAAAAAGAATTTCTGGTATTTTTATTGGGAGTGCTGTATGTTATTTCGTTGAAAAGTTTTGTCAGTTTGCGGTTATTGAAGCAATTTTTACTTTGTTTTTGTATCAGTGTCCTGACTTTCAATTTGGTCATGCTTTTTCATCTTGGAGGGGAGAATTGGTTTACTGCTCCACAGACTGTCGTGCAAAATTTGTATGCCAGTCGTTTTGGGGGTACCAAGCACTTTTTAAATGGTGAAGTCTATCTGGATGCACAGGCTTTACAGAGTTATGCGGCTGCTTTAATCGCTTATTTCTTCGGAATTATCCGTACGAAAATGGGCGAGAAAGTTATCGCTTTCACTGCTTTTGCTCTGTTCGTATGGTTGCTTAGCCTGACAGTCACAAAAAGTTCGATACTCTCTTTTCTATGTGGTTTCGTTATTTTCAATCTTTATTTCTTTAGAAAACTTTCCGTATGGCAGCGTTGGATGTTTATCGGGGTAATTCTGCTTGTTGGAATAAGCGGATATATTTTTCGTCCGGCGAGTTTCGATCAAAGGTGGATACAGTTGAAACAGGAGATTGAAGATGTGAATAATGGAAAATTAGATGGGGGATCTACTTTAGTACCCCGGATCGTTTTCTATCAGTCTTGTTTGAAAAATATCGATTCGTGGGGAATTTGGGGATTAGGGGTGTATACGAATGTGGTGTCGAAACAATGGTATCAGGCATCGGGAAACCGGGTTGTCGCTTCGCTGACTCATAGCCACAATTCTTATCTGCAATACTGGATGTTGATGGGTGTGGTCGGACTGGCTTTCATACTGAGTTGGTTTGTGTATCCTGTAAAAAGCATGATCTGTAGCAAAAAATATTCTTTTCTTGCCTTATCGCTCCTGGTCGCTTTTTTTATTGACAGTAATTTTGAAGTATTGCTGATCGTAAATGACGCACTTCCGGTTGTCATGTTCTTTTTAATGATGTTTTATGTCTTCCGGGATCAATTCTATGCTTTAGAACACGAAAGCGATTAAATCAATTCGGAAATGGTTTTCAGTATCAGGTCCGGGGTGATATTACGGATATAATCTTCTTCCCGGATCAGATTATTTTCTATTTTCAATATCCGTCCTAACGGAACTTTAGGAAGGATTGTCGATGTCGGGCTGGTAGAAAGGCCCATCAGGGCGATAAAAGGAGTTTTTACGGCAGCCGCTATATGGAGAGCACTCGAATCGATGGTAATGATCAAATCGACATTGGCTATCGTATTGATAAAACCTTCGATAGTTGTGCGTGCTGTCAGATTGATCAGATGATCGATACGGGCTTCCTCGGCATATTGGGTGTGTTTGATGTTGTCGTTTTCGTCCCCGATAAGCAAGAGGTTGTAGCCTTGCCGATTCAACAGCCTGAGGAGCTGAACCGCATATTCATCCGGATATTTCCGGAATTCTTTGTTCTCGCCTCCCAAATATAAAGCGATGGTCTTATGCGAATTATCGAATTGGAAAGTCTTCTGACCGGTGTGCCGGAGCGATAATTCGGGTAAATACACGTATTTGTTCCCGATATACTCATTGAATAAAAAAGCATATCGGTTGATGTAATGTTTGTGATAATTGATCTCAAGACTGAAATCCAGCAGAAAACCTCTGCCTTCTCTATTGTAACCGATATTCTTTTTTACATTTCCTAATCTGAAAAGCAAAGCAGAAATAAAGGTATTTACAAAAATGACACCTAATTCACCGTTTTCTTTTCTTAATTCCCTGACAATTTTCCAATAGGTAGATAATTTTTTCTTCCGTTTGAGCGGGAAAGTAATATAATGAGTAATCCGGGGATCGTATTTAAATAATTCCCTGACAAAATCCGGTCCGACAATAGTAAATTCCGCTTCCGGATACTCCTGTTTTATCAACTCTAAACAAGGAGTCGTATTTATCGTGTCCCCTATGAAATTAGGGGTCCTGATAATTATTTTTTTCATTACTGGTTGTTGTTTTTATCCTTAGTTGTGTCGATAGACTATGCTTTTACATATACGATTCAAGTCATAAATTTGGTTTTGTTTTATTTGAAAAATTTAAAAAAATCCCGTTTTAAATATTTTAAGCATGATGCCGAAACTGTTCTTTAATAAATCGCCTTTATCAAACCCGACATTCAGCGCTGTATGGAAAGGAAGCTTGGTGTCCGGAGCAATGAGTTCCAAGCCCCAGCTGAATTGAGGTTTAGTGGTATATTCGCCGTTTTTGTTTATGAAATGGACCGAATGGGTCCCGTAATTCAGGGAGTAGCTCATCATGAGTTTGTAACGGATATCTCCCGGCAGATCCCCGCAAATTCCCAGATGATGGGCATAAAAACGATTATTGAGTACACCCCGGGTTATCCCGCTGGCTTCTTCCGGTTTGGGAGTGAAAAAGGGCGAACCGATCACTTGACCGTAGAATGTCCACCCCGACTGATAAATTCCGTTATTGAAATAATTATCGTTACCTCCGACGACCTCTCCGCTGACCGGATCATTGTGGAAGGGGCCACTCTGGCATTTGGTATAATAAAATTCGTAGACGAAACTTTTGAACCATTTGAAATTCTTTTTCCGGGTAAAATAAAGTCCGTAGAGTCCATCGGGACGGTTTCTGAATTTTTCACCCGATCCGTCTTCGAAAATATGATCGTAATAGAACTCAGCCCCCCAACGCTCGTTATTATATCTTATTTTCAGAAACTCATTACCGATGTGGTTCCCCAGTTTATTGATTTCATTTTCAGGAGCATCCCCTCCTCCGGCTTTAATAAGTACCACCCGGGCATAATCTTTGAAAGAGGTCGGGAGTTTACCGTCTTTTTCTGTCTCTCCTCCCCATTGGGCATAGTGGTCGAGTCCGGCTTCGATGCTGAGCTGGGGAATGATCGTAAATCTGATGTCCAGCATTTTGTGATGTAAGCGGGTACGGTTACCGGCATAACGATCGTCGATCATGAGGTATTCTCCGTACCGGGCTTTGAAAGATACCCATTTCCCTATCCAGGGAATTTTGATAAAGTCTTGTGTTTGGAGATTAATACCTGGCATACTCCGGGAATTGGTCGAATACAGCATGTCTCCGTTGGTAGAAGACAGACCGTCGTAAACAATTTCCGGTTTGATGATACCTAAATCCAGGATCAGGTTTTGCCAGCGTACACGACCGTAAAGCTGGTCGATGAAAATGCGGTGTTCTTTACGACCTAAAGCACCGGTACCTTCGAATCCGAATGAGTAGTCGAAAGCACGGGTATCGCTTTTACTGAAAGGAGTACCTACTCCGACAGTTCCCCACAAATAAGTGTCGTTTGTGATTTTTCCGAATGTGTTGGTATGCAGCCAGAAAGGAAGCCGGTCTGCTGTTACTCCACCACCGATTTCGGCCTGGTAATAGCCTTTCCGGTCCTGACCATAACCTTGTAATCCTCCGATAAACAGTAAAATAAGAGCTGTTAGACGTAGCATTTTCCTTCGTTTTTTAATAGTTGTTCCAGTATGATAATATCTTCTTTATAAGTGAATTTCATATTATACGTTTCTCCTTTCACGATCTTGATCTCTTCCTGAGGGAGGTATTTCTTAACGACACTACAGTCATCGGTCGTTTTAAAATCCGGATCTTTCAATGCCAGGGCATAAGCCTCTTGTAAAGTTTGGTTGTGAAATCCTTGAGGAGTTTGTACCTGGTACAAAATATTCCGGTCCGGAATCCGGGAAACATAGGTATGGGTGGGATCGACTTCGATGATTGTATCTGTGGCGGGAATAGCCACATTGACAGCTTTATAAGTTTGAAGTTCGGTGATGACCTCCTCGATTATTCTCCGGGTGACCAACGGACGTACAGCATCGTGGATCAGCAGATTACACGGGCGGCCGGCATAAAATTTCAACGCGGCTAAAACAGAATGATAACGTTCTTTACCACCGTCGAGAAGATGTTTTACCTTGGAAATACGGCAGTCTGAAAGGATATGTTCACACTCTTGTCGCCATTCGGGATGAATGACAACGGTAATTTCATCGATCGAAGGGGCTGAATTGAATTTTTCAAGGCTGTATTCCAAAATCGTTTTGTCGTTTATTTTTTTGAATTGTTTTGGAATACCCCCTCCGGCTCTTTGTCCTGAACCCCCGGCTAATATGACGGCAATATTTAGCATGATAAAGCACACTGGTAAATAATTGGGGACAAAGGTAATATTTTTTAGGAATATTCGCAGGAATAAAGCAGAAAGCAGTATTTTTGTTACATGATAATTCGAAATAGAAAGATGGTATTGTAATCTATTCTTTAAAGTGGCTGGAATGAGAAAATTTTTAGTAACAGGAGGAGCCGGTTTTATCGGTTCGAATCTGTGTGAATATCTTTTGAAAGCAGGGGAGGAAGTGACTTGTCTGGATAATTTTGCTACAGGTAAATTTGAAAATATAGAAGCTTTATTGAGGGAATATCCGGAGCGATTTAAATTGCAGGTGGGGGATATCCGCAAACCGGAAGATTGCCGCAAAGCAGTGGCTGAGGCGGAATATGTATTTCATGAGGCGGCTTTGGGCTCCGTACCGCGGTCGATCAATGACCCGCAGACCACCAATGAAGTGAATATTTCGGGTTTCCTGAATATGTTGGTCGCTGCCCGGGATGCCGGAGTCAGACGTTTTGTATATGCCGCCAGTTCTTCTACTTATGGCGATTCTCAGAATTTGCCCAAAGTGGAAGAGGTGATCGGGCGCCCTTTATCGCCTTATGCCATCACCAAATATGTGAACGAGCTTTATGCCGATGTGTTCGGACGGGTATATGGGATGGAATGTATCGGTTTACGTTACTTCAACGTATTCGGACGCCGGCAATCGCCGGACGGTGCTTATGCTGCCGTTATCCCGAAATTCGTGGAACAACTGATGCGGTATGAATCTCCGGTCATTAACGGAGACGGTGAATATTCCCGCGATTTCACCTATATCGACAATGTCTTACAGATGAACTGGCTGGCGATGAATACGGAGAATCCGAAGGCTGTAAATACGGTATACAATACCGCTTATGGGGAGAATACCACGCTGAATCAATTGGTCGGTTATCTCAAAGAGTTGTTGGGCTTTTACGACGCCCGGATTGCTGACGTGGATATTGTTTACGGCCCTGTCCGGAAAGGAGATATTCCGCATTCTCTGGCCTCTATCGATAAAGCCCGGCAGTTGTTGGGATACGATCCCCGGTTTAATATGAAACAGGGATTGAGGGAAGCGGTCAAATGGTATTGGGAGAATTTAAAAAGAAAGTGATGGAAGAGATTAAAATCGGAGTCGTCGGATTAGGGTATGTAGGACTTCCTTTAGCCCGTCTCTTTGCGACAAAATATGCTGTAGTCGGGTTCGATCTGAAAAAAGAACGTATCGAAGCCTTGAACCGAGGGATAGACAGGACACTGGAAGTGTCGGAAGAAGTGATGAAATCGGTATTGCGCCCCTCCGTTCCCAAACGGGGAGAGAAGGGGTTGTATTGTTCCTGTGACCCGGAAGATCTGAGAGATTGCAATTATTATATCATTACCGTGCCCACTCCTGTCGATAAACATAACAGGCCCGATCTCACTCCGTTGATCAGGGCTAGTGAGACAGTCGGTCAGGTGATTGTTCGCGGAGATATTGTCATTTATGAATCGACGGTTTATCCCGGGGCTACCGAAGAAGACTGTATCCCTGTGATAGAGCGGGTTTCAGGATTAAAATACAATGTAGATTTCTTTGCCGGTTATTCCCCCGAAAGAATCAATCCGGGAGATAAACAACATACGGTAGAAAAAATTAAAAAGGTAACTTCGGGTTCTACTCCCGGGGTGGCAGAGAAAGTGAACGCGCTCTATCATTCGGTTATCGTGGCGGGCACCCATCTGGCTCCTTCTATCAGAGTGGCCGAGGCAGCCAAGGTAATAGAAAATTCACAGCGGGATATCAATATCGCCTTTGTCAACGAATTGTCGAAAATCTTCAATTTAATGCATATCGATACACAAGCTGTGCTCGAAGCTGCCGCTACGAAGTGGAATTTTTTATCCTTCCGGCCCGGCTTGGTCGGAGGACATTGTATCGGTGTGGATCCCTATTATTTGGCCCAGAAAGCTCAGGAATACGGATACCATCCGGAAATTATTCTGGCAGGACGCAGACTGAACGACAGTATGGGCGAGTATGTGGCCAAACAAACGTTGAAGTGTATGATCCGGAAAGGACAATGTATCAAGGGATCTAAAGTTTTGGTGCTGGGGATTACTTTTAAAGAAAATTGTCCCGATGTCAGAAATACCAAAGTGGTCGATATTATCGCTGCTTTGAAAGAATTTGACTTGGAAGTCGATGTTTACGATCCCTGGGCATCTCCCGAGGAAGTACGGAAAGTCTACGGTTTAGAAATGAAGAATACCCTCCCCGCCGAAAAATACGAGGCGGTGGTATTGGCTGTTGCTCATCAGGTATTCCGGTCTTTGCAATTGAGGGAGTTGTGTAAAGAAAACGGTATTGTTTATGATGTGAAAAGTGTTGCCGGAGAGGCTGTAGAAGGACGGTTGTAACAGGAATTATTTATCGCTTGGCGGTTGCCGGAAGTTAAAAAATGAACTTAGGACAACCGCCTTTTTTATTTGTGTTTCTTCTTTAAGGGCGGGTAGACAGGACGAATTTCAATTCTCCGCCATTCATGATCTCTTCGTGAGTGATCCAGGTGCGGTCGAGTTTTTTCTCATTCAGATATACTTCCTGTACATAGATGTGCCGGTCCGACTCTTTGTTGGCTGTGATGACGAATTTTTTCTCCGGTCCTGTCGAGAGGGTTATTTTGTCGAACAGCGGAGCGCCCAACTGGTATTTTCCCTCGACCGGATTGACCGGGTAAAAGCCCATGGCCGAGAAGACATACCAGGCGGACATTTGCCCGCAATCTTCATTCCCGCAAAGGCCATCCGGAGTATTGTGATATAATCCGGTCAGAATTTTGTTGACATACAGCTGGGTTTTGTGTGGCTGCCCGACATAATTATATAAATAAGCGATGTGATGGGAAGGTTCGTTCCCATGGGCATATTGTCCGATAAAACCACTGATGTCGGGAGAGGCATTTTCGCCTTCCAGCCGGGCATCCAGGGTAAAGAGACTGTCGAGTTTGGTTATAAAAGCTTCGGCACCTCCGTGCAGGGCGATCAGCCCTTCGACATCGTGTTGCACCAGCCAGGAATATTGCCAGGCGTTACCTTCGGTATATTCATCGTCCCGGTGGTTGGAATAGAGCGGGGAGAAGGGTGTTTTCCATTCTCCGGCAGAAGATTTGCCCCGCATAAAACCGGTACCGGGGTCGAAAAGATTGGTGTAATTGCGGGAGGCGTTTAAAAAGAAAAGATAGTCGTCTTCTTTTTGCAGGGCTTTGGCCATTTGAGCGATACACCAGTCATCGTAAGCATATTCGAGCGTTTTGGATACCGATTCGTTTTCGAGCTCATAAGGAATATAATGGTATTTCCGGTAAACACCCATACCGGCCCGGTCGGTGAGCGACGTTTTTTTCATCGCTTCGTAAGCCTTTTCGACATCAAAATTGCGGATGCCTTTCAGATAGGCTTCGGTGATAACAGGGATGGCATGGTTACCGATCATACAGAACGTTTCGTTGCCCGCTAGTTCCCAAACGGGTAGTAAGCCATAGGCATCATAGTGCTTGAGCATAGAATTGATCATATCCGATACCCGTTTCTTTTGGGTGATGGTGAATAAGGGATGTGCTGCCCGGTAAGTATCCCAAAGGGAAAATACCGAATATTGGTTGTGTTTATGAACACTGTGGATTTCTTTATCAGGGCCTTTATAATTACCGTTTACATCCGAGAAGAGATAAGGTGCTGTGTAAGCATGATACAAAGCGGTATAAAAATTTTCTAAGTCGGCTTCGTTCCGGCCTTCTGCTTTGATTTTTTGGAGCTGTCTTTTCCAGGCGTGGTTGGCATCCCTTTTCACTTTGTCAAAGCTCCAGTGGGAGAGTTCTTTTTCCAGATTGGCTATCGCTCCTTCGGTATTGGCAGACGAAATACTGATTTTGGCCAGGATTTTATTGGTCTTCTGGCCGAAATCGACATAGAGATAACATCCTTTGTCGGTTATTTTCTGCCCGTTTTCGAGAGGAGAGAATTTCTTGTATCCTGCTAATACTTCGCAATCCTGTGAAAATTCGATGATAAAGTACACCCGCTGGTCATTGGCCCAGCCTTGCGATTTCCGGTAACCTTCGAGGGTTCGGTTGTTGACTTTACGGATACTTGTTTCTGTCGTTCGGTCCCAGTTGCGGGCGGTGGTTAAATCGATAGTCAGAGCATGGGCCGAGTTGGCAGGGTATTGATAGTAATGGATACCGCATCGGTTGGTGACGGATAATTCTGTTTTTATACCGTTGTCGAATACGACACTGTAATAGCCGGGTTCGGCCTGCTCGTTGCGGTGGGAAAAACGGGCATATCCCGATTGGATATAAGCAGCAGGGCTGATCGATGTATCCGGTGTCGTACTCACCGGAAGAAACCGGATATCTTGCAGATCACCGATACCTGTGCCGCTCAGATGAGTGTGAGAGAAAGAGGATATGATGCTGTCGGAATAATGATAACCTGAGGTCCAGTCCCAACCGTTACGGGGATTATCGGGGCTGAGCTGAATACCGCCGAAGGGCAGGATCGCTCCCGGAAAACAATGGCCGTGACCGTCGGTACCGATAAAAGGATTTACGTAGGCCGTTATTTTGAGTTCCTTTTCATTTTGACGACAACCGGTTATGCCCAGACATAAAAGAAGACTACAGACAAATAAAAGAGTTTTCATGGACAAAGTCGTAAATTTGAGTGTTGTTAATGATTTCAATGGATAAAGATAGAAAAAAATAAGAGACCGGGGAAACCGATCTCTTATTAATTACTAACTACTAACCTAAACATACAAACTTATGAAAAAAACGTGTCTTTTATTCTTCGTTTTGACATGACAAAGATAAGGCGGTTCCGAATAATTTACAGTTAATGGATCGTTAAATGTCCGGACAGATTTCTTTAAAACCGGGAAATTTCCCTAAAAAAGATAAAAATCAGACAGTTATTCCATTTTTAGATAAAATTCACGGGTCAAAGCGATGTATTCTTCGCTGTAATGATGGCGGGAAAGTTCTACGGTCAGATCTGTTTCGACCGGAGGAAGAGTTTGTCTTGTCAGTTGGATAAGAAGCCGCTTGGGGGCTTTTCCCGGATTGGGATGTACACGGGTGATTTTCCGGGGGAATAAATGGTATCGCCTGGCATAGGCGATTAACTGGCAAGCTTCTTCTACAGGGAGAATTACCTGGAACTTACCGTGAGGTGTAAGCAGGCGTTCGGCATGAACGATCAATTCGGTATGGGGAAGCGTGCCGGTATGCCGCGCTAAACTACGGCCGTTATCCGGTGCCGGTGTGGAGTGTACGAAAAAAGGAGGATTACAAAGGATACAGTCATAACCGATAGCAGGAAAGAAGGCTTGCAAGGCCTGGGGATATAACCGGATACGTTCGGCCCACGGACTGATTCGAATGTTATAGGCGGCTTCCCGGCAGGCCGCCGGTTCGATTTCCAGGGCATCGATCCGGGCTTGTGCGTTTCTTTGGGCTGCCATGAGTGCGATCAGGCCGGTCCCCGTACCGATATCCAAAATGGACGCCGCCTCTTCAAGCTCTGCCCACGCTCCTAATAATACACCGTCTGTTCCGACTTTCATCGGAGTATGTTCTTGATGGATGACGAATCGCTTGAATTGAAACATCGGTGGTCAGAAATGAAAAGAAGTTGAGATGGTCCGAAAGCCTTTCGGGGCACCCCGACTTCTTTATGTTTTAGGAGGAGGTTATGCTTCTTTTTTCTCTTCTTCTTTGGCTTCTTCATCCAGGTCCAGCATTCCCTTCTCGGTGAGCAGGTTGTACCACTGAATGATTTTTTTCATATCCGAGACATATACCCGTTCCTTATCATATTCCGGAACGATCTCTTCGAAATAAGCCAGAATTTTTTCAGTAGGTTCTTTGTGACTCAGTGCAGATTTTCCATTTTCTTTAGCAGAAATGCGTTTGAAAACTTCTTTCAAAGGCATATCTTCAGCCTCAGTATAAATAGAGATATCTTCCAGTGCAATAATTTTTGAATTTGAATAGGCGGGGAAACGCTTGCCATCGATAAGTGATTCGACGATAATGGCATTAGAAGAATTACTGATCAGTTTTTGTAAACCAGGCTTTCCTGAAATGGATAAAATTTCTTTTAACATAGTTCGTTATTTGAAGTTTCACAAAAATGAGTTGCAAAACTAGTGCATTTAATTGGAAATTGAAAATGTTCATCTTACAATCTGATACTAATTCATGCCTCTTTGTTTTTTGATCTTTTCGTAAGCGACGTTGATCCGGCTGAATTTTTCTTCCGCAGCTTTCCGGATATCTTCTCCGAGGTGCCCTACTTTATCGGGATGATTTTCCATTGCTATTTTGCGGTAAGCTTTTTTGATCTCTTCATTACTGGCACTGCTGTCGATGCCCAAAACCTGATAGGCGGATTCGATGTCATCGTAATACATGGATTTTACGGACATGAAAGTGACATGATCGATGCCCAGCCGGTTGGAAATATTTTCGAGCAGACCGATCTCGGCCGTACTGACGGTGCCGTCTGCTTTGGCAATACCGAACAGGAAATAGAGCAATTGTACTTTAGAAGCTTCAGGCATCTGAAAACGGATTTGCTGACATACATCGTCGACAGGGATATCTCGTGTACTCAGTTCTTTGATCATTTGCATGGCCTCACGTGTGGCTTCGATGCCGAAATTCCGGATGAGAAATGTTTTGACATAATCGAGTTCGGAACGCATGATCCGGCCGTCGGCTTTCATCACTGCGGTCGCCAACACGGTCAGACTGAAAGTAAAATCACCACGCCCGGTTTGGCCCGGAGGAATAGGTCCCCCGTCCGATGGGATCGCAATGGTCTGGATGTTGTCGAACATCGACCCGATAAACAATCCGAATAAAGCACCGAGAGGTCCCCCCAGTGCTAATCCTAAACCTGCACCAATCCATTTTCCATATTTTGCCATGACTATTTATTGTATTTTTAAATTCAACTTATTCAAAACATCCAGGACTTGCTGTACGACCATATGGTCCTCGTCGTTGTAAATGATGAAATCCGAATTTTTACATTTTTCTGTGTCGGCAGCCTGGTTTTGCATTCTTTCTTTTACCTTGTCTTCATTCGTCGCATCCCGAAGAATCACTCTTTTTAAACGGGTGGCTTCTGATGCTGTTACACAAATAATAAAATCAAAATGACGGGTGAGACCGGCTTCAAAAAGAATAGCCGATTCGAAGAAGACCAAAGGACTGTTCTGCTGTTCCCGCCAGTGTTGAAAATCACGGATTACCCGGGGATGAACGATCCGGTTCACCTGACTCAGGGCTTGTGGATTTTTGAAGATGATATCCGCTAATAATTTTTTGTCGAGCATTCCTCGGGGGGTATACAGATCCGCCCCGAACAGACCGGTAAGGTCGTTACGGATTTCTACAGAACGATTGATTAACCGGGAAGCTTCCGGGTCGGCGAGATAGACCGGATAACCCAGTTGTTTCAAGATACCGGCGATCGTACTCTTCCCTGAACCTATGCCACCTGTTAAACCGATAGAATGTATCATTATTTTTTTTCCAATATATATTCGACCTTTTGGGGGGTATAGGACAAGTTTTTGATGTAATCCGGTGCTTTTACAACCTTGACTTCCAGATAAGTGACATCTGCATTTTTCGGATAATCTACAGAAAAGATGAAATCGCTGGCTGTAATTTTATCGTATTTACTCAGTCCTATTTCATAACTGATATTGACATTATCCGGGAAGAGCCGGAGCGTCAAAGAATCGGGGACATGAAGGGGGGTGATCGGGATGATCTTCCTGGCCTCCGTAAATTGCTCTACTTGTATATCGACTTCCACAGCGGTTTCCTGAGGAGTGCAATAAGGTAAAGCGACTAATTCTGCTGTACGGGTTATATTTTTACTGATATTTTTCAGCTTGATAAGTTCGGTCGGGATACAGTGTAAAGTGTCCAGTATATTGACCGGTCCTTCTATCCAGGTACTGTCGGGAGCTACCGTTATCTGGTTGACGATATATTGTCTTTTCAGGGTGTAATCCACAATAGGCCGGATGGCTACCTTTTTCCGGCCCGATTGTGCGAATTGGAATACGATCTCTTCCGGAGCTACACTCTGTAATTGAATTTCCGTATTTAATTGACTGCTGATTTTGTCTTTGATGTCGTTGGTGTTCAGGATGAATTCCTGTATGCCTGCCTTGTCGGAGAGGGCATGATTACAATAACTGCCTACATTAAAAGTAATGGGCAGAAAAGAAGTGCGGATGCTATGTCCCAATAAAGCAAATCCTTTGGCTTTTACCGTGAGCTGGATTTGGGTGGGGAGTTCTGCAACGGGATATTTTCCCGCGGGGAAATTGGTGTACTTGACCGGATAGGTTATTTCTGTCAGATAATCTTTGCTCAAAGTGTTCAGAAACCATAAGATGGAAGCTATGACAACACAAATCAGGTAGGAGACGATATTCCGGTTGAGGTATTTCTCCTTAAACTGCTGGATTTGCTGAAGGTTGACTTTGGGCAAGTACATGGAATCGGTTTTTATGATAAAATAGTCACATCGATCCGTCGGTTTTCGGGGGATCGGCTTTCTTTTCAGAGACAGACCGGCGAAGAGGATTGGCAGGACTGAAGCCGCTGATCCGTAGTTCGGTCAGTGCATAGGTCTGCCAATCGTTCCGGACGTCGGTCGGGTGATTTATTTTGCCGGAGTAGCGTCGGTCATGTCTTTTATAACTGCCGATTTGTCGATTTTCAGGCGGTTTTGGCCTTCCACTTCCATGATAATATAATAATCCCCGATTTCGAGTACTTTTCCATAAATACCTCCGGTCGTCACAATCTTATCTCCTTTTTTCAGTGAGTCACGGAAGTTTTTCAATTCTTTCTGTCTTTTCATCTGAGGACGAATCATAAAGAACCAGAATACGACGATGATCAGGATCAAGGGTAAGAAATTCATTAAACCGTTGCTTTGTTGTTGTAATACAATAAGTAATGTGTTCATAATTGTTGTTTATTAATTTAAAATGATTTGATTTTATTCTTTTACAGTCGCGGTAAAACTCAGGATAACCTGTTTTTCCAGAATGTTTGCAAATATACGGATTTCTTTGTATTGTTTACCGTATCTGCCTTCAGAGTTGAAGGCAATTTCTATTTTTCCTTCTTTCCCGGGGCGAACGGGAGCTTTGTCATAATCGGCTGTTGTACATCCACATCCCGTTTCCACATTTTTAATCAGCAGGTTTTGGGTCCCTGTGTTTTTGAAATAGAAGGTATGGGTTACCGTTTCACCTTGGGTGATGTTACCGAAGTCCCAGGTCTTCTTTATCCATTCCACCCGGGTGTCGGCTGGCGGAACGGAAGAATTTTGTTTTTCTTTACACGAAAAAAGAAATAGATAAAAAGTAAAAAGTAGAAAATAAGAAATTTGTTTCTTCATCTTCGATTAAAAAATCAGGTGTTTTACGGAGTAATTTTTTTCTTTGATATTATTCAGGACCTCTACGCCTATTTCCAGATGTTGTTTAACGAAATTCTGCGTGACGTGTTTGTCCGATTCGGCTGTTTTTATTCCGTCGGAGATCATGGGACGGTCGGAGACTAACAGTAAGGCACCTGTCGGGATACGATTGGCAAAACCGACAGTAAAGATCGTGGCCGTTTCCATATCGACCGCCATGGCCCGGGTACTTTTCAGGTATTCTTTAAAACGATCGTCGTATTCCCATACCCGTCGGTTCGTCGTGTAGACTACGCCGGTATAATATTCCCGCCCATGATTCGTGATGGCCTTCGAACAGGCTTTTTGAATGCTGAAAGCCGGTAGGGCAGGCACTTCGTGAGGCAGATAATCGTCGGAGGTTCCTTCGCCTTTTATCGCAGCGATGGGAAGAATATAATCACCCACGGAGTTCTTTTCCTTAATCCCGCCACATTTACCGATAAAAAGCACGGCTTCGGGCTCTATGGCCGAAAGTAAATCCAGTATGGTGGCGGCATTCGGACTGCCCATACCGAAATTGACCAGCGTAATCCCGTTACAGGAGACATTAGGCATGGTCTTGTCTGCTCCGACGATAGGTACCTGATATAATTCGGAGAATAGTTCCAGATAATATTCGAAGTTGGTGAGTAAAATATATTTTGAAAAATCTTTTAATTCTCTTCCCGTATACCGGGGTAACCAATTGTCTACAATGTCTTTCTTTGTTTTCATAACCTGATCTTTGATCTTTTTGTTATCTTTGGATAAGATTAGGATGCGGTTCAGTAGGGTCAAATTGAAAATAAATTTTCATTTGTCACTGTTCTCACCTTTCACTATCTTTGACCGATTTTGCAAAATGCAATCCCCGGCCTTTCAGAACATAAAAATAGAATATTATTGTCAAACGACAAAATGATATGGATAGAGAACTGGATAAACTCAGGAATATAAGGATTGAAGACTATACTTACAATTTGCCCGACGAACGGATAGCAAAATTCCCTTTGGCCGAACGAGAGGCTTCTAAATTGTTGATATATAGGGGTGAACGGATAGAAGAAAGTCGTTTTTCAGAGGTGCGTCACCTCCTTAGGGCTGGACAGATGCTTGTGTTCAACAATACGAAAGTCATTCATGCCCGTCTGTTTTTCCGCAAGGCGACAGGAGCTGTGATCGAAGTGTTTTGTCTCGAACCGTATCTGCCGGTCGATTATGCTCAGAATTTTGCAGCTCGTGATAGTTGTGAATGGAGTTGTATGGTGGGGAACCTGAAAAAATGGAAGGAAGGGAGCATTGCCTGTGACTTTACCTATGGCGAAGCGACCTATCGGTTAACCGCCGAAAAGGTGCGGCAACAAGAGGGGGAGTTGATTATCCGTTTTAGCTGGACGGGAGGTCTTTCGTTCAGTGAAGTGCTGGAAGGATGCGGCCGGATTCCGATCCCTCCTTATCTGAACCGGGAATCGGAAGCTTCCGATGAAGTCCGATACCAAACGGTGTATTCCAAAGAAGAAGGGTCTGTGGCAGCTCCGACTGCCGGATTACATTTTACCCGGGCGATTTTAAACGATCTGAAAGAGAAAGGTGTGCATGTCCGGGAATTGACCTTGCATGTCGGGGCAGGTACTTTCCGGCCGGTAAAAGCAGAGACGATCGGAGATCACGATATGCATACGGAACATTTGGTCATTTCCCGCGAATTGGTAGAACAATTGAAGGAGAAGACCGGTGATATCGTTGCAGTGGGAACAACCTCGGTACGTACGTTGGAAAGTTTATACTGGATGGGGGTGAAACGCCTGGCAGGACAGGAGGATTTTTTTACGCTAGGACAATGGGAAGCGTATACTTTACCTCAGGATTATTCTTTGAGGGAAGCCATGGAAGCCTTGTGCGGTTGGTTCGACACAGCTTGTCAGGAGTTGCTGAAAGCCCGTACGACGATTATTATTGTTCCCGGGTACCGCTATCGGGTGATCGATGCCATGTTCACTAATTTCCATCAGCCCCAAAGTACCCTGTTGTTATTGGTCGGTGCGGCCGTCGGAGAGGATTGGCACAAAATTTATGATTACGCGCTGACTCATGATTTCCGGTTTTTGAGTTATGGAGATAGTAGTTTGTTGGAGGTGAAAAAGTCATAGGCTATAAACTAAAGGCGAAAATAAAGCGAGGAGAAAAATAGTGAAGGATATGTTAGAGCTTTCGTTACCGGGATTCGATTATAAGGTGAAAAAGCAAAACGGGACGGTGATGATATTCGATATCGTCCGGAAGAAGTATGTGGTCCTGACGCCTGAAGAATGGGTACGGCAACATGTGGTGCATTATCTGGTAGAAAAGAAAGGATATGCGATCTCCCGGGTTGCCGTCGAAAGAGAAATTGAACTGTATGGCCTGAAAAGGCGTTTCGATATCGTGGTTTTCGACCGGAGCGGTAATCCTTGGCTGCTGGTCGAATGTAAAGCGCCTGCTGTGGCACTTACCCAAAAAGTGTTCGACCAGGTGTTTCGCTATAATCTGACACTGGCAGCTCCCTATGTAGCCATTACCAATGGGGTTCGCCATTTTTGCGGTTATATGAATCAGGAAAACGACTTCTGTTTTCTGGACGATTTCCCGGAATTTTCCCAGGAGAGGGAACTATTGGCCTGATTCCTTATTTATACGTAAATCCCATCCAGGTATGCCTGTTATTGATAGAACAAGCTATCCGGGAAGGGATTTGTGCTGATGACGTGGTGAAGCTTTCCGTGATTCTGAATGTTATCTTTTTTTAATCACGATATTTTTCCCGCCCATGAGGTTCGTTTGGTTCTTTCTTCCACTTTTATAAGCGATTTGTGTCAACAGATTGGCTGGCCCTTCTTTTATGTTTTCCGGTATCCAGACAATAGAGTCCCGGTACGGTTTGAGCACGCCGATCAAATGATCATTATTCCAGTTTTCCCAATAGACTCTGATATCTAAGTCCTGGTTGATCACTCCCTTGATGGTTACAGGTTCATTCAGATAAACGGTATCCGAAACGGTCAACGAATAACTAATCTCTTCCGCATTCAGGTAATCTTTCTCGCAACTGTTCATAAACAGTAAAAGGCTTGCTAAAATCATACCGGTAATTACTGAGCATTTTTTCATCATTCTCCAAAATTTTCTGTTATTAAAGGCCTTATAATTTGTGGGGTTCCTGTGGTAGGAATAATAAAGGGCAAAGAAATAAATGAATCTCTTGTATAAACAACAACAGCCCCGCTATTACCTGTACCACGAGTACTAACTCTAGTTTGTACAAAACTTATATCTTTTTCATTAATGGAAATATATTTTTCTGGAATCCATAAATTTGAGGGAGATAAAAAATAGTTCATTGTCATAGTCTTTTTTTCTCCAACAGAACCTCCACCTCCTAAGCCCTCGAATCTTACATTGCGTGTGGAGTAATTTCCGTCTTCTTTCTTATAAACTCCTTTTGAGCAATAAAAACCAAGAACATCTACAGAATGGACTGTTTTGTACCTTTTATATCTTCCTAATACTCTTTTGTATGATGTAGATTCTAATTGTAATATTTGCTTTCCAACCCATTCTCCGTTAGTATTTCGAACAATTTCTCGAATATATAATACTGTAACATGTACACGTCGTTTATTACCTGTATATGTTGAAGAAGCTATGGGGTATCTTGGTTCTTGTTTTGTTCGTGTTTGGGGAGAGTTGTTAACAATATATTTTCTGCTTTCTATGTTCCTAAGTTGATTGTCTTTAGTAATAATTTCATCTGAAATCACTTGATGTTTATATTTATTGATGAAAAAATATCCCTCATTATTACAAATTAGTTGATATAATCGAGAGGGTACTTTGGCTTGAATTGTTTCATTTTCATCTAAATACACTAAATTTTCGTATTGTTTTAATTTCTTTTCAAAAGATACACTATCAGAAAAAATATCTTCCTCTGCATTTGAAATTGCATGATATAACGAATAAAAATTATTTGTTTTTTCCCATGCAAAAAATTCCTCATCAGACATTTTTTCTAACACATTTACTAATGTACTCATTGCTTCGGGAGATTTGAAATGTAGAATACCGTCTATAATTTCATAGGAATTCTGTTGGGAACAGCCTTTAGTTGAAGGAAGATCTTCTTTTTCTATTATTTTTTCTTCACAAGAAAAAAAATAATAAAATTATACTAATACATTTTAATAGTTTATTCATAGTTTTAAAAATTAAAATTGATGGATTAAAATTATAGAATAAATTAAGGATTCAATTAATATACCTCTTGTTTCTAATTGTAATGTTGTTTTTTTATACACTGATTGTGAGTTTGTTATAAAAATAGTATTAAGAAAAATTGGTAAAAGGTGATAATTCGTTTATAAGGGGTGGAAACTGGAGACTTGTTATTCGGGAATCTAAACGGGGGCAGTCTGTTTTATAGGTAAATGATAGGAGTACTGCTTGCCGTATATTCCTGCTGTAGGGTTTCGGTGAGTGATTTCAGGATATTCGTCCTTTTGTTTCATTCGGGCGTATGTTTCCGGATTTTCTCCCGTATGTTTTTCCAAAAAGATACGGACGAATTTTAAAAAAGATATGTATGGATTTTAACGAAGATATGTATGGATTTCCCGGGGGAGAATGATCTTTCCCGGATCAGAGTCGGTTTGCAATTCAGTGATACATTTAGGGTAAACATATATTAACTGCCAAAATTCTATTAAATACAAATTCTAAATGGTGTAATCTGGTATGTAGGTGCCTTATCTTATTTTGTGGATTCTGTATTCGTAATTTGTGTTTTTGTAATTGTAAAACAGAAAAATGTGTGTCTGTAAATCAGTTTGTTGTGATTGGACAGGTTTGTAAATTTGGTAAAAAAATGAAATTGAATTGTAAGGTCGTATTTATCCTGCTTTTTCTTCTATGAATTGTCCAGTAAGGAGAGTATTATTGTTAAGATATCGGCCCGTTCGTCCATACCCAATTTTTTCCGGATAGCCGTTTTCCGTTTGTGGATTGAATAGACACTTTGCCGGATGACAAAAGCGATTTCATCGGTTTTGAAACCACCTCGGATCAGACAACACAATTGAATTTCTTTTTCGTTCAGGGAAGGAAACTTATCCTTCAATTTTTGCTGGAAATTGTTGTATAAATAATTTATGGTGAAATAGAGTTCATCCCAGTTTAAATCGGTCTGTCCGATGTCTCCCAGAATTTCATTATACATTTTTAAAAATGCCTGATGCTTGTCATGGGGATAGCTTGAAATAAAAGCTAATTTTTTGGATACTTCCAATTTATTCAGCAACAGTTCTTTAAATTTATCCTGACATCGGTTTTGTTCTTGGCATAAATGCTGTAGAGTTTCGATCATTTGGCAGGCGTTCAGGTATTTTTCCCGTCTTTTTTTCAATAAGATACCGATATAAGTGGCTAGTAGTATAAAAAGTAAAGCCAGAACGAGGCTACCGTTGACCAATAGCATGCGCTGGCGGACCAGCCTGCGGTTTTCGCGTTGCCATTTCTTTTGGTGGTGGCGGTTGACGATATTGTCGATGCGTTCTTCGGTCTTGTTTAGTTGGTAATCTGTAATATAGGTTGTATATTTCTTATAATGATTTAATGCCGACTGATAGTCTTTCTTTAACTCGGCAATTTGGTATAGTTGTTTATAATATTGGGCTTGTAATTTTTCCGAATCGTCCGTTGACACGGATGCCTTTTTCAGATAATACCTGGCAGAATCCAGCTGTTGGCGATGTAGATAAATTTCACTTAAAAGGAGATAACCCTGTTTCTGAAACTCCGGATTCGGATCATATTTTAAGGCATTATGCGTGTAAAGAATTGCATTCGCTGTATTTTGTGTGTTCGAATAAGAAATACCGATCTGCAACATGAGGTAAGCCACATTTACCGAATCCTGTAAATTCAAAGCGTTTAGCTCGGCCTTTTTATAATATGTCCGGGCTGCTGCATATTGTCTGGTGTTGAGCAGACAGTCGCCCATTTCATAATTGCTGTATTTATTCTGGGGAGAGTGATATTCTATGGCTTTTTGGTAAGATTCGATACTCGCTTGTTGGTCACGGCGAAGTTTATATAGCTCTCCGAGGTGATAATGAATTTGAAATAAGAGCATACTGTCTTGTCGTGGTGCATTCTCTTTTGCTTCCGACAGGTTGATAGAGGCTTTTTCATAATAACCGTTCTTGCTGTCCATGATACCCGTAAATAAATAGGCCCACCCTGCTTTGGTTGAATCACCCTGTTGCTGAAAATATCGGGCTGTATTAGAAAGGGGAGGATATACCGAGATATCCTGATAGGCTTCGTAAGCAGCATGAACTTTTAATAAATATAGGTTGTGACGGGCATTCCGTTTTAATATTTTTTGGGAAATGGAATCCAGCAGCTTCAAAGCTTGTTGAGGGGAGGAATAAATCAATTGTGCAGCTTGATTCAGCATTCTTTCTGAAGGATATCGATTTCGGCAACTGCCCCAAAGGCTTGCAAAAATAAAGATGAACAGACAGCTTTTCATATTTGGTTCGAAAGGTTTGTATTCACTTTGCTAAGTTTACTTTTTTCAGTATGCTGATTGGCGAATCTGCAGTTCTGATAGATAGGTCAGTAGTTTCAGTTCCACCAATCAGCAGGGGGCCGATTTTTGAATAAGATGCTAATTACGAAAAGTCATAGATTCGACTTTTCGGGCAGTCTCGGTAATCGGGATAGCGCTCCTTTATTTGTTTGTATTGAAATAGTTGTCCAACAGTTCGAAAGCAACGGCAAAGGAGCTGACCTGATTACTCATGACCTGTTTTTCTGCTATTTTTAAATTTTCCTTTTGGCTTTGATAGAAATGGTTGCGTAATTGTTCGTCGATGGTTTCGTACATCCAGTATTTGGATTGTTCGGCACGGCGGACATCGAAATAACCGTTTTGTTGAGTTTCACTGCAATAGTGCAGGATATTTTCCCAAATAGCATCGATACCGGTGCGTTCATAAGCGGAACAAGTCATGACTTTGGGCATGACGCCGGATTCGTGGGGCGGGAAAAAGTGCAGGGCGGTCTGGAGCTGCGCTTTAGCTAGTTCTGCCCGTTGAATGTTGTTCCCGTCGGCTTTGTTGATAATGATGCTGTCGGCCATTTCCATGATTCCCCGTTTGATGCCCTGAAGCTCGTCTCCGGCTCCGGCAATTTGTACCAGCAGGAAAAAGTCGACCATCGAGTGTACGGCTGTTTCGCTTTGGCCTACACCGACCGTCTCGATGAGGATGATGTCGAAGCCGGCTGTTTCACAAAGGATCATGGCTTCGCGGGTTTTCCGGGCGACACCACCTAAGGAACCTGCTGACGGGGAAGGCCGAATGTAAGCATGAGGATCACAGGCAAGCTCTTCCATACGGGTCTTGTCGCCCAGGATACTTCCTTTCGACCGTTCACTACTCGGGTCGATGGCCAATACAGCGATTTTATGTCCCTGGCCGGTGAGATATTTTCCGAAACTTTCGATGAAAGTACTCTTGCCGGCTCCCGGTACACCCGTGATACCGATCCGTACAGACCGTCCGGAGGAGGGCAGGCAACGGTTGATCACTTCCTGGGCAACGGCCTGGTGCTCGGGTTTGGCACTTTCTACCAGCGTGATCGCCTGGCTTAGGATGTTGATGTTTCCTTTCAGAATACCTTCGACATAATCGTCGGTGGTCAGGGTTTGCCTCCGTATATTTTTCAGGCGCGCAGCAATATTGGGATTCATGGGATCGGGCTGCTCGATGCCTTTGTTCACCTTTAATCCTTCATATTCCGGAGCATTCTCCGGATGTTCTATACATTCTGACATAATTTCCCAGATTTGATTTGTTTCACGCAAAGATAGGATAAAAAGGTGGATTTTCATAAAAAACAGCCGGTAACCGAAAGTCTGGAAAGAAACGATTGATTTGCCGACTGCCTGCTGGGTTTTTGGAACTCCGCTATATAATAGGGGACAGGCAAGTTTTGCGTACTTTTTAATAAAAAAATAAGCGTGGAACTTGCACATACCCGGAATCAAGGGAACTGGTATTCCACAACAACCGGGTAAGACAAGCTCACGCTTAGAATATGTATATTTATATACGTACTCACTACGCGAGCGTTGTCAATATCCGCCTTAGTTGTTGTAAATGAATCACAATTGAAATTACCAGTTTCTTGATTCTAAGGCGCTTTTGAAAACGCTACATGAAATAAAAAAATGCCGATACCTCTTGTATCCGGCTTTACAAAGAAATATAATTACCTGTTGGCGGAATTAAATTATAGGTATAGGCGTTTAGTGCGCACTAACTTTATGGATTTTGCCTACTTTTGCAGGCATGGAACAACGCGATAAATTCAAAGGAGTGGAATCAATCAAATTTTATAGTCGTTTTACCGATGATGCCTCATGCCTTGAGTACTTGTCCTCGATAAAGTGGGCAGACGGCTTCAAATGCAAGAAATGCGGTCATACCAATTATTGCAATGACAGATATCCCTATTCTCGCCGTTGTACACGCTGTAAGTATGACGAGAGCGTTACCAGCGGAAGCATGTTCGACAAGATAAAATTCCCGCTTGTCTACGCTTTCCACATAGCCTTCAAAATATCGACAAAGAAGAAAGGGATGTCCTCTTTGGAACTGGCGGAAGAATATTGTATGCGTCAGAAAACCGTATGGGAATTCAAGCGTAAGATACAGAAAGCCATGCGGAGCAGCGGTAATTATCCTCTTAAAGGAGAGGTACATGTCGATGAGTTTTATATCGGAGGAGAAGAGGAAGGAATCATTGGACGAAGCACGGAAGGCAAAAAGAAGCTTGTGATAGTCGCTTTGGAGATTGTCCGAGACGGCGTGGGACGTGCGTATGCCCAAGTGATAGATGATGCTTCGGCAAGTTCTTTTCGTCCGTTCTTCGACAGATACATATCAAAGGACGCAAAAGTCATAACCGATGAATGGTCAGGCTACCTGCCGTTAAAGAAAGATTATCCAAAATTGGAGCAACGCCCTTCGGATAAGGGCAAAGGGCATCCACAGATTCATATTCACATCATGAACATAAAGGGATGGTTGCGTGGAATACACCACCATTGCTCCAAAGAGCATCTTCAAGGATACCTTGACGAGTATCATTTCAGGTTCAACCGCCGTAATAATATGGACACAATCTTCGATATGCTACTTCGTCGAATGATTTGTCAAAAGAAAACTGACTGATAATCAGCTGTGAATGTAGTGCGCTCTAAACGCCTATACCTATAAATTATAAAAGATTTATGTTTAAAAAGTTGTGCATATTGTTGATATTTAGTAAATTAAAGGTGACTAAACTTTTAATAGACAAATATCGTATGCACAACTTATATGCAATATTCGCAAAATTACTGAACATATGCAAGCAAATTGCCGGCAATTTAGTCAATGAATCCGGGAATGTACCAAGACGAGGAGTCGTCCCTAAATTCTCAGACCTTGAAGTAGTGGCTTTGAACATGGCATCAGAGGCTGTTGGTATTGACAGTGAGTCGCTGTTGTTTGCAAAGCTACAGGAATATAGGGTTGAAATACCCAACCTTATTTCCCGCCGACAATACAATGACAGGCGTAAAATAACTTCCTCCCTATGTAATGCAATCCGAGAAAGAATGGTTTCTAAAATGGATGGTGGTGAAGACTATTTCTGTATTGATTCGAAACCGATAGAAGTATGTCGTATTGCCCGTTCCAAACGTTGCAGTATGGGAAAGAAGGATTTTAGAAAAGCACCTGGGGTAGGATACTGCGCATCACAAAGCATGTATTATTATGGGTGTAAACTCCATGCAGTCTGCGGGTTAAGTGGTATCATCCATTCCTTTGACCTCACTAAGGCAAGTGTGCATGACATTCATTACCTGAAGGATGTGAAAGTGGATTATAGTAATTGTACAGTCATAGGGGACAGAGGATATATAAGTGCCCAAGTGCAATTGGATTTGTTTGAAACTGCCAATATCAGATTGGAGGTACCATACAGATGTAATCAAAAAGAATGGAAGCCAACATTCCCAGCTTTTGCCAAAGCGAGAAAAAGAATTGAAACCCTATTCTCGCAATTGTGTGACCAGTTTATGATTATAAGGAATTATGCGAAAGATACAGATGGATTGTTTGCCCGGATTATTGGGAAGATTAGCGCACTTACAATCCTTCAATATATTAACTACAAAAATGAAAAGCCTATTGGCAGAGTTAAATATGCGCTATTTTAATTCCGCCAACAGGTCATGCTAATAAAACTATATAAAGTTTTCGTTGTCGGCACTGAATGTAGCCGTGCATACCACCTTGCCTGTTCCTACGTTCGTAACCTGGAAGGTGTAATCCCCTTGCCAGGCCTCGCTTTTGAGCGAATCGAATGCTTTCCGGCAAGCCTCGTAAACCTGTTTGTCACATTCTTCTATCGTACCTTTCTTGGTGAAGAGCTTGCCGGTGATACCGAGGGCTGACTGGAAGGCGTTCTCTATTTTCCCCATCTCTTCGAGAAAGTCGGGGTGTGAGGCCGACATGCTGGAGAAGCCGTAGGTGTAAGTCACTTCCGTCACAGGATCGTCATCATCGCTGCAAGCGGTGAAGGTGAAAGTAAGGATGGCGACAGCCATCATCGTCAGCAGTGCTGACATTTTTTTGATTGAACTTTTCATTTTGATTTATTGTTTTTGAAATTTACAATACTTCGGTAAATTTTTATTGAAAAAGCTAAGACCGGACGCACGTAACTATTTCTGTTGTTCTTATTGTTGTTGTTCACGTTGCCGTTGTTCACATTCACATAAAGAGCGTTGTTCGCCGGATTGTTGTAGAACTCCGAGGAGGACCAGTAAATGTTGTCTGTTTTTGTCTTTGCGAGCCTCCCTGCACGAGGAAAGCCTGCCGACAACCCTTTTTCAATAATAAACAGTTCGCTTCGGGAAGCCTTGACCGCCCGAATCCCGACTGATAAATCATTGCCTTTTATCTTCCTGTTTCTTCATTCCGCGTTCGTTATATTGTTTCCAGCTCGTAGCCTGCTTGCCTATCTTCTCCAACAGCAGCCCGAACGAGGCGTATTTGCGCTCGGTAATGACCTTCTGCTCCACACATACGCGGAAAAGCATCTGCAACATGCGGTAACGGTCGAGAAATTCGGTCAATACGCCCACTTTTTCATAGCTGCTGTTCGCCTTGTAAATCAGAGAAAGCATATCCAAAGTCAAATCCACCATACGGCTGCCCATACTGTAGCGGAAGAAGCGCGGAAAATCCTGCGTCAGGATCAACAGGTTGTTCAACAACCGGTAAGTGTCGCGGTATAGGGGTAATTCTTCGGATAATGCCATAACTCGATTTTTCAAAAATTTTTCCGACCCGCTTCGCGGGTATTCAGCCTTTATCAACGAGCGGCTACGCCGCAAATAGATAAATAGATTGAATAGGTAAATAGGTCAGAAAGCCAAGACCGGACGCACGAAACTACTTCTGCTGTACTTATAGCTGCGGAACACGTCGCCGTTGCGCACACTCACATAAAGAGCGCGGCGCGCCGGATAGTCGTAGAACTCCGAGGAGGACCAGTACCAGTCAGACTTTAAGCCTGATACCACTGTCTTGCCTTCAAACAAAGAAGCGCGGTTTTGATAAACATTCCACATCTGGCCGATGGAGGGCAAAAACCAGCCGGTGCTGTTGGCAGGGGACGGGACTTTGTGCGCATAATCCACAACGGCATAGTAGGTGGCAGGATAACCGGAATCTTCGGTGGCATTCAACTTGTCCTTGCCGCCGGCAGCGGTGATGATTTTCTGTGTCCAGGCGTAGCCGCTCCAGTCGATGTCAGGTGCAGAGTAATTGTTCTGTTTTTTTCCGCTTCCATCCGTGGGGCAGCAACCCAACTCGGTTCCGTAAACGCCCCACTTACAATAACCGTTTGTGGCATCCTGCAAGGCAACGGCATAGCCGTGGCACTTCTGCTGACCGATACCGGTGGCGGAGTAATCGGAGGCATCGTTTTCGTGATGACCGGCATGGAACACGATGGCGATAACGCTTGCTTTCTGTTCTTCGGTCAAAGTTTCGTCTTTGCCTACAATATTGCCGTCGGCAAGGAGGTAGTCCCCTACTTGCAAATTGTGATCTTTGTCAATCGTCGGTGCTCCGTCCACCTTATAGGTCTTGTATGAGCTTACGCTGATATTGTTCGGGGTGATGAAAAACTCCTTCTTGCCGTCGGCATAGCTGCCGGTGAGGGTTACGGTATTGCCTTGTCCGGGACGGACGAAGTAGCGGTATGTGCCGTCCGTATTGCGGCAGGGCTTGGCCTCTCCACTGAAATCGGCTGTAGTAGCAATCACATAGTCGGGAATGGAGGTGTCGGTGAACTTATACACCGTCTTGGGCATTTCGACTACGGCGAGTGCCATGCGGTGGGTCATGGAGAATGAGAGCGAGAGCTTGCCGTCGGCTTTGCTTCCCGAGCCCGTGGCGGTCATGAGGTCGGAGGCTGTGTAGCCTTGCGTGTAGTCGCTCTGATCAGCTTCCGGCTGCCAGTCATTGATAAGCGTGGCGAAGAAATCGCCATCGCTCGTGGTGTCGGTGGCATTTACCTTGCCCGCCATCTTCGCTGTCTCTTGATAGGGATAGTAGAGGAAATACTTCTCGCCCGCCATTCCGCCGGCAAGGGTTACGCCCGCTTCGGGTTGCCAGGTAAGACTGCCGTTCGTGCCTGCTGTGGCGGTGAGTTTCACATTGTCATAGACTATCGCCCCATTGCGCACAAGGTAGAGTCCGCAGGCGTCACTGGCGGTAAACTCGGTACGGTAACCGTCCTCGGTAGCACGGGTAGCGGCTTTCTGCGAGCCGTCAGCCGAAGTTGTCAGGGCATAGCCGCCGTCGGTGATGGTGATGGCGAGCGGTGCGGCATTGTCAGCACCGGGCAGGGGAAGCTCCTCCTGCGTGCAGCCGGTCAGCAGCAGTGCCGCCGCCCAAAGGGTATGTAGGATATTTCGTTTCATTGTCACACTTTTTATTTTAACTTTACGTTACTTGTTTTTATCTTCCTTGCGGGGCAAAGACTGCAAGCGGCCGTTGCCACAATTCCGTTTGTAAATCCGACCCGCTTCGCGGGTATTCAGCCTTTATCAACGAGCGGCTACGCCGCATAATAGATAAATAGGCTGAATAGGTAAATAGGTCAGAAAGCCAAGACCGGACGCACGTAACTACCCCTGCTGCTCTTACGGTAGTAGTACACGTCGCCGTCGCCCACACTCACACAAAGAGCGTAGTTCGCCGGATTGCGGTAGAACTCCGAGGAGGACCAGTACCAGTCAGACTTTAAGCCTGATACCACTGTCTTGCCTTCAAACAAAGAAGCGCGGTTTTGATAAACATTCCACATCTGGCCGATGGAGGGCAAAAACCAGCCGGTGCTGTTGGCAGGGGACGGGACTTTGTGCGCATAATCCACAACGGCATAGTAGGTGGCAGGATAACCGGAATCTTCGGTGGCATTCAACTTGTCCTTGCCGCCGGCAGCGGTGATGATTTTCTGTGTCCAGGCGTAGCCGCTCCAGTCGATGTCAGGTGCAGAGTAATTGTTCTGTTTTTTTCCGCTTCCATCCGTGGGGCAGCAACCCAACTCGGTTCCGTAAACGCCCCACTGACAATAACCGTTTGTGGCATCCTGCAAGGCAACGGCATAGCCGTGGCACTTCTGCTGACCGATACCGGTGGCGGAGTAATCGGAGGCATCGTTTTCGTGATGACCGGCATGGAACACGATGGCGATAACGTTCTTACCGTTCTCCGGCTGCGGCTTGGTCTCTGCCCACTCCATCGTGCCGTCGGCATAGAGCTTGCGCAGGCCACCGTCTCTCCAGGTGCCGTCGGAGTAGTAATAGTCGCCGATTTTCGGTTCTGTTTCCGTGCCGTCATAGGTGATGGTCACGCCCACATTCTCGCTGCCGCCGGCGTTCCACGTTCCGCCCTTGGCTGCGGT
The DNA here is from genome assembly GCF_000190535.1 of Odoribacter splanchnicus DSM 20712. Classification (GTDB taxonomy): domain Bacteria; phylum Bacteroidota; class Bacteroidia; order Bacteroidales; family Marinifilaceae; genus Odoribacter; species Odoribacter splanchnicus. The sequence goes on from NC_015160.1 coordinate 4,250,969, forward strand.
CACCTCTATGCCACTGGCTTTCACGGTGATGGTGTAGGCATACCGCTTGCCACCGAAAAACCCAAATTTGCCGGCAGCTTCTGTTTCGGGAGTGTAGGTAAAGTCATTGCTGCCTATGCTGATTCGGATGAGCGGCTTGCCCGTCATATCCTGCGGCGGCACTAACGCCTCGTATTTCTTCGTTGCGGCATCGTAATAGGGCTTTATCTCGCCGTCCGATTGGTCACCCGGTGATACCAAGCCGGCGGTTGAGTGCGTTAGCGGGTCTCCGAAAATGGTGACGGTCGCACCCTCCAACTCCTCTTCCGTAATGCCTTCGCCAGCTTTGAGAATTACTTCGATTTTCGCCATGCGGTGGATGAAACGGAGATTTATGGCTTGGTCATAACGCCCTATGGCACTGGCGTACAGGACATCGAAAGCGGCGTACCCGCCACTTTGGTCGGAAATATCCGTTTCCGATTCTATGTCCGGGGTCCATGCACTGACGCGGGCTTCATCGGTGTTCTTCCAATAGAAGGCATTATCGGCATCCTTCGGGCTTGCATTGCCCGATGCGTCCATCACGTATGTTTTGTTACCAAACACGCCTTCCAGTGACACTCTAATCTCCTCGCCGCCCGTCCACGCATCCTTACCTCCGGCGCGGGTCTGCGGCTGCGCCACCTCCGCCGTCAGTTGCAGCGGGTACTTGCCGTCGGGCAGGGGCGCGGTGCTTTCATCCTCACTGCTACAGGAAGCGAGCACCCCACAGATGAGCATCATAACCGGCAACCAGCCGCCGATGCGCGGCCACGGCCTTCTCGCTATGTTCCTTATTATTTTCATATTGTCTTTATTTATTTCGTTTTGTGCCACTGCCCGTTGCGACGCGGGCTGCCGCACCATTTATTATATATGGCGTGCCTCCGTCTTACGCCTGATGCACGGCAGTGGCTTTCAGACACACTACATTTTTGCATCACCCGCATGGCTACCACCGTCGTTCCAGTTTTCGATGGTGCTTCCGCTAAGGGTCAGCCCCGTCTTCTTCACCGTGATGGTGTAGGTATAAGAATAACCGGCCTCCAACGCGGGTTTGATCATGTCCTTGTTGGAGTAGCTCTGGTATTCCTCGTCATCGGGAGATATCTCAAGCACCAAAGCGTTGGCGAGTGTCTGCGGGAGCAGGATCATGGTGAAAGTCATCACGCCCGTGGCGGCGTCAAAGGTTGCCACGCACTTGTCCGTGGCCGTCTTCGGGGCACCGGTGCACTGGCGTAACATCCAGTCGCTCACAACGCTGCCCGCGGTCGCGGCGGTACCGGTCTTCACATCGAACGTTCCCTCGTGAACCAGGCCGCCCAGCTTGTAGTCGGCGAATTCCAGCACGGCAGTGTCGTCGAAACCGTCGGTGTTCGACACCTGCACCTTGAGGATAAGACGGGCCATCTTGTGCTTGAAGGAGCAGTCGCTGCCGCCCGCGGCGGGGTTGTCCGTGAAGCTGACGGTCGGGCTGTCTTTATCGGCCTTGGCTCCCGTGGCATGGATGTAGTCCACCTTCTCCTGTTCCGTGGTCGTGGGCTGGTTGCTTGTATTTACCGTAATCTTCCCGTCTGTACCAGGCAGGGTGGAGGCGTTTGCGCCCGATGCGTAAGGCGCGTAGGCGGCAAAAGTAAACTCGAGGAAAGCGTCCTCGAAGAAGATGCCGCCACCCGCCGTCATCGGGGTGAAGTCCGCGTTGGTGCCGGTACTCGTGGTCGCGTATCCCACGTTCTTGTACTTGCCGCCCATGGTCGTGGTCGTGCCAGGGGCATCCACCACCATCACGCCGATTCGGTCGGCGTTCCACCCGTTGTCCACAGCACGGGTCTTCGGCCCGCTCACGCCTGCCGTGATTCGTGCTTCCACCGGATTGTTCTGTACCTCGTTCTCTTGTGTACACGCAGCCAATAGCGTTGCCGCTGCTGCAATAATGAAAAACCTCATGTTCATTGTCATAATCTTGTTTTTTTTATTAAAAATTTATCGAAGAACCGATTTGGAAGATTTGGCATCAACTTATTGTTATTCGCTTTAATTAGGATTACAATTATAGAAAAAACTTTTTATTATAATGATGAAAAGAAAGCCATCAGTTCCAATATAAAATATCGTGGCTGTCGTATTTGACGATATTCAGGTAATTGTTCATCCAATTAATTTCAACCACAGCTTACGACCTCTTTCCAAAAAGCATACTACCTTTTCTTGAAAAGCATACTACCTTTTTGAAAAGAGGTCATACTTGCGTTGATCAGTAATGGGATTTTACTCTGTACTTTTCACGAAGATAGTTTCTCCCTTGTCAAGTATGTTTTTGATTTCCTTGCCGCCGCTTTGTATCTTGCAAAAGCTTATATCCTCGCCTTGTACATCCATTATCTTCAACTTGCCTACTTGAGTCTTAGCTTCTTTCCCTGCAATCGTTTTTACAGTGTAGGCAGTTAGATGAAGTCCTTTGTATGCGCCTAAATTAGTTCCGAGGTCGATATACACCTCTTTTTGCTTGTCTTTGCTTTGTCGGGCACTTTCCAATATTGTGCCATAGATTGGATACTTGCGATTACAATATCCTCCTACGTAAGCTGACAACTTGCGCAAAGTAGAGGTAATCGCACTTTCCTCTGTTTCTATCCATGCAACATCTACGTCGGAAATCTTAAACATCGGACTAGCTATCACTTCCTCGGTTTGTGAATCTTTGAATTGCAGGGTAATTCCCACCATGGCTTTATAGTATGTGTTAACACCATTCTTGGTAGTAGTTATTGATTCCGTTTTAGTCGTGGTGGAAATGTTATTTATTGTTGCATCCACATAATAGTCAAAAGTGGCATTCGTTTGTTCACCAATATTCCCCATGTCGGTAGCGATTGTGCGAAAGCCGGAAGTCAATCCTCTCACAATAGCTGCCCTAACAGCATCCTTGTATTGTGGTTGTTGTGTAGTATTCTGCCCAGTAATCAAGACGTTCGCAATAGAGCCTAATGCGCTTCCAACCGTTTCCTTTCCCTCTTTCGGAGTATAGGTGAAGTTGCGCACGCCTAATGCGATGATACGATTGCGGTCTCCAGCCCAAGATACTCCGATTGATAGAAGAAGGACTAATGTGATGATGCTGCTTCTCATGTATTATTGCTTTAGATATTCGATGGTGAAATAACTATCTTGCGCATTCTTTTTCTTATCTAAAACATAAGAATAATAAGTATTAGAACTCTCTTTTTTGATATATTCTTCTACTTTGTCTTTTCCTACAGATAAATATGAATTAGTACTACCAGATGTAGCAGAATCAACAGTCTTTTTGTTTTGATCAAAGATAGCGACTGTGATTAATAGCGAATGACTACTAAATTGATAAGACTTCTTCTCTAATTCCACATTTGCTTTTAACGTACGTTTGATGGAAATCAATCCTTTGGCAGGCAAACTACTAAAATTGATTTGTTTTTTCCATTTTGTAGCAGTGATAGCTTCTGTCTTAGTCGCTCCATTCTCATCTGTGTACTCCGCAATCATGTCGCATATAGACAGTTCATCCTCCGTTGCTGCATACAAAAAAACAATAGCCCCTGTTGTTGGAACTTTAGTTTCCTCTACAGGGATATTTTTGTCATCATCATCACTGCTGCAACTGACTAAACCGGCAAATAACATAACTATCAAACCGAGCATCGAGGCTCTAAAAGTCATTTTCTTGTAATTCATAATTTGGAATTTTAAACGTTAATATTTAATGTATGTGTCTGCAAGAATAAATAACGCCAAATAAACAAGCAAGCGATTGTTTCGTTTAACAAACATAAGATAGATTTACTGAATTACTCAGAATACACTCTTTCGCTTTTTCAGCTGCCATTCCCGATTATTAATTTCCCTCCCAAATCTTCATAATCTTACCCAGATATTACCAAAAAAGAAGTAAAGCATCCTTAATTTTAGATATAAGTTGTACTTTTGATAATCATAACAACATAGTATAATGAAAAGGCATTTGCATAGAAAAATGAGAATATGGTTATGTTCGCTTGTTTGCGGATTGTGGGCGATGCCTTTGCTCGCCAACCGGTCAGCCTTGCCCGATAGCCTGATAACAGAAGATAAAGTGTACGAGTTTACTTTTTCGGACACACCTTTGGCTGAACGCATCATGATGGAACTACGGAAGAAGGGAAAGCAAGCTACTCATGAACTCGATATAACGGAAGGTGACTTGTATTATAACACCGGCCGCTTCATCATAGCTGCCAGCTTCTATAAAAACGCCCTTGCTGCAAAGGCGGTGAAGCGAGATGAGCAGATGACAATGAAGCTGCTTCATCGTTTGATTTCATGCTATGATGGCTTATATGATGAAAAGCGAAAAGCAGAGACGGTAAAGCTTTTAATGCAAAATGCCCAAGAAGCTGGAGACAGTGGTATGGAGTCGATTGCCCTATTTTATTTAGGCAAGAGCCTTCATGAACAAGGCACGAAAGAACGTGGTTATGTCTATATGTTGCAAGCCACAGAGATGATGGAGAAATCGCATTACGACAGGAAATATGACAATTTGCGTGCAAACTGCAACGATTTGCTTATCTGCTACGAGCGTGATAAAAGATACGGGGAAGCCCTTCAAGTACTTGATAAACTTGAGAAATACTTGTATGCCAAAACTCCAGGCGAGGCTGAAATGGAAGGACTCTATGAGCAAGAAAAATGCAAATGGCTTGCCCATCGTGCTGTCGTATGTTCCAAATTAGGGAAAGAAAAAGAAGCGAATGAGGCATATTCTGAATTTCAGAAGATGGGGCGTATCAATCGCCGGTACGCCTACTTGGTTGTGCCTTATCTCTTTGACTTGCATCGTTATGATGAAATCGTGGATATGTGCAAGCAACGTGAAACAGAGATGATGCATAAGAAAGATACTATCAACCTCTACATGTCTTCCACCTTAAAATTCTACGGCATGGCATATCAGGGATTGGAACAATATGACAAGGCGGCAAGCTATTTTGAGCGACTAAGCGTATTGCGGGACAGCCTGCGTGTAAGGGAGTTGCGCAGTTCCTCACAAGAGTTGTCCATCATCTACGATGTCAAAGACAAGGAGGCTCAAATCACTCACCAACGTTGGGAGCTTGTGATAGCCATCTGCATCTTGATTGCTTTAGCTATCATTGGTTGCGTGCTGGGATATAACAACCGCATCATCAGAAAGAAGAACATTTCTTTGGTTGCCAACGTGAAAGAGGCGATGAGATATAAGGAAGAGCTTGAGAAGTTAAACCGTAGTACTCTGTCCGAAAATATTGCATGGAATGACGATGAGGATCCAGACTTACTGCTGTTCGAGCAAATCAAAGTAAAAATCATTGATCAGAAATTCTTCCTCGACAACACTTTCTCCCGCAAGGCGCTCATGGGCGAATTCAATATTCCTGCTAACAAGTTCGCCGGCTTGTTCCGTCAGTTCACAGGTAAAAGTTTCAGCGAATATATCAACGATTTGCGCATCGAATATGTAGCGGAACTTTTGCTTTCGGGTAAATACGCCAGTGTAGAAGAACTATTGAAAGAATGCACTTTCATCTCCTCCACCTCGCTGTACCGTCTCTTTACAAAGAAATACGGCATGACTCCACAAAAGTTCTTGCGGAATGCACGGTTATGTTAAGCAGAAGAAAAAAGTAAGTAAAACAACGGTTGCTGTTTTTTGCTGAAAAATTAAAAGTTAAACAATAGAACCGGCAAAAGCTGGTTCGAAAACACTAAAGAGGTCATTGAAATGTTGTCAAAAACGAATGGTTAAGCATGAAGAAATGTACTGAAAAAAGAGTGCTAACCTGCTGATAATAAAGGTGGAAAGTATTGCATAATTCGTTGATTTTTAGTAAATTAGAAGTCTCCCAACTCTTCTGATTATGACTAAAGAAACACTCCTTATGCAATACCAATCCGAGTGCCTATCGGCTCTCAAATCAGTCGTGAATATACACAAACCTTTTGAAAAAACGTTCATGGATGCAATGAAATTATTCATGGCCATCCCTGATCGTATAAACTTCCTCCAATTGGGTAGGTATGGACGTTTTTCGGAACAGACCTACCGTAACCTTTTTGAGCATGAAACTTTCGACTGGTTTGCGTTCAACGGCTCTATCATCAGCAAGCATCTCACAGGTAAAAGAAAAGCCATCGCCATCGATCCTTCCTATATCCCCAAATCAGGCAAGAAGACACCTTGGATAGGTTACTTCTGGTCTGGTTGTGCAGGAGAGTACAAGCGTGGATTGGAAATCATGGGCATCGGTGTCATAGACATCGACAACCATGAATGCATGACTTTAGGTTCCATTCAGACACCGGATTGTAAAACCTTGGATAATATGGACAAGAACCTCGTTGACTGGTACAGCAGCTATCTTATCAGTAGAAAAGACAAGATACAGAGCATATCAAGAACGGTGGTTGCAGACGCATTCTTTTCCAAGGAAACATTCATAACGCCTATGTGTGAGAACGATTTCCATGTCATCAGCCGCTTTCGGAATGACGTAATCCTGTACTATCCGACATTGGAACAGAAAACAGGAAAACGTGGCCATCCAAAGTGGTTTGACGGAAGAATCGACTTTGCCAATCTGGATCTGACCCGGTGCAAGGAATACGAGGTGAACAAAGGAAAGCTATACGGATTGAGGGTATATGCAAAAGCTCTCAAAAGGTATGTTTCCTTAGCCATCTGGTATCCGATGGACGGGAGGACAGACAAGTGGCAGCTTTACTTCTCTACAGACGATTCGATGGATGGACGGGAGGTTCTGGATTATTACAGAACCAGGTTCCAATTGGAATTTTGAGAGATGGTAAGCAACATGCAGGAATCACCAACTGTCAGTCAACCGACTTCAGAAAGTTGGATTTTCACTTCAATGCATCGCTTGCTGCTGTCAACTTGGCCAAAGCGGCATGTAAGAGGCTCGGAATAACCTATTCCATATCCTCCTGCAAGTCTTTTATACACAATGCTTATATGCTTGAACGATTTATTTGCGTGTTCGGGATTAACCCAGACATGCAAGTTATTGACAAACTTTTCAAAGAACTCATTTTATTTACTGCCAGAGCCGCTTAGGCGTGGCTATTTTTTAACGAACTATTGAATTTATAAATTCTGACATATTGGCTGAATAAAGATTGCCATAGTTTTCAGCATTATACACCATAACATGGCTTCCGACAGTATTGATGAACAGCCGGTAATAGAGGTCGCGCATAGCCACCTCCTTGTTATCGGTTATTTGTTCGATAAAGGTGGAGGTGAAACGGTTGCTCATCCACACTTTCATCTCTGAGTTGAAGACATCAGCCTTGGATGTTTCGTCGCCGTTGGCCGCAGTGACGAACAGCATCCCGGGGATGCCCTCGCACTGCTTCATCACACCGCCCGAAAAACAAGCCTCCACCATCATGAGAAGTTTACGGTAACGCCTTTTGCGGTTCATATCCTCAAAAACAGAAGACAGTTTATCGCCTGTCATGGCGTAAGCTTCCTCATCCCAACACATGGCCCCCGGCACACCGTGTCCGCTCCAGAAAACGAACAGGTTGTCGTTCTCAGTAGATTCGATTACCGTGGGCAGTTTTTCGCTTTTTTCGCCACTGAGAATGGCAAGTATATCTTTTGTATTCAACGATGACATACGATAATCAATCTCTACATTTTCGTATACATTGTTTCCCCCGATAGTCACCTGTATGACTCCCTTGTTGGGATTTGATATATTATCGGCTATGTCATCCTCGACAATGAGAATGATACGGTCGTCGGTATATCCGGCTTGTCTGAGCTGCTGATAGATAGCGAGCACATCTGCCTGATGGCGGTAATTGGTCCATTCCTTGGAGGAAGCGACAAGGAGTGCCCAGTTGCCGGTATGTGCAGGGTAATTGAATTCTCCTGAATTGTCGAAATCCTGCATCCGGAAGGCTTTCCAGTTCCAACCGGCAAGTGTCGCATCCGTGCGGTTCCCCCCGTCGCTGGTGTTATAGTCAAGGATGATGTACTGTCCGTTGTAAACCTTGAAATTATAGTAAGTGGTGGCAAGTACATTGGTAAACACCTTGGCATCGAACCTTAAATGTCCTGACGCTCCACGGACATAGGGCGACTTTCCGGCAGCGAGCGCATCCACCACAAGCCCCATATCCTCACCTGTCCAGCTGCCCATGTTCAAGCCTTCACCCGAAACAACGGCCCTTAATGATTTCTGTAACGACAACTCCGGTCTGAACTGCTGGTACCATGCGGCATAGCCGATGAGCATAGCGGCATCGTAGAGCTGAGATTCTCCAAGAGTAGGCGTAGCATTGAAAAAGGTCCTGTAACTTACGTCAAACCCCGACTCAGGGTCGGCACCAAATGCGACTCCCTCTATGCCTTCGGCGGCATCACCGTGAATCTTGAGTACATCCGCACCGTAGGCGGTATCCGAAAACAACATCCGCGGTACACTGCGCCCGTTCAGACTTTGTGCTTTATGCGCTTCAAGCATCGGCTTCATCTCTTCTATTTCAGAGGGGATACATATCACATACTCTGCACCTGACTGCATGGCTTGGCGAGACACATCAGCTATATTGTCAGAGGTGTAAGCATAGCATCCCATGTTTTCCAAGCCCAGTTCGCGTGCTTGAAATGCGAACCAGTCAATGAACGTTTGTCCGTAACCGTCGTTCTCCTTGACCAAAAGTGCCACACTTTTACCCTCATAGTTAATCACCTTGGAGAGAAGCACCTCACATTGCGTAATGTCGGTCTCGGTCATCGCCCAAAGATAGCCTGTCGATGCGTATGCACGAACCAGTTGTTCGGCGGTGGCGAGAGTGAAGAATGTTTTGCCCACAATAGTCAGTTCCGCCGCGAGGATTGCCGCATTGGAAGAATACAGCCCGCCGATTACGGCATACACCTCGTCGTTGAATGCCAGCGACCGGGCAAGTTCCCGCACATCGGTCTTTGCCTCATCGTAGTATTCAAACTTTAACCTTATACCCGCTTCGTGGTTCTTGAATGCACGCTCAAAGTTGGTTGTAAACATTCCCAATGTCCTTTTCCAATGCACATCAAGCCCTTTCTCCATGGGAAGCACCACGGCAACAACCTTCTCTGTCCACTGCTTGTTGTCAGGAGACAGGGAAGGCTCATCGTCCGAACAGCTCCACAGACCAATCAGGCAGAGGAGCGGTGCAATAAGTTTAATAACCACTTGTTTCATAATACTCTTTCTCAAAAATCATAGCCTGAGGGCGCATTCCATTGACTAAGCTGCTGAAATCATTCACGTATCGGGGTGCGACCAGCCAGTCGGCATACCCGCTTTCAAGACCGTAAAGTTGGTTCTCCGGCATATCCCCTGTGACGACCCATTCCGTCAGATACCTGTAAATCAATTGGTCAATATGCTTAATGACCGAACCCGTAATCCGGTTGGAGAGGCTTGACTGATCGATGTCCATACCTGCAAGGTACGGTGAGACCTCAAATTCACGGGAGTAGCGGTATATACCGGCGTTGGAGCCACCTGCCACCGGAAAGATGAAGTCGTAATCAACCGCCCAATCGCTCATTTTCCGGTAAGCGAGCGAAGCCGACACATATCCCGTCCAATCATCCGCCAGATACTCCACATCGCAGTCGCTGCCATAGCCTGCAATAAAACCGTCCTTGGCTATGTTGATGGGGCTGTCGGTATTATTGGCAAGCAGCACCAGAGGTGTCATCTCAGAACATTTTCTTGCACATACTCCTGCAAGGTATGAAGCCCCGAACATCGAAATCTGGAAGGTATGGATGTTCTCGTCCTTATACTGTTTCCGGCTTTCAAAAAGCAGAATACTTTTGTTGGGTGTCAAGTCGTGTTCTGCCAGATAAAGTTCCGCCATTGGCTCATAATCACTGCTACCCAATACAAAAAGCACGGGTATGCTGCTTTGGGGACGTTCAAGCCAGTCCGCAAAAATTTTCTCAGCCTCTTGCAGGGATTCCGGGGAGTAGATATAGATGTCTATATCTCCGTTTTCCATCTTGAATCTCTGAACACCCTCAAGTATACGGTCATTATAGCTCATGTCACCCAATCCCCCCGGAGAGAAGAGAAAAACAATCTGTGGTGCCGGAGATTCCGGCTCCAACTCATCGGTATGATTACAGGATGACAACGCTCCTGTTACCAGGAACGTTGTCATTGCCAAGATAGCGCGGAAAGTATTGTGCATACTAATCAAACTTATGACCACATTCGGAGCATGTATATGGTCCGGATGCAAATGTTTTCCACTTATGACCACAATTGGGACATTTTTCAGTCCATCTTGCCGGGAAGTATTGGTCTATAGCAAGATTATCCCCGTCCATGTATTCCTCCGGAACGATTACGACTGTCATGTCCGGTTCTTTGAAATTCTTGAGAGCATTGAACGAAACGGTGTAAAAGATACTTTCGTCCGAACCGGGTGTGAGTGAGATTCTGCCGCAGTTGTCAGGGAGTTTGACAGTGCGTTGCTTTACGTCCCACTGATCGAGAATGAACTTCTCACACACTCCATGGGCAGCCTCCTTTGAGTCTGCTACCAATATAAACCGGGCAGCATCATCCTTTTTCTGATAGAGATTTCCGGCATCAGCTTGGTCGACTATTATCTTGTCGATATTCTCCAACATTTTTTCTCCAAACGGTCCTTGTGGCTCATCGTCGTTGCTGTAAGCAGTGAAAGCGAGCATTGCCATCACTGAAGCAAACATGATTGTTAAAAATTTCTTTACCATAACAAGTTGTTTTTTAATTGATTGTTACCCGTTGGCGGAATTAATTTAAGTTGATAAAGATGAGTAAAAAGTTGCACATATCGTTGATTTTTAGTAACTTAGCGACAATCAAACATTAAGTTCAAACCATCGTATGTACAACCTTTATACAAAATTCGTCAAAATACTTGAGATATGCAAGCAATTCTCTGAAAATCTCGTCAATGAATCGGGTAATGTTCCACGCCGTGGTCCTGTTCCTAAGTTTTCTGACTTGGAAGTAGTGGCACTGTCCCTGACAGCAGAGACAGAGAGCATTGATAGTGAGAAGTGGTTGTTCGACTATAAATTGCAAGAGTACAAGGACTGCATTCCCAATCTCATATCAAGGAGACAGTTCAATGACCGCAGGAAGAAAACTGCAGGCTTGTGTGAGGAACTGCGCAAAAGGGTTGCCATGGAAATGGATGGTGGAGAGGAACAATTCTTTGTTGACTCCAAGCCAATAGAGGTCTGTAGGGTTGCAAGAGGGAAACGATGCAAGATGGGACGTACCGGTGATTTCTCGCAAGCTCCAGACTTCGGTTTCTGCGCTTCGCAGAACACGTATTATTTTGGTTATAAGTTACACGCTCTCTGTTGGTTATGTGGAGTTATCCATTCCTATGATCTCTCAAAGGCAAGTGCGGCTGATCTCCATTATATGAAGGATGTGAAACATGCTTATCACGACTGTAGCATCTATGGCGACAAAGGGTATATTGGAGCTGATGTACAGCTTGACTTGTTCGAAACCGCACACATAAGACTGGAGTGTCCGTATCGGCTCAACCAGAAGGACTGGAAGCCGACATTCATTCCGTTTGCAAAGGCAAGAAAGAGGATTGAGACAATATTCTCACAACTTACAGACCAGTTCTTGGCCATCAGAAACTATGCGAAAATAACGAATGGTTTGTTTGCCAGAATCATCGGCAAAATTAGTGCACTTACCATTCTGCAATACGTAAACTTCATCAACAACAAGCCCATTGGCAGAATTAAGTATGCACTAAATTAATTCCGCCAACGGGTATAATTTTTAGTTTATATCCAATTATTTTTAAATATTTTTTAATCGTTCGATCAATTCATCACCTAAAGCGGTTTTTGCCTTTATGTGTTCCTGGACGGTTTCCACGAAAGGATTATTTTCAAAAGCTCCCCGTACCTGTTCGAAATCGATCTTCTTTTGTTTTTGATTACCGTCGGCTCCGAAACCGGTTTGAGCTGTCATGGAAAATTCTTTTTTCGCATCTTCATAAAGCATTTTATCGAGATTGACCACAGCTTCTTTCCAGGTATTCACTATCCGGATCACATCCCCGGCTGTGATACTTTCAGGTGTGACCCGGTACCAGGGTTGCATGACTTCCCAAGCCCAGGTCCATTCGAGTTGATAATAGTCGGCATGAAGTTGGCGGAAAGTATCCGTGATCTGTCCGACAGATTCGATCTCTCCGTTTTCTATCCGGCGGATCAGGCGGATGATCCCTTGTTGGGGGACGATCAGACCGGAAAGGTCTACCCATTCGCCGCTACCTTCTGTCCGGGTAGGGGCCAGGCGCTGGCGGATCTCTTCGTTGTTGTGAAATGTCAGGTTTTCCAGCCTTTTAATGATCGAGTTCCCTAGAAATTTGTTGATAGCCATGGAATAATATTGGATACCTTTTTTCAGGGAATTACTTTTGATGTGTGCACTTTGGTATGAATATTCTTCCGAAGTTTCACCGGACACCTGTTGCAGGGTGCGGAGTACTTCTATACCGCTCAGCATTTTCTGAATGGTATAGGGACTGAGCAGGTTAAAATTGATATAATCGAGTTGATGGCTGTCTTTGCGTTTGTCACGTTTGGGCCATTTCTGAGCATCCCGGATCGTACCGACACTCCTTAGATTGACTGCCGGTACCAGATAAGTCTGGTTATTTTGTTCGATCAGATAGGAAAAAGGCAGGTCCGAAGTATCCGGATGGCTGACATGTCGCCCCATAATCAAAGAAAAAGCCCCGATTTTCGCCGGCCAGAGTATATAAGAATCACTGGTTGTTTTCGAACCGCGTTCGACGATACCTTGGTGGATGGGTCCCAATTTATAAAGATGATTGCTTTGGTTTGAACCACTACCGGCATTCAGAAAAGAGAACATACCGGCGATCAACAGACTGGATTTATGCATGGTCACCGTATAAGGACCGGCAAATACGGCACAAGCCTCTCCGTTTTCTCCCTGGCAATTGCTGAAGAATAGAGAATCATGAGCTGAGAACAGATGGCCTAAATGACAGGCTTGCCCGATGAAACACCGTACTAAAGCTGCTCCGTCGTTGATACAGGTGCCCGAAGAAAAAATGAAATCTTCAGCCATCACATTATGACCGATAAATACCGGTGCTTCTGCATTACTGTTGATGGAACCGTTTTTCAAACGGGATGTACCTTCGATGGTCGTGTAATCGCCTATGCAGACGTTACGGATCGTTCCGGTGTTGATGATTCGTACGTGATTACCGATTTTTCCTTCTGTCGAGGACACTTGCTCGGTATATCGTTCGATCAGTGCCTTGAGACGCTCGGTCAGGACAGGGAAATGGCGGTATAGGGCGATAATATAAGCCAGATGGGCCGATAATTCATTGAAAATAGGTACTTCCCGTCCTCCGGTTTCATTCAATACAGCCACTAAAGTTCCGTTTCCAAAGGACGAACGTCCTTCCGTTACGATCAGATTGGCATTCTGTATAAAACAATTTTCTCCGATCCGGTAGTTGGCGATATAATTGGGGATATTTTCGATCAGGACATTATTACCCACCCGACAGTTGTGTAAGGTGACATTGAACAAACCGGCATGTCTGGGGAGTCCTCCCTCTAAAATGAACTCGTAATCGAATATGCCTAGTTCGATATCTCCTGAAAAACGGACATTTTGTATATAATCGGTTTTAAATCCGGAAGCAACTTTTACACGTTGCCAATCTGTCGAACTGCAGCCTTGTGCTTGCAGCCGGGTGATTTCCTCTTGGGTCAGATTTCTCGATACCATACGATTTTGTTATTTTATCTGAATGCAAAGATATACTTTTTGCATCAATATTTATCCGGTGGATAGAAACGGTCGGGGAAATGAATGAACGCTTAAAAATAAATAGAAGTTTGTTTGGTTAAGTGGTTTGTAATCAGTGTGATGGAGTGTGAATAGCCTGAAGAAACGAATATTTTTTGCTTTTCAATAAGAAAAAAGTAATTATATTTGTTCGGTTTTACGGAAGTGATCCTAAGGAGACTTTCAGTGCTGATACCGTGGTTTTAAATATCCTGAGGTCTGAAATTGATTATTATTTTTAGCTTCGTCGGTAAAAGTTGTGCAACGTGAATGAATAAAGAAATCCTTTTTGAAGATATCAGGTGTGGGAATTTGAGTGCTTTTGAGGCATTATTTCGGCAGTATTATCCCTCTATGTGTGTGATTGCCGGAAAATTGGTCGCTAACAGGGAAGTGGCAGAGGATATTGTACAGGATGTTTTTATCCGTTTATGGGAAAAAAAGGCGGAATATGACAAAATACCGGATTTCAGGACTTTTCTTTACGTTGCAGTGCGTAATCTTTGTTATAATTACCTGAGAGATAAAAAGAAAACGATCGATTTTTCCCAGATCGAACTGTCTGATAAACAACTTTCTTTTCAAGAACAACTGATACAGGAAGAAACATATCGCTTGATCTCTAATGCAATTGCGGAATTACCTGTACAAAGTGGAAAAATTATGCGGCTGGCTCTCGAGGGAAAGCAAAATAAAGAAATCTCGGAAATATTGGGAATCGCAGTTACTACTGTAAAAACCCTGAAATACAACGCACTGAAAATGTTGAAAAATTCCCTGAAAGGTTATTTCCCCGTGTTGTTGTATATTTTATTCCGGAAAAAATAAAAAAAATGATTCCCATTCATCCTTTTACAATCTTTGTGTGTTCTTAGGACAGAATCTTGAATGTACAATGAAATGGAGTATCAGGAAGAATACCGGATGGCAGATCTGATCAGAAGACAGTGGTTAGGTATTATCACCGCTGAAGAGCAGGCAGAACTGGAAGCTTGGAGCTTACAAGAGGAGCATGCCCGTCTTTATGCAAAAATCAGGAACCAGGCCGAGTTGCAAAAGAGAAATTTATATGTGGACGGATTGGATGTAGACGGAGTGTGGCATAAACTTCGGGAACAGATTGCTGACGTTCCTGTACGAAAACGCCGTTTCTTCACCCGTTACCGGGTGGTAGCCTGTCTGCTGTTATTGATCGGTGTCGGGACTTTACTGGTGTATAACCGGTATAGCCGTTTGCAGCCTTCAGACTTATTGGTCCAGTCCATTCATCCGGGATCTTCGAAAGCAGTTCTGATTACGAACGAAGGCAAACAGATTATTTTGCAGGATTCCCTGAACCAGGAAATTCAGGTGGATGAATCGGTGACTGTAAAGAATACCGGTCTGTTGGCGGAATATTGTCTGCAAGATTTACAGGCCGCAGAACAGGCCGAAATCAAGTACAATACGATCGTTGTACCCCGTGGTGGGGAATATGAAGTTCGGCTACCGGATGGGAGCTATGTGTGGATGAATGCTGATTCGGAAATTCGTTTTCCGGTCGTATTTACGGGGCAGACCCGGCAGGTCAGTTTAAAAGGAGAGGCTTATTTTAAAGTGGAAAAAGATAGCTTGCATCCTTTTATCGTGAATGTATACGATAAATTGAAAGTAGAGGTATTGGGGACAGAGTTCAATGTGCAGGCTTATTCGGGGGATGAGGTGGTAAAAACGACGCTGAATTGTGGAAAAGTCAGGGTTATGATGGGGAAGGAAGCTTTGGAACTGGCACCTGATCAACAGGCAGTCTGTGACTTACGGCATCGGAGATTTCACAAAATAGAGGTGAATGCAAACTATTTTTCGGCTTGGAAGGACGGTAAATTTATTTTTGAAGATGAACCTCTGGAAAATATTTTGAACAGTCTGGCCCGGTGGTATAATATTTCTGTTTTTTATCAAAACGAGGAACTCAAAAATTTTCATTTTACCGGAGATTTGGAGAGGTACGATGATTTTTCCGTCGCTTTGCGGATGTTGGAAAAAGCCACTAATATACGGTTTCTGGTGACCGGTCGCACTGTCGTAGTTCAAATAATATAACAATTACCTGATATAATGATGAATGGGGGTGAGAAAGCGGCTTACCCGGCTTTTTTCATGTCTTAACTTAACTAAAATAATCAGCTTATTTATGGGAGAAACAATCGTAGAAGCCCGGCACTTATCGCATCGTTATGCAACACAGTGGGCTATTCAAGACATTAATTTCGAAATCAGTCAGAGGGGGATTTTGGGGTTATTGGGTTCTAACGGAGCAGGTAAATCGACGACGATGAATATTATCTGTGGGGTTTTGAATCAGACCGAAGGGGAGGTTTTTATCAACGGTATCAATTTGAGGACCGATCCGGTAGAGGCCAAGAAGTATATCGGTTTTTTACCGCAACGGCCACCTTTATATCCGGAATTATCCGTTGATGAATACCTGACTTATTGTGCCCGTCTGCGGCTGATGGACGCCCGGGAAATCCGGCAGGCAGTAGATACGGCCGAAGCTAAATGCGGCATTACACATTTTAAAAAGCGGTTGATCGGAAATTTGTCCGGGGGTTATCAGCAACGGGTGGGAATTGCACAGGCAATCGTTCATAATCCGCGCTTTGTGGTACTGGACGAACCGACTAACGGGCTCGATCCGGTGCAGATCGTAGAGGTCAGACACCTGATTAAGGAGATCGCTGCTGAACGGGCAGTTATGCTTTCTACCCATATCTTGTCGGAAGTACAGGCCACCTGTGATAAGATCAAAATGATAGAACACGGTCATATGATTTTTTCGGGTACGATGGAAGAATTTAATAATTATGTAGAACCTTGTTCTTTTTTGGTGACTTTCGGTAATCCGCCGGCTCCGGAAGAATTGAAAAATATCGATGGCATTTCGGAAGTCGAACCGTTGACCCTCAGGGAGTATCGCGTATATTTCACAGCTCCGGCCGGTATTACACAACAGGTCATTGCCCGGAGTGTAGAGAAAGGATGGCAATTGGAAGAAATTTGCCTGGAGCGGGAATCGCTGGATACCATTTTTGCACGTTTATCTAAGAATAGTAAATGATATGAGGCTCAAAGATTTCAATATAGTTTACCAAATCGCCCGGACAGAATTGAGGGTTATTTTTTATTCTCCTGTAGCCTGGTTGATTTTGGTGGTATTTGCCGTACAATGTGGGTTTTCGTTTTGTGACGTGATCTGGCCGGCGATAAAGAGCCAATCTTTAGGATATGAGGTTCAGGCTCTGACGGGTAGTGTGTTTACGAGCGGAAAAGGTATTTTCCCGGTGATGCTGGAACACTTGTATTTTTATATTCCTTTGCTGACCATGGGACTGATGAGCCGGGAATTCAGCAGCGGCTCTATAAAGCTATTGTATTCTTCTCCGGTGACTAGTGCCCAGATTATCCTGGGAAAATACTTGTCGGTTATGATTTATTGTGCCGTTTTGCTGGGGGTGATTTTAGTATATGTCGGTCTGGGGGCTTTGACGATCGGGCATATGGACGGTACGCTGATTTTTTCGAATTTTTTGGGTATGTATCTGCTGATTTGTGCTTATGCTGTCATCGGGCTGTTTATGTCCTGCCTCACTTCCTATCAGGTAGTGGCTGCTATCGGAACTCTGGCTTTTTTATCTTTTTTGAATTTTATCGGCGGAGTGGGACAGGAGATACCTTTGGTCCGGGATATTACTTATTGGCTGGCTTTGAACGGTAGGGTAGGCCTTTTTGTCGCCGGCATGATCAATACGGAAAACTTAATTTACTTTTTGGTGGTGATCGCTGCTTTTCTCTTACTTTCGGTCTGGCGTTTACAGGCGGTAAGAGAAAAACAGCCGGGGAGGAAAAAAATACTGAAATTAACGGGATTGGCAGTAGGAGTCGTTGTGCTCAGTTATGTTTCGTCACGTCCTTTTCTTACCTGGTATTGGGATACGACCGCTACGCAGAGTAATACTATTTCTGTTCTTTCACAGGATTTACTCCGGCAATTGAAAGGAGAACTGAAGATCACTACATATGTGAATTTATTGGATGCCAATTATGAGAGTGGGCTGCCAGCGGCACATAAAAAGGATTTCGAACGTTTCCGCCCTTATGCCCGCTTTAAGCGGAATTTGAAACTGGATTATGTGTATTATTATGATTATGCCGGATATAAATATCTGGACGAATTGTATCCCGGGTTGTCGGACCGGGAAAGGGCTGAAAAAATCTGCCAGGCTAAGGGCTTGGATTTCGGTATGTTTCTGACGCCGGAAGAGATTCGCCGGAAGATCGATCTGAGCGGAGAATCGAATCATTTTGTCCGCCAGGTGGAATGGAACGGTGAACGGAAGACCTGGTTACGGGTGTATAAAGATATGTATGTATTCCCCAGTGAGCAGGAGATGACTGCTGCTCTGAAAAGGTTGTTGGTAAAACCGCCCAAATTGTGTTTTCTGACCGGATACGGCGAACGGAATAGTACGAATAAGAGAGAAATGGATTATAGTTTTTTTTCCTCTGAGCTGTCTTTGCGGAGTGCTTTGATCAATCAAGGGTTCGATGTGGAAGATTTCTCTCTTTCCGGAAAGGAGAGAATTCCGGATGAAGTGGATATTTTAGTAATAGCCGATGTAAGAAGTAAGATCCCGGAGGGAGATTTCCGGATGATCTGCGAATATATTGAACGCGGGGGAAATTTGTTTTTGCTGGGTGAACCGGGTACGCAGGAATTTATAAATCCGTTGGCAGAATTGATTGGGGTGAGATTCCGGAATGGGATGCTGTTACAGGCCAGGGAAGGATATTTACCTTCTTTGACAATTGCCGGAATGGATCCGGAGGGGGATGAAAAGTTCCCGGTTTTCCAGAAAATGCGGCAATATGGTTTTTGTTTTGCTTTACCTGGTTGTACAGGTCTGGAAATACAGAAAAAGGGCTTCGGGATAACACCTGTTGCCTGTGTGGGGGATTCCATCAGTTGGCAAGTGAACCGGTTGTATGCAGAAGATGCTTTGAAGGGTCTGAATCATCCGGGCCCGGCCGAAGGGAAAGTACTGCCTGTCATTGTCGCCCTGGACCGTAAGGTCGGGGATAAAGAACAGCGGATTTTAGTTGCCGGGGATGCCGATTGTATCAGTAATGCAGAGCTGACCCGGGCCCGGCAGGGAGTTAAGACTGCTAATTTCACTCTGGCTACCGAATCTTTCCGCTGGTTGGCCCGGAATGAATTTCCGGTATTGCTCCCCAGTATACCTCCCCGTGACAACGAATTGTATTTGGGACGGAAGGATATGCCCTGGCTGAAATTCGGAACCATGGGATTGCTGCCCGGTCTTTTGGCCCTGGCTTATGGAGTGGTTCACTACAGAAGAAAAAGAAATTAAGATTAAAAGAAAGTTCAAATGAAAACGATTTTTAGAATAGCACAGACAGAACTTCGTTTGTTTTTCTATTCACCGATAGCCTGGCTGATCCTGATCATTTTTGCTTTTCAGGCCGGAATGGCATTTTGTGATACTTTTAGCTATCAATTGCAGA
Organism: Odoribacter splanchnicus DSM 20712; assembly: GCF_000190535.1. Taxonomy (GTDB): domain Bacteria; phylum Bacteroidota; class Bacteroidia; order Bacteroidales; family Marinifilaceae; genus Odoribacter; species Odoribacter splanchnicus. Next base: position 4,270,498 of record NC_015160.1, read on the forward strand.
ATAAAGCTTTGGGACGGGGGCAGATTCCTTTCCAGACAGTGATTTTATTGTTGGGGGATAGCGGTTCGTTCTTCAAGGTGCTGAATAATCTGTATCTGTATATTCCTTTACTGACAATGGCATTGATGAGCCGGGAATATAGTTCCGGTTCTATCAAGTTATTATATTCTTCGCCGGTAACTAATTTTCAGATTATCGGGGGGAAATTTCTTGCTATGATGTTGTACGGCGGATTGATGCTGGTAATTTTGCTCCTGCAGGTGGTGTTTGCTTTTATTTTTGTGAAAAACCTCGATATTCCGCTGATATTGTCCGGGTTGCTCGGTATTTATCTGGTTTTGTGTGCTTATTCGGCTATCGGTCTCTTTATGTCTACCCTGACTTCTTACCAGATCGTGGCAGCGGTCGGTACACTGGTGATACTTACCTGCTTGAATTTTGTAGGCGGACTTTGGCAGGATATTCCTGTCGTACAGGAGATTACCTGGTGGCTGTCTTTGTCGGGACGGGCCAAAACGTTTACGGCAGGACTGATATGCAGTGAAGATGTCGTGTACTTTGGGGTGGTGATCGGATTATTTTTGACCTTGTCTGTTTTGAAATTGCAATCGACCAAGCAGCATTATTCCTGGTGGTGGCGGTGGGCACGTTACGGGGGAGTGGTTTGTATCGCTCTGGGAATCGGATACCTGACTTCGAAACCGATGTTCATGTGTTATTATGATACGACGGAAACCGAACACAATACCATCACCCGCGAAGGCCAACGGGTCATGAATCTGATCGACGATCAGCTGACTATTACCATGTATGTCAATTTATTGGATAAAAGTGCTCCGGCAGGGATGCCGGAGAATCAAATGTCGAACCTCCGGGAATTGAAACCTTTTCTACGTTTTAAACCCGATACCCGCTTGAAATATGTCTATTTTTATGATAGCACCGATCATAGCCGTTTCCGTGGGGCTACGGCTTCTTTACCTTTGAGGGAACAAATGCTGAAAATATGTGATGACGAGGACCTGGATCCGGAATTTTTTCTGTCTCCGGAAGAAATTCACCGGCAGATCGATCTGACCTCCGAAGGAAACCGGATGATTTATCTACTGGAACGGGCGAACGGCCGGAAATCTTTTCTGCGTTTTTACGACGGCATGGATATCCGCCCCAGGGAAACAGAGATTACGGTGGCCTTGAAACGGTTGGTGACCGATGCTTCCAGAATAGTTTTTCTGACCGGACACGGGGAGCGGAGCTTGTATTGGAATGATAAAGGTGGATTATATTCACTGATTCAAAGAAACGGCCGGAATGCTTTAGTGAATCAGGGGTTTGATGTAGATACCCTGAATTTGACCGGCCGGACGGTTATTCCCGAAGATATCGATATTCTGGTGATTGCGGCTCCTGAAAAAAGATTGTCCCCTCAGGAACAGGGATTACTGGATTCATATATAGCTAAAGGAGGTAATCTGATCATTACCGGTGAACCGGGTAAACAAGAATTGATGAACGGGTTGGTGAAAAATCTGGGAATCGGCTTTAAGGAAGGAATAATCCTGCAACATGAGGAGGCCGACTGGGAGGAAGATTTTATTGTCGGTGATATCGCTGAATCCGGGGCACAACAAACCGGAGTCGGTGCAGGGCTTTTAGCCCGGCAATACCAAGTCGCTTTTCCGGGTACTACGGCTTTGTCGTTCAATGCAGGCTACGGATTTCAGGGGGTACCTATCGTGGAATATGCCGGGGATACGCTTATGCTGGCTTTGAAACGGCAGCTGGGAGGAGAAGAACAACGTATTATCGTTTCCGGGGATGCCGATTGGTTCAGTACCGAAGGACTGGCTTTACGGAAAGACGATGTCCGACTGAATAATTTCGGGTTATTCATGGAGATGTTGCATTATATGACTTATCAGCAATTCCCGGTGGATAATAGCCGTCCATCTCCTACGGACGATACCCATTATCTCGATATTGCCGATATCGGATGGATAAAAGGTCTTTTTATCGGCCTGATTCCTTTACTCGTCTTGGGAGGAGCGATAGGATTCCGGCTGAAACGGAAAAGGCAATAATGTGAAAATTATCTTAAAAAAGTATCTTTTTTATTCATCCCTTTCTTGGATTGATGTGTTCTATATATCGAAAAACGGAAGATTATTGGGGATAATCTTCCGTAAGAACTCAGCAATTAACGGGGTGTCGTTACTATCATTAACTACTAAGCATGTAAAATTATGAAAAAAAAGCGAAATTTTTTACTGAAAAGTATTTTGCTGCAGTTAAATTTCTCTCTGGAAAAGGCGGGGATTTTACTGGTACTGGTGTTGGTGTTTTCCATCCAGGCAAAAGCTTATTCTCAGACGCGTATTACTGCAAAAAGGCAGGGGGTTACAATTGACGAGGTTTTAAAAGAGGTCCGGGAAAAGTCCGGTTACCGTTTTTTATACCGGGTAGAGGAAGTAAACAGATATGGCAAAAGAGATATAGATGTGAAAGATGCGGAAGTCGAAGATTTTCTGGGACAATTACTGCAAAATACGGATCTCACCTATGAAGTGGAGAATGAGGTCATTATTATCCGGCCGGAAAAACAACGGCAGGACTCCCGGGTGAATGTACAGGTGGTCAGAGGAAAGGTGACCGATGAAAATAACCTGGCTTTACCGGGAGCTACGGTTTTATTGAAGGGGACATCCTACGGAGTAGTCACTGATTCACACGGGAAATTTACGATGGAAGTCCTGGAAAGGGATACGGTTACTTTACTGGTATCGTTTGTAGGGATGGAAACGAGGCTTGTAAACCTGAAAAAAGGGCAAACGGAAATATTGGTTTCGCTTGAACCGGATATCAAAGAGATGAAAGAAGTCGTGGTGACCGGGTACGGGAATGTCCGTAAAACAAGTTTTACCGGAAATTCGGTTACAGTGACCAAAGATGAATTGATGTCCGTTTCGAAATCGAATGTCATCAAGGCATTACAGGCTTTCGATCCTTCATTCCGTATTCAAACCAATAACGATTGGGGGTCCGATCCGAATGCACTGCCCGAAATGTATGTGCGGGGAAGGTCGGGTATCAGCGGTGTAAAGGAATTGGACCGTGATCCTTTGACGAAATCGGCTCTGAAGGATAATCCCAACTTACCGACCTTCATCATGGATGGTTTTCAGATCAGTGTGGAACAGTTATACGATATGGATCCTAACCGTATTGAAAGTATTACCATATTGAAAGATGCTGCGGCTACGGCTTTGTATGGTTCCAGGGCTGCCAACGGTGTGGTGGTGATTACGACGGTGGCTCCTCAGATGGGTAAGCTGAATGTGTCCTATAATTTTACAGGGGATGTTACGGTACCCGATCTGTCGGATTATAACCTGATGAATGCACGCGAGAAACTCGAAACGGAAGTGGCGGCCGGAGTATTCGAAGATCTGGCTAAAGATAATCCTTTGGGAGCCGAACAACAATATTATGCTAAACTGGCTTCCATTACCAGAGGGGTGGATACTTACTGGTTATCGAAACCGTTACAGACCTCTTTCAATCACAAACACAGCCTGAGCATCGACGGCGGATCGGATAATTTCCGTTTCGGCATACAATTGAGCTACAATAATGAAGACGGGGTGATGAAAGAGTCTTTCCGGAACCGGGTGGGAGCCGGCGTATATCTGGATTACCGGATCGGTTCATTCCAGCTCAAAAATATGGTCACTTATACCAATACCCGTTCGCAGGAGTCTCCTTACGGGGCTTTTTCCGACTATACCGGTTGTCAGCCTTACGATCCTTATAAGGACGACGAGGGGAACTATCTGGAAAATCTGCCCAATTGGGACGGAAAGAATGAAAAACGCCCTAATCCTCTTTATGAGGCGACTTTATCCAATTTCGATAAATCCAAATATGAAGAGTTTGTCGATAATCTGGGTATCAACTGGAATATAACTACCGGTTTGTTATGGAAAACTCAATTCAGCCTGACGCGTAAGATTACCGATACGAAACGTTTTCTGGATCCGTTGTCTTCGAAAAATACAACTCCCCAGACTGCAGAAAATCCTTCTTCCGGCGAATTGAATACCAGCCGGGGAAATGAGTTCTACTGGGATCTGAGTTCAACCCTGTCTTATAACCGTTCTGTCGAAAAACACCATATCAATTTGTTGTTGGGGGTGAATGCCCGCTCTGCCAAAACCGATAATATTTCGGCTTCTTACCGGGGATTCCCTTCCGGGGCTTTGAGTTCTCCGAATTATGCCGAAGAAATTGTTTCCAAACCGGTAAGTTCCGATAATTCTACCCGGCTGATCGGTTTCCTGGGAACCCTGAATTACAGTTATAACGATGTGTATTTGCTGGATGCTTCGGTACGTATGGACGGTTCTTCGGAATTCGGGGCGGATAAACGGTTTGCTCCCTTCTGGTCTGCGGGGACCGGTGTCAATATTCATAACTACGGTTTTATGAAAGGACAAACGGTTATTGACCAGTTGAAAATACGGGCTTCATACGGACAAACCGGGAAAGTGAATTTTCCGCCTTATGTAGCCCGAACGACTTATAAAATGTTTACGGACGGTTGGTATAAAACCGGTTTCGGCGGTACCCTCTATGCTTTGGGGAATACAAACCTAACCTGGGAAACGACGAATACCTGGGATGCCGGTGTTGAACTGAGTTTATGGAAACGCCTGCTTTATATCAAAGCTTCTTATTATCAGAAAAAAACGGTGGATCTCGTCAATTCGGTGACGATTCCGAGTTCGACAGGTTTTACCACTTATATGGATAATATCGGAGAGGTGGAAAATAAAGGATATGAACTGGAATTCCGGAGCGAAGTAGTCCGTCGAAAAGATCTGTTTGTAGCTGTTTTCGCTAACCTGGCCCACAATGAAAATAGAATCCTGAAAATATCGGAGAGTCTGAAGGCTTACAATGACCGGGTAAAAGACCATTTTGCCAACAGTAACCGGTTCGACGGTTCGAATACCCAGCCGTTTACTCAATATGTCGAAGGAGGATCCCAGACGTCGATTTGGGGAGTTCCCTCACTTGGAATCGATCCTGCTACCGGAGAGGAGATTTTTATCCGCCCGGACGGAAGCATTACCAATACCTGGAATACGAACGATCAGGTGGTCTTGGGGGATACGGAACCCAAAATACAAGGTACTTTCGGGTTGAATGCCACTTATAAAAATCTGAGTTTGTATATGACTTTTATGTATGAAGCCGGCGGCCAGATATACAACAGCACTTTACGTGACAAAGTAGAAGATGTGAATGTATACACCTCTAATGTCGATAAACGGGTGTTCTCCGAACGTTGGCAAGAACCGGGGGATAAGGCTCGTTACCGTAAGCTGACCAGCGGAGTGGGCGGCAGTATTATGCGTACCCGTCCGACTTCCCGTTTTGTCGAGGATAACAATGTATTGACCCTGAACTCTATTTCTCTGGGCTATGATTTCGACGCCGGGCAGAAGTGGATGAAGACGATCGGCTTGAGTATGCTGCGTTTTGAGATCGGTGCGAACGATGTTTGCCGTTGGTCGTCGGTGAAGGTGGAAAGAGGATTGAATTATCCTTATGCCCGGAGTTTTAATTTTTCGCTGAAAGCTGCTTTCTAATTTTTAAATTTTGAATTATGAAAATATATCATTGGATAATAGCCTGTTGTTTACTGTTGCCATTGGGAGGTTGCAGTAATTGGCTGGATGTGATTCCGGAGGATTCTGTGGATGAAAAAGATTTGTTTTCCACCGGAGAGGGATACCGGAATGCGTTGAACGGCGTATACCGCCAGATGTCTCAGACTTCGATGTACGGGCAGCAGATGAGCTGGGGATTTATTGATGTTTTGGGACAGTTGTACAATACTCAAAAATTGTCGAATTATTCGGCATATGGAATCGCGGGAAAGAATTATGCTTACCGTGATGAAACAGTGAAGTCGGTGATTCAGGTTATCTGGTCGAATACCTATAATTCGATTGCAAACTGTAACAATATTGTCGGGCGGATTACCGGGGAGGATCCCTCTAAATTCAGAGGAGGTGAGGCAGAACAGCATATGATCCAGGGGGAGGCGCTGGCTTTACGGGCTTTCCTGCATTTTGATTTACTGCGGCTTTGGGCTCCGGCACCGGTGACCAATCCTTCGAGAAATTACATGCCTTATTTCGAGAATTATCCTTCTACCTACGAACCGGATAAAAGTGTACAGGAGATTTTGTCGCTGGTCGAACGGGATTTGCTCCAGGCCAAAAACTTAGTAGCTCCGTTCGATACACTACCCGACAAATCGATGTTGGTGGCTGAAAAACGGATTAAGAATAACTGGGTGAGCAGTTCGGTAACCGATTTGTTTTTCCTTTACCGGGGATTCCGTATGAATTATTACGCTGTTATAGCCCAGCTGGCCAGGGTTTATAATTATATGGGCGAATATGAAAAAGCCGCTCATTGTGCACAAGAAGTACTGGATGCCTATGCAGAAGAATATGCTGCAGTTTGTTTCCAGTTGTCAAAGAAGGAGGAGGTACAGAACAATGATCGGAAACGGTATAAAGAAGTGATTTTTGCCCTGTCGAACGAATTGAACCTGGATAATTATGAGCCTTATTATACGACGAGTTCCGACCGACTTGTACTGGCCGGATATCCCGGTATTTTCGACGATGAGGCAGATGTGAGGAAAGAGTATTTGACAGAGACTTCGGGAGCCGACCGGATCTGTAATAAATATATTTTACCGACCAATAATACCTTGGAATATACGCAAACCGAGGATTTGATTCCGCTGATCCGGGTGAGCGAGATGTATTTTATTCAAGCCGAATATCTTTACCGGAAAGGAGAGACTCAGGCCGCTATCGAACAACTGGATCAGGTACGTGTTGCCCGGGATTGTACTAAAGGACGGCTGACGGTTTCCAGCCTCGACGATTTTAAAAAGATACTGATCGATGAGGCCCGGCGTGAATTTATGCAGGAAGGGCAGTTGTATTATTATTTTAAACGTTTGAACATAAAACCCCTGGAATCTATGCCTGACGATGGTTTTGTATTTCCTCTGCCGGATAATGAAGTGATCAATTAATGTTAATCGTGAAAATTATGAACAGATACATATTTATCGGTTTGCTGTGCTTCGTGATCGGAGCCTGTACCCATCATACAACCGGATTTTACGAAGGGCCGCGGTATTTGTCTTTCGTCAATGAAAAAGGAGCCGATACTGCATTTATTTCTTTTGCCAATTATCCCGGAGCATCGACTCATGAAGTTGCTTTTGTTTTGAAGCTGACCGGAAATATACTGGAAGAGGATTTGACTTACCGCCTGGAAGTAGTGGATAGTCTGACGACTGCAGGAACGACTGACTACCAACTTCCCGAACACCTGGTTTTCCGGAAAGACCGGGTGACGGATACGCTGGTAGTGACTGTAATGAATTCGAATCCCTTGTTGACAGAACAGACTTTATCAGTTGGTTTGCGGATCGTTGCAAACGAGCATTTCCGGCCCGGTCTGGATGGGCAACAAAGAGCCAAACTGACCTTTACCGCTGTGAAGAGCAAGCCGGAATGGTGGAAGGGAGAATTGGAGTCCTTGATATTGGGAGAGTATTCATCCAAAAAAATGGAGGAGTTTATCTTGTGCACAGGGGTGAATACCCTGGAAGGGGGTCGAACTTTCTGTTGCCAGAGCGTATACCTTACAATTTAAACGGTATTGCATAGAACATAATATTATGTGGGACGATAATGTGACTCCGATGGTTGATAAAATCCCTTGTTATTAATTTATAATTCCGATACCTATGAAAAATAAAATATATTTATTGTATTGGCTGCTGGCTTTTCTGTCTGTAGGGTGTTACGACGACAAAGGCAATAACGATTATCGTTTTGTAAATACGATCGAGGTGGAACCTTTCGGGCAGGATTCCTATCCCTGGGCAGCTCTGGGAGATACGGTCCGGTATAAACCGGTTCTGCATTTTGCAAGCGGGAACGGGGACGAACTCGATTTGGCATATGAGTGGACATTTGCCGGTAAAACGATCGGAGACGAACTTAACCTGGAATGGATTGTAGATACTGTAGCTACGGGACAGGTGATCCTGAGGGTAACCGACCGGGCAAACGGATTGGTATACAGCAATCAGAAATCGCTCCGGATAGATTCTCCCTATAAAAGTAAAGGCTGGATGATTTTGTCTGAGAAGAACGGTCAGTCTTCTCTGGGGTTTGTCCGGGAAATGATTACTGCTTACGAGATGGATGATTTAGGGATATATTGTGTTTTTGATAATCAGACTTTCCCGGATGTCTACGAAGAAACGAACGGGGAAGTATTGGGTAGTGGTCCGGTCCGGATAACCGAGCATTTTTCCCGGACTGCTCCGGGATCGTTGCTGATTTTACAACAGGGAGCTCCGGGCTGTATCGATATCGACGGGAATACTTTATTGCGCGATATTTATCTGTCGGAGACTTTTATGGACGGAGTATTCCCGGAACAGTTCGAACCGGTGAATGCAACCTGGATGCATTGGCTGGATGTCATTGAAAATAAAGATGGACGGTTGTATACCCGGTTGAAGTATTCCGATGCCTTGTTTAATTCGGGTTATTTTATTACCGAGCCTGTTCTGGTCGGTGAAGAAGAGGTGCGTGGACATTTGTTGGATTGTGATTGGCAGGCGGTAGGGTATACCGTGGTACACGACCGTGGAACGGCTGCAAATCCCCGTAACCGTCTGGCAGCTGTTTTTGATTTCCGTGATTTTTGGGGGGTGAACTACGCCGGATATGCAGCTGTTTTTCCGGAAGCCGACAAGGGATGGCCTGACGGTTTTGTTCCTCTGAACGATTTGGGGGATCATGAGTTGATCTATTTCAGAGGATGGGGGGATTGGAGTGGTGGATATTATTATATGATACTTAAAACTCCCGGAGGAAAATACTTACAACAGACCTTTACTTTAAAACGTTCGACAGCAGAATTGTACTATGAGGAGGGTAGCCTTGCTGTTCAGGAATTACCGTCCGGATTCGTGTATGAGGATTGTTTACCCTATGTTTTGTCGACGGATAAGTACCTGTTATTGATGAAAGGAAACGACATGTACTATTACAATTATGCTTCTCCGGGAGACGGTGTGTCGTTTTATTGGCATTTCGATGCTCCGGTAAAACATATGACTGCATCGGTTCAGGGACATCCTCAGCTGGGATGTGCTTTGGCGAACGGGCAGTTTGTTATTCTGAATGTGAAGCTCATAAAGAACAGACCGGAAGAGAAGCGCTTGTATTGGCAGACTCCTGCTGAGGTCGATTTGGGAAATCCGGTATCCTTGATTTATAAAACTTCCGGTCAGTTATAGTCCGGATCTGCATAAGACGGTTCACAGATGTCCTGGCATCTGTGAACCGTCTGTATATCGTTTGGGGAGGCTGATAAAGGGAGGAAACGGTGTCGTTTTGTGTAAATCAGATATAAAAAGCGAGTATGTTGAAAATACGATGATGCAAGAGCTGCCTGAGTTTTTTCAGAGAACGGTATTTCAGAACTTTCACCGTATTCTCGGAGATGGATAATTCCCGGGCGATTTCTTCATTTTTCAAGCCTTGAAGACTGAGTTGTATGATGGCCGCACTTTGTGGAGCTAAAGTATTTATCGCATTGAAAAGCAGACGGTTGCTTTCTTCCTCGACGAGAATGTTGAAAAAATTGTTTTCCTCTTCTTCGGGCAGGAGATGAAAGTGTTGACTTGAACGTTTGCGATTCCGGATCAGATTTAAAGACTGATTCCGGATCATAGTATATACGAAACTTCGTAAACAGGTGATGTCCTGATAGTGCCTTCTGTTTTCCCACAGGCGGATCAATACTTCCTGCACAATATCTTCCGCCTCTTGTACATCGTTGACATAACGGTTGGCTAAAGCACAAAAAAAGAGATAATTTTCTTTTGTGAATTTTTCCAGAGCTTTTTCATCTCCTTGTTTTATCCGTGTAAATAAAAAGTCATTCCCCATACCCCTCAGGTAATTCTGCGCCTAAATTAATCTTTTGGAGAGGAAACAGAAAAATAAATGAAAAAAAAAATGTACAGGTGTAATCTTTTTCTTAAAAAATGGTGTCTTTCTGATAAAAGATGAAAATATGGATACGAGTAGATTGAATCATATTGCCGGATTGATTGCCAGAAAAGGATCGGGAGGGAAGCTGACCGGGACCGAACAACAGGAATTGGAGGAGTGGATACGAGCTTCCCGGATGAATAGAGAGAGTTACGATCGGATTATTTCGGGAAGGGGAGTGATACGTTTGATGGAATTGGAGAAACAGATCGATACCGACCGCTCTTTTAAGAAATTGACGGTCAGGTTGAAGTGGCGTTGCTGGAAGCGCCGTATACTGACGGCAGGTGTTGCTGCGATGGTCATGATCGGAATTATGTCGGCTTTTTGGTGGTGGGAACAGGAAGGGATAACTGTTCCGGAGTCGGCCGGGCAACCTGGAATAAAGCCGGGAGGAAACTGTGCTGTTTTAGTATTGGGTAATGGTTGTCGGGTGGATTTACAAAAGGATTGTGATACGTTACAGCTACCTGGAATTTCCTGGGACCACCGGAAGGGAACGATCGTATATGACGGTCGGGAGAATAAAACCGGCTGGCCGGAGAGGAATACCTTGATGGTTCCGTTACGGGGAGAATATCGCTTGGTTTTGGGCGATGGTACGAAGGTATGGTTGAATTCCGCTTCTAGCCTGAATTATCCGGTACAGTTTGCAGAAAAAGAACGGTGCGTAGAATTGGACGGGGAAGCTTACTTTGAAGTGACTCCTGATCCGGAGAGACCTTTTATCGTAAAATCCGGAGACGTACAGACCCGGGTATTGGGAACGGCTTTCAATTTTTCTGCATACCGGGGAGAAAATGCATCGACGATTACTTTATTGACGGGAAAAGTGGCTGTTTCGGCTCCGGGACATGCTGAGCGTGTGTTATTGCCCGGACAACAGTTGAAATATGATGCAGAAAACCGGAAGACTGTAATAAAAGAGGTCGATGCCGAAGACTTCGTCGTCTGGAAAGACGGTTTATTCTTGTTCAATGATTGTGGACTGGAGGAAATCATTCCCCGCTTGAGTCGGTGGTATGGGGTTACCTTTCATTATGACAGGGAGAAATTCGGCGATCTGAAATTTTATATCAAAACCCGTCGTTATGAAGATATCGGGACAATATTGAATCTCTTGAAATTAACTGAAAATGTGACTTATTCGATAGAAGGCAACGAGGTGACTCTTTATCGGACAGGGGAAAATAAATAACAAGGAGTGAGGCAACACTCCTTGTTGGATACTAATAAGCAACCCTTTAGCGGGTATTTATTAACTCTAATTACAAAATTATGAAAAAAAAGCAGATTTATTTTTCTTCCGGAGGAGGAAAATTGAGGAAAATGACGTTAATCATGAAAATGACGGTTATCTTTTTGTTGTGCGCTAATTTAGTGATGGCTACCGAATCTTTTGGACAGGAAAAGTATTCTTTTTCTTTGAATCGGGTGACACTGGAGGAAGCCTTGAATCAAATATTGCAGAATTCCGGATATTATATCGTTTATACGGTAAACGATATCCGTAAGATTGCCGATGTTTCTCTGAATATGGAACAAGTCACTATAGAGCAGGCTTTGGATCGGGTGTTGTCGCTGAATGGATTGAAGTACACGGTCAGTGAAAATGCAATCGTTATTGCTAAGGATGCTTCGGCGGTAAAAAATTTGCAGAGTGAACAGATGAAAGTGCAAGGTACGGTAAAGGATGAAAAGGGCTTGCCTTTGCCGGGGGCTTCTGTTTATTTGAAGGCAGAAAATACCTTGGGGGTAACTACCGATATCGGAGGACATTTTGAATTTAAAGTACCTGCCGGCTTGAAGGGGAAGGTGGTATTGGTGATTTCTTTCATCGGGATGGAGACAGTGGAGCTTCCTTTAGACGGGCGTGAACATTATGAGATATCGATGAAACCGGAAATAACTTCTTTGGATGACGTACTGATCACCGGCTATCAGACGATTTCCCGGGAACGTGCGACGGGAGCGTTCGATATCGTCGACAAGCGGCAGTTGGAAAAACCGGCTTCCGATTTATCATCCCGGCTGATCGGAACTACAGCAGGCGTTCAGGCTACTCTGACAGAAGATGGAAAAGCCAGTCTGGAAATCCGGGGACGCTCGAGCTTGAATGCCAACGCTCAACCGCTGATTGTCGTGGACGGTTTCCCTGTGGAAGGAGGATTCGAAACGATTAATCCGAATGACGTGGAAAGCGTTTCTATACTAAAAGATGCTGCAGCTGCTTCAATTTGGGGAGCCAGATCCGGTAACGGCGTGATTGTGGTCACTACCCGCAAAGCGGCCAAAGGAGATAAACTGAATGTCGCCTTTAATACTTTTTTGCGCTTCCGGCAGAAAATAGATTTGGATTATGCCAATCCTACTGCCGCTTCTGCAGATCAGATCCGCTACGAAGAAATGATTTTCGGAAAATATGGGGTTGCTTTGAATGAAGGGATTTTCTCAGAAGATGATGTGGCCGGAAAATGCTATACCTTAGCACAAATCGCTTTGAATGAAGCCCGGCTGGGAAATATTTCCGAAGACACGAAAAGGCTCCGTTTACAGGAATTGCAGGAGACGGATTATAAGGATGACGTTTATAAACATTTGTTGAGAAATCCTTTTTTGCAGCAATACAATTTATCCGTATCCGGAGGAGGAGAAAGAGTCGGTGTCATGACGTCGTTATTGTATGAAAAAGACAAAACCCATTATATTGGTACACAGGATGAAAAATATATGCTCAATATGCGGATGAACAGCGATATTTGCAAGTGGCTGAAATTAGATATTTCCGGAATGTTCCAATATGTGAAAAAGCAGAATAACGGAGCCGTCCTCCATGCATCCGATGAAAACGATATCGCGATAAGCGATCTTTCTCCTTATGAACACCTGACAAACCGGGACGGTTCTTATACACATATTGTCCGCGACTATTACCTGCCGGCCATGGAGCGGTTGGTCGGTAATGGCTTTCCTTATTCCGACTGGTTTTATAATCCTTTACAGGAAATCAGAAGCCGTGACCGTTCGACTAAGGACATCAAGGCCCGTTTCCAGGCTGCACTGACCCTGAAATTATGGGAAGGCTTGAATTTCTCCTCTTCGTTACAATATGAGATTTTTAATTCCAAAAGGCGGGATCTTTACAAAGAGGATTCCTGGGTAGTCAAAAATCCGGTGAATTATTATACCGAATATAACGATGCAACAGGAGTCGTCGGGAAATCGGCCTATCCGACAGGGCAGTTTCTGGACCAATACACTTCGGAAATGCAAGGGTATACTTTTAGGAATCAGGTAAATTTTAACCGGACTTTCAGGAGACATGATTTTAATGTTGTGTTAGGAACCGAATTGCGGCATCGCCGGACAACTTCCTATACCTCTCCCCGGGTATACGGCTACAATGACGAGACGCTGACTTCCAAACTTTTCCCTAACGGAACCGGTAAGCTGGCGATAAAAGACCTCTTCGGGAATACGATTACAGTCGATGATTATGCAAGTACCTTTACATTTAACACCGATCGTTTCTTTTCTCTATATGGCAATGCCGCTTATACTTTCGATAATAAATACACGATCAGTGGGAGTGTCCGGACAGATGCGTCGAATTTTATTACGGACGATCCTAAATATCGTTATGCTCCTTTTTGGTCTGTGGGAGGAATGTGGAATCTGGGACAGGAAAGTTTTATGAGCGATTATTTGTTTATCGATTGGCTGCGTCTGCGTTTGACCTATGGGTACAATGGAAATGTAGACACTTCTACCTCGTTTAAACCTTTGGTGAGTATCGGTTCGGTTGAGAATGTTTATAAACATGAGATTACCGGTAGTATTGCGAGTTTTGGAAATCCCGAACTTCGCTGGGAAAAGGTCGGGAGTGTAGATATCGGAATCGATTATTCTTTCTGGGGAGGTAAACTGGCCGGAAAACTGGATTATTACCGGAAGTACAGTAAAGATCTGATCGCGACGATTTCTATTTCTTCGGCCAACGGGACAACCAGTCAAAAGTTGAATAATGCGGAAATGCTGAACAGTGGGATCGAACTGGAAGTAGGAAGCCAGCTCGATATTATAGGAAAAGATATCCAATGGTATGGTAATGTCAACTATGCTTATAATTTGAACCGGATAGAAAGATTATTTGTTACCGATAATAGTGCAAAGACTTATTTGAGAGGTGACTTTAAAGAGGGAGAAAATGCCAGTACGATATATGCCTGGCATTATGCCGGGGTAAATAAGGACGGTATCCCTTGTGTGGAGGAAGGGAGTAGTCCTGACGGCTTGAGGCCGATGAACACCGTTTACGACAATACTTCGGATGCAACCGGCTGGCTCAGGCCACAGGGCGTAAAGGTGGCTCCCCATATTATGGGGCTGACTACCGGTTTTAAGGTTTATAATTTCGATCTTTCTTTGATTGTTACCGGAAAATTCGGTCATAAATTCAAACGTTCTTCTTTCAATTATCCGACAATGGGAAAGACCGGAACTTCGAAAATCTGGGTACATAAAGATGTAAGTAAATTATTGGACGGGGATAAGGCTATGCCTCCCTTGCTGACGGATACCGAAGACTCCAATCAAATGTATTACGATAGTTATTATACGGATGCGATGGACTATCTGTACCATAATGCCAATCATATTCGTTTCCAGGAATTGAATCTGACCTGGCATATCCCGGAGGTATGGTTACAGAAAATAGGTTTCCGGACCGCTGCCGTTTATGGACAGATCAATAATCTGGGTTTGATTACAGCGAATAAATATAAAAATGACCCGGAATTCCCGGAGGGTACGGTCAAACCGGAACGTTCTTTTATTGTTGGGGTAAAATTTAATTTTTAAAAAAAGGATATGGAAAGATATATAAAAATTGCAGGAGGAAAAATGAGAGTGATTTTATGCCTTCTGGTATGGATGTTAGTCGGAGCTGCTTGTGACAGCTTTTTGGATATAGCTCCTTCGAAAAAGACAAATATCGAACTGTCGAAAGTGGAACATCTGGATGCTTTGTTGGCTGCAATCAATACGACAACCGGCAATACCAGCCTGGTGTTAAGTCCGGATATTACGGAAATTTCAACGGATTTGTACGATAAAACCAATAACGGAGCTCCGTTTTATCAACATGGTATCGCTTATTATCTGTGGATGAATCAGGAGGTGGCCGATTTATCGGGTTCCGGAACCTGGAGTAGTGCTTATAAAAATATTTTTACGGCAAATACGGTATTGGAAAATTTGAGTCGGGTGACAGGAGATGAGGCCTTGAAGGCTGATTTGAAGGCCGAAGCTCATTTTATCCGTGCTTTTCAGAATTGGGAATTGCTGAATACTTATTGTCTTCCCTATAGCCCGGAAAATATGAAAGAACCGGGAATACCTCATAAGACATCCACCAGTTTCGAGCAGTCGTTGGTCCGGATGAATCTGGAGGAATCTTATCGTTTTGTCGAGGAAGATTTGAAAGAAGCACTCAAAATTACGGTCGATAATGTTAATCGGAGGTGGCGGGTAAGTATTCCTGCCGTTCATAGTTTTCTGGCCCGCTTTTATCTTTTCTGCCATGATTACGATCAGGCATTGAAATATGCAGATTTGGCTCTTCAGGCAGATGCCCGTCTGGTGGATTATAGTACGGAAATGTATTATGGTAATGAACAGAACTCCAGTCAGGGACCACTACAAGTACCTTATCTGTGGTGGGAAGCCATTTACGATCCTTCTGTAAAATTAGAGTGGGCGGAGTTTTATTATCAGTATTTCCTTTCTGCTTCCTGTGCCTATTTCTGCCCTAGCCGGGAAATGTTGAAATTGTATGATAAGGAAAATGATTTGCGGTATAAATATTTGATGTGTGAGAATTTTTCATGGAGGCATAATATCAAATATACTTATCCCGGATATGTTTATTTCAGAACCAGTATACCTTATGGAACTACGGTACAGGAAATGATACTTACGAAAGCGGAATGCCTGGCTCGTCAGGGAAAGTTTCAGCAAGCCATGGAAACGGTGAATATATTGCGGGCTAAAAGGATTGCACCCGGACCGGAGGTTAAGTTGTCGGCAGCGACAAAGGAAGAAGCTATTGCGAAAATTCTGGAAGAGAGAGTACGGGAGCTGACCTGGGGACTGAGGTGGTTCGATATCCGGCGGTTGAATTACAACGAAACGACTTTGGATGATGTGAACCTGAAACGTATATTCTATTCACATGACGGTTTGATTGTAAATAAAGAATCCCAGCCGATAGAGTATCGGTTGGAATTAAAAGATCGTCGGTTTGCCGAACCTATAAACAGTAATGAGATTTATCTGAGCCGGGGTCAAATTCAACAGAATACTTATTGAGGATTTTGATATTTAAGCTTGTAATAAATTCTTATTACTTAGGAATATTCAGTAAATGTCCCTATAAAATACAATGGCATATGAAGATGCCCCAGTATAATCACTTCATATGTCATTTTTATTGTCATTTTTCTGTATTTTCCCATATACTCTTATAGGCAGGACATGACGTTCCGGAAGAAGTCTGACGACCTCTTCTGATTTTTCGTTAAAATCATATCATGCTGCTTTCAGCGCTCTGTTCCTGACCTTATCTATCATCAGTATGGCATTTGCCGTATGTATTCCAAAGAAAATCCAAAGGATTTCCGTCTTCCTGTTCCGTGCCTTTATCCTTGAGAGTGAGTAATGTTGCTTTTGAGTGCCGAAGCTGCCTTCAAGCCTGGTGGCCCTTTCTTTGGAGAGTTCACTTCTGAGAACCTTTCTCAAGGATTCATCCCTGGCCGCCCTTCCCTTGCGTACAAAGGATGTTGATATTCCATATTTTGTACAGAACTTTCGGTTGGCATTATTGGCATATATGGAATCGGCAGCCACGCATCTTACCCTCACATTCATGAGCTTCTGCTGCATGCGGATGCAGTCCTTCAGGCGTATACCTTCGTTGAAAGCCTTGAACGAAAGATGTTCGATGAACGATATGCCGTCTATCTGTATGTTGTTGACCTTCGCACCGAACTCGACGGACTTTGTTTCCTTGCCTCTTACAATGGGACGTACATAATGACGGTCAATGCTGACGATGCGGTCCCTGACCTTCTTCCCTACAAACATTTCCTTTTCCTGTACAAGAACCTTTCTGATGATGGAAAGACGTTTCTGGTAATCCTGGGTATAGCGGAGTAAGGTTCCGTACTCTCGATGAATCTCATCCCTCTGTATGAGGAGCTTTTCAAGAAGCCTGATCATACGACGCTTGAGCATTTTTGTCCTCGAAGCCTTCCTTTTTCTTTTCTTGCAGTAGGACAGATAGGACTCCGCTACATTCCTGTATTTGTTGCGGGGACGTCTTATGCCAGGTTCCACACAATGCCTGCAGATATATCTATAGAGCCATTCAAGGCTTTCCCAAAGGAGTTTCATGTCAGTAGGATAACGCATATGGCTTTCATAGCATGTGGCATCGGCCATACAGACGTGAAGGCTGTCAAGATAGGGTTTCCAGTGTGAAGCCAGCACTTCCTGGAGGGAATCAATATCAAGACGGGACGCTATCTCATTGCGGATAGCACTGACTATCTTGTAGTTGGTTATGGGGAAGGACGGATTTATCATAATCCCGCAGAACATCTGGTAGTGTATGTTCCCGTTCAGATGTTCCACCAGCTGCCTGTCAGAGAATCCGGTGTATGCCTTCAGGACCATAAGGGCAATCTTTGCGCAGGGACTGAATATATTCCTGCGCCCCAGATGCTGGTCCGACAAGCCCACAGTCTTTGCTATATGCTCAAATGGAAATACCGAATGAAGCCTGCCAAGCTCACTCTCATGAAAACTTTTGCGGTATCTTTCCAGAATATCAAATTCTGTAAACCCCAAAGTAGGGTGAATTTCTGAAATATTTTGTATCTTAGCCATATCTTAGTCAGGGTATTTCCCCCGTTTTGGCTGCCAAACCTTATTTGCGGGGGAATACCTAAAGATACAAAAAAGCCAACTAATTCGCAATATTTTATGTATGAATTAGTTGGCTAATTTTATAGTATTTACTGAATGTCCCTAAAAAGAAAACGATCGATTTTTCCCAGATCGAACTGCCTGATAAGCAACTTTCTTTTCAAGAACAACTGATACAGGAAGAAACATATCGCTTGATCTCTAATGCAATTGCGGAATTACCTGTACAAAGTGGAAAAATTATGCAGATATCCGCGGGAGACAGATCGAGCGCGCCATCACAAAACTAAATCGAGGCGAAATTAACCGGCCCAAATCGCCCAACGACTGCCGGCGCTTTATGAAGCCAACCTACTTCGATACCAAAGGCAACCCTATCGAAACCATCACATCAGCAATCCTCGATTATGAACAAATCGCCGAAGAAGCACGCTACGATGGCTTCAACGCCCTTGCAACAGGCCTCGGCGACGACCCCTGCCAGATAATCCGCGTCAACTCATACCGTTGGGAAATTGAAGACTGCTTCCGGGTTGAGAAATCCGACCTCAACATGCGCCCCGTATACGTGCGCTCTCCAAAGCGCATCGCAGCTCACTTCTTTATATGCTTCCTCAGTCTGCTCATTAGGTCAGAGAGAAAAAAAATACAATAAAAATGGCATATGAGAGGATAGTAGTAAATCATCTGCATATGCCATCTTACTTTTTTAAGACATTTACTGAATATCCCTAACTACTAATTCATCGCTTATGCGCAACTTCATAGCGAATTTCGTTAGAATTCTCGGTATCTGCAAGGATTTCGCCGGAAATCGTGTTAATGAACTCGGAAATATACCTCGATGTGGTGTTGTTCCCAAATTTTCCGACCTTGAGGTTATAGCTCTTGGCATTACGGCCGAAGCGTTCGGCTTCGATAGCGAAAATCTTTTGTTTCATCGCCTGCATAATGAATGCAAGGCAGATTTGCCAAACTTGATCAGCCGAAGGCAGTTCAATGCCCGGCACAAGTTGCCGGCCCGGCTTGCAGAAGAAATCCGCAAAAATGTGGCAGTTGCCATTGACGGATCCGAGGATGTCTTTTGCATCGACTCCAAACCGGTCAAAGTTTGTCAAAACGCAAGAACCAAGCGCTGCACCATGGGACGGGATAATCGTGAGGCTGCGCCCGACTGGGGCTATTGCGCATCCCAAGGTATACACTACTATGGATATAAGCTCCATGCTGTCTGCGGAATACATGGTGTTATACATTCTTACGATATGACAGCGGCCAGTATTCACGATCTTCATTATCTCAAAAATTTCAATTCAACCGTTTTGCCAAAAATTCATCCAACATCTCCCCGGTCAAACCGTCGGCGATGACACGATTGTTTTTATCCAACACCAAAACACGAGGGATTGCCGTGATATTATAAGCCCTGGCAACTTCACCTGCCGTGTTCTTATAATCGCATGCCTGAATCCATGTCAGCCCATCAGTTTCAACTGCTTTTTTCCAATCCCCCTCACGAGCATCCATTGAAATTCCGATAATAACCAATCCTTTGTCTTTAAACTTCTCGTATGTTTTCACCATATTCGGATTCTCTTTTCTACAAGGAGCACACCAAGACGCCCAAAAATCAAGAATCTTTACCGGAGCTTTCACATCATATAGAGTGACGGTTGAACCATCCAGTGTCGGCAAAGTGAAATCAGGAGCCTGTCTTCCAACCTTTACTACCCCCAATTTATCATATCGGGCTTGTATCAGACGACCTTCCGGTGTGTTTTTCATTGCATCACTCAGCAGCTCAAATTTCACTTTCAAACGGTCGAAGTTCAAGTAATTATAACGATAATATACGATAGCCAAACCTAAAATATTATCCTTATTCGCTTCAATAAACTTGTTCTCCTCCTTATCATAGGCAATAGTCATACGATCCAACATCGCTCTTTCGTGCATTTTACCGGCAATGTCATGATTTTTTTCTGCCTCAAAATAACAGGCAAGAATAGAATCCCTATCACTGAAAACCTCTATTTCAACATCATCCAACGCATTTTTCCCAGCTTGCAGACGTCCGCCCTGAATATCGTAATTCCGGACATCCGCCAAATCTTTCGCTCTTATATTAAGCGTAAAAAGAGTATCTTCAAGCAACAACGGGATTCTCCCATTGACACCTTTGATTGTAAGAAAAGCCAATTTCGGTCCGTTAATAACACCCTCCATTTCAAAATCGCCGTTCACAGAACGCACTTCGTGTATGGTGTCCACTTTCCCCGTTTCATTAACCATTGTCATAAGCAAATCCGACTCATATTTATCAACATGCCCTTTTATGACATACTTCTTGACTTCTGATGAACAGCTACTCAATACAAAGCATCCCAATGACAACGATAATAATAACAATAATTTTTTCATAATTCTACAATTTAAATTTTATATTACTACTTGGATTCGTCATTTCTAAACCGATATGCAGCATCCACTATTTTTCCTAAATCCGTAAATTCCATTTTCAACTTCGGAGCAGATGTAACTTCCTGGAATTCGTACATTCTCAGTGCTCCCGAAACAGTTTCTTCCTTTGTCTTGTCATAACCGGCTATAATTAACCATTTTTCCCTTTCCCGCTCCCAATCCGCATATTGGATGTAAGGCACGAGCAAATTGAATTTCAATACTGAAATATGCTCATTGGGAAAAGAAAGTATCTTTTTCGCCTTTTCGTCGGGAGTGTTCATGTTAAACTGATAGATATCCCCCTGCTCTGTCGCATAGAACAACAACCTGTAAAACGGATGGAACGCAAATTTGGTTATCTTGTCGGAATTTGCCAGATTCAGACGCATGTAATGGCTGCGTTCAACTTTACAGTCACCATTCAATACCATCCCATATACATAGTATTCATCCCGCCCCGGTTCCTTTAGCACGGCAAAAACATATCCTTCGTTATTCCCTTCCATGTGCACCATATCTCTGCCTGTCTCGGCTTTATAATCCATATCCCCTCCAATAAAAAACAGTTCGGTCAAATACTCTTCCTTACTTTCCAGCATTACAAAACGACGGTTCGTTTCATCATACAGAATGGCAGCAGTTGTTGTCGGCCATTCCCAGAAGCCCTTATAACCAACAAAAGGAGACACTTTAAAATATTCTGACGTTTTCTTCAGTTTGTTTCTCGGAAAATCAAAAATACTTCCAAGAGAAATATATCTGGCATCTCTAAAATAAAGATCGCCATCCGCTGTAATAAGCATCTCACGAGCAGGGTCGGTACACCTAGACAATCCGCCACCAGCAATCTTAACCTTCTCCGGATTGTCTCCGAACTGATAAATTAAATCAGATTCTTCACTCGGTTGGAGCTTTTCCTTGTCCAAATCGAACGTTCCGGCTTCGCACCATAACAAACGGCTGCTCTTAGCTCTGTTATAATTATATATCAACTTATAAGGTTTGCCGAATTCAAAGTCACACTCCGACCAAATACCACGAGACACTATATTTTCGGTAGCTGAGATATGAGATACCATATCCAAGCTGGCCTTACTGTTTTCCTCACAAAGCAACATCCAGCCATCAGTCACCGCTGTACGCAGACGTACAAAAAAATCTTTTTTGTACGATACATTGGTCAGCGTGTCAGTCACCCAGAAAAAGCCCAGATAATCGCCAGCCTGTTCTCTCAAAGGATACGCCAGGTTCTTCTCATTGCCGATGATATACTTCTTCAACTGCTCCTCGCTCGGAATAGAATCATTGTTGTAAGAAGCTTTAATCGGCATCAAACGCCACTCAAATTTCAAATGATCTTCCGTGCCCCCCAAAGCTAAGGTCAACTTAGGATTTATTCTCAATGTATCGACATAAGTAAACTTGTTATACCAGTCATTATCAATGATTCCCCCTATCGTAACATCATTCAACTCTTTATAAGAGTAACTCCCTTCATCATCATAGCAGGCAATCAATACTATCGTCAAGAAAAATAAATACCATTTTTTCATAACATGTTCCAATTTTATATTCTACCAAATAATCACTGTGCCTCCGGTCCCATTGTCATCGGTTCCAGATTTTCATCAAGATACGGTTCCTCTTGCTCGTCGAGCCAACGCTGTACCTTCTTCGCATAGTATTTCAATTTAAAATCAGGAATAACATTGCTGCTTATAAATTCCTTACGGGAAACATCACACAAAGTGCAAATCAAATCGGCTTTCTTAAAACTCCATACTCCGAAGAAATCATTTTCATCTCTCCACCACCAAGGCTTTGGAAAATCTTCGTTCGATATAATTGTCATACTATGACCGATGAAATAAGGATTTCCATCACTATCCTTACGCCAATTAAACTCAGAATCAAACTCTTCGCTTTCCTCTATTACTACGGTCAGTATTCTGTTATATTTTCTCAAAGCCTCAGTCCTCAACATCGTAATTTGCAAGGAGGTTTTCTCGCAATTAGCCGGTAAAATCACTTCCTTGGTTATAGCCCGAAAGTCCACACCTTCAACTGCCCGTACAGAATCGGTCTTGCATAATTCAGTGCGAACCTGTATTTTACGGTCGTAATCTTTCACCTCACCAAAAAGATAAATCGGCAATTCTAATACCCGCTCCTGAATATCACTATCCACAGTTCCCCATGAATAGGTCATGGTATCGCGTTGAATTGAAAAATAAATAGAACTTCCACCTACATACCCATCAACCTCTGTAAGCTGACATGCCTGCAATATGGAGCTTATAATACCTATAATTAAAATCAAATGTTTCATAAACCATCTTTTTTTCATAAATCAACAATTCAATTGTATTTAGATTCTTCTTCCGGAATCAGAAGTTGATAATCCGACAGTGTCATTTGCTTCATTACATTGTAAGTGGCGTCATCCGCTCTGTGAATTGACGGATATTTCAAGCGCTTGTAATAAAAGAATAATTGTCCTTCTCCCCAAAACTCTCGAATATATTCCTTCTCAAGGGTGGAGGCTAGGTATCTTTCGTTTGTCACATTCCGAACACCCCGATGTGTCAACACTTGATTTAACCACACCAGTCCATCGCTCGCATTCGGCTCACATTCGGCTGCAATATAAAACGCTTCGGACATTCGCAACAAAGGGATAATTGTCCCAGCAATAGTATCCTGTGTTGCTTTGAACTTTTCAAACATATTATAGCTTGCTCCATTTATAATTTGCCTGTTTCTAAAGTAAGCCTCATATCTATAGTCATCTCTATTGTTTTCAAATATTTTGTCAATCTGACCTCCCAACGGAGCCAACATCACCAACGGCGACAGATTCTCTCCACCAAATAATGAGATATGTAAATTAGACAGTTTGAAATTCTGCAACCCCCAAAGAATCTCCGGATAAAAGACTCTGTCAGGGTCTGAACGCCCAGATGATACCGCTTCGCGGGTTACCCAGGGGAACCACTGTTCTTGAGCATCTATAACTTTACGAGCAGCCACCAATGCAGCCTCTTTATTGCCACGGTACAGCTCAGCACGAGCCAACAACAATTGGACTCCATATTTGTTCAGTCTATATTTTCTGTAAGATACAAATGCATTGTCATGAACCATATCCGTTCCTTCTTGCAGCACCGGATCGTCCTGCAGTAAAGAGTCGGCTCGATGCAAATCCTCGATAACGCAATTCATGAATTCGTCCGGTTTGCAAGACGGACGTTTGTCCAAAGAAAATTCCTTATAATAGGGCAAATTTACCGTCATGACATCCAAATCATATACAGGACCGAACAACCGGAAAATATCGAAATGCAAAAAAGCTCTCAAAGCATAACACTCACCCTTCAATAAATTGTAATACTCATCTGTCAATACATTTCTGTGGGATTCACAATTTTTCAAGAGAAGATTAATATTAGCAATCAAACTATATGCATCCTTCCATATACTTGCAAAACGAGCCTTACAACCTTGCTCGGTATATTTGTGGAGCATCAAATCATAATTAAACGCATTTGACTTATTCACACTATAGCGCTGAGCCATTATCTCAATCATTTCACAAGACAAATACTGGCCATAAAGAGAATTAGTATTTAGCTCTATGTAAATACCGTTCAATGCATTTTCAAAACCTTTGACAGATTCGAACACCACATCTTCAGCGACTCTGTCGTAAGGCTGGACATCCAACCAGGAATTACAGCTATTCAATCCCAGTAATATCGTGAACAATAAAAATAAATTCTTCATACTTCTATCTTTTATTAATTGTCAATCCTTATAGTATCGCACCCAAAGAGAATGAGATGCTTCTTGCAAACGGATAATACAATCCCCTCTCATCTTCTAACGTTGAAAAACGAGCAATAGAATTCATATACATATTGATATTCAGAGAAGAAATTCTAAGTGCCTTCTTCAACCACTTGCTATCGAATTGATATCCCAGACGAACTGATTCAATTGAAAGATAATTTTCCTTCATGACAAAACGCGAAGACATCGGAGTTGACTCTGTCAAAGAAATACTCTTGAATTTAGCCTTATCGCCCGGTTTTTTCCAACGATTATACAATGCCCGCCGGTCTTGGTTTGTTGTAATACTTCTTGAAGATATGTTCTCAACCTTGTTAAACAGAGTAGAATTGAATACATCAGCGCCGAAGCTATAACGCAATTGCAGGCTCGCAGACCATCCTTTATAATAGAACGTGTTGCCCCATACACCCTCCAAAGTAGGGCGAGAGTCACCCACTTCAACCTCGTCTTTATAATCAAAGGTATAGGTCAAAGTTCCGTCCTTTTTTACAAATATTTCCTGACCTGTTGCCGGATCTATACCCCTGGACCTTACAGCCCACAGCGCAGTCGGGCTCCCGCCATCGTAATATCTTGTGAGATTTTTGGAAATATTTTCTTGATTATACGCATTGAGGCTACGCCCTATATTCTTATAAAATGCTGTCCCATATCTGAAATTCACACTCATGGTATAATTGATACTCTCTTGTGGCTTGTATAAGATTGCATAGCGGATAGTTCCATTGACTCCTTTGTCAACTTGCACTCCTATATTAGTCCTACGTTTTTCTACTCCCATAGAAACGGGAATCCCGATATCTGCAATCAACGGATCAGTGCGCTTATGATAGAAATCAACTGTTACATGAAAACGATTGGAAAACATACTTAAGTTAATACCTATATTTTTGTCTAAAGTTCTCTGCCAAGCCAAGTTCGGATCACCAAATTTCGAAACAAGAACTCCTGTACCAAAATTATTCAACATCCAGTTGTTGAAATAATAGGTTGTAATTGCCGAATAAGAACTGAAATTCTGGTTTCCGGGATTACCGACAGATCCTCTTAACTTCAAAACATTTATAAACGATGCCTTATCTTTCATAAACTTTTCTCTATGAACATTCCAAGCCAAACCAACAGACCACGTTGTAGAAAAACGTTTGTTTGCTCCGAATACAGAAGTCCCGTCCGAACGAAGGTTGACATCCAGCAAATAGCGTCCATCATAAACATAACCTCCATTCAAGTAGAAATTGGCATTGCGATTTTTATTCTCCGCATAGCCTGGCTTCCCTCCTTCCGGATAGCTATTGGCAAAACTGGGTCTTGTAAAATTGCCTTCAGGGAATCCTTGAGCAGAAAAACTTTTCGTTTTCATATCATTTTCACGGATATTGGCACCGACAGCAACATTTATCATGTGCTTACCTCCCAATAATTGACCATAAGTCACGGTGAAATCTGCACTCCATGTCAATGAATTACTTGTTGAACTAAAATAACTTCCCTTGCGTAAAGGCTCAACTTTGGCGAATTGTGTATTATTCGGTGATGTAAATGTTTCCGTTTCGGTAATACTTTTGGTTATTCCCACTCTTCCCCGAATATTCAATGCATCAATCGGACGCGCCTCTATACTAAGATTATTTCTTACACTGAAAGAGTTTCCCTTATTATAACTGTTTTGAGCATCATTATAACTTGGATTTGCCACCTGAACCTGTCGATAAACAACGCCTGCTATATTTTCTGCCTGCCAATCTTCTAGCCAACGGTCTGTACTTCCTGATTTCTTCTCATAATAAGGATTCGCTTTGGCATATTCCGAAAAAGAAACGATAGGATTATCACTCCTATTCCAATCCACCGACACTTTATTCATAAAGTTGAATCCCTTTTTACGGTAGATTAAATCCAGAGACAGTCCCATAATATCACGTATAGAGCTTTTCATCACACCTTGAACACCGGAATAGTTAGCGCCCAATCCATAACGCATCTGATTATCGCCTCCTTCCATATAAATGTTATGCCTATGAGTCAAGCCCAAACGCAAAGGCTCGGACAACCAATAAGAATCCACCCCTCTCTTTACATCACGCAACAAACGGTTGTAACGTCCTGTCAACTGTTCCTGTTCAATAGCAGATACACTTGTAAAGGTTCCGGACAATCGCTCGAATTCAAGTTTTTCTTCGGCATTCATCAGATTATAATCAGTCAAATCGGCAAATGAGATGTCCACATTGCCATTATAACTCAAACGCAATTGACCACGAGCAGGAGATTTTGTTTCGACAACTACAACTCCATTGGCTGCCTTTGAACCATATATTGCCGTTGAAGCCGCATCCTTCAAAATTGTTACGGATGCAACTCTATCTATATTCAAGTCCATAATAACCTGCAATGTCGTCTCAAATCCATCCAGAATGAATAGAGGCTGATTGGGGTCCTGACCATATTCCTCCTTTAATCCCACAATACTACTTTTCCCCCGAATCTCAATATCCGGCAAACGGTTGGGGTCCGAACCATATTCTTTACTTTCCAAAACATGAAAAGCAGGGTCCAGCGTTTTCAAGCTCTGCAAAATATTCTGATTACCAATCATTTTTAAATCTTCTGCCGTATAAGTCTGCGAAGAACCAGTAAAACTCTCTTTATTACGGGTGTAGATACCGGTCACGACAACATCATCCAATGCTATCGTTTCTTCTTGCAACACAATATTGATGACATTTTTCCCCGCATAAGCTTTCTCCACCGTCTTCATACCAACAAAAGAAAACGTTAAAGAAAATTTTTCAGGAGCATTGGGAACTACTAATTTATAGTTTCCGTTAGCATCCGTTAAAGTTCCAAAACCCAATCCTTTAATGACAACTGTCACCCCTGACAACGGCTCCCCTTTCTCATCTGTAACCTTACCTATAATCTCCACTCTTGCCTTCTTTTCTTCTACAGATTTTTCTTGGGGAACAATAATAATGATACCTCTTTCCTGACGGTAGGTCAGATTTGTTTTCCCCAATATCTCATCCAATACAACACTCAAATCCTTCTCTAAGAATTTACCGGAAGCCCTACCAGTTTTTTTCAACTCATTGTGATTGAAAAAGAATTTGTAACCAGTCTGTTTTCTTAACTCTTGGATAACATCCACCATTTCCATTCCATTTACATCCAATGTCACTTTCTTTTGAGAATAAGCGACAGCAGAAATCTGAAACAACAACATACAACTGAATACACACATCCATCTCATCACTAACATACTCCTTTTAGAGTATTTAATTACACCCAAACAATTTTTGTTTCGATTTTTTTTCATACGCCTGCTTAGTTTTGATGTTTAGATTCATATTATTAGGGTCATTATAGTAAAAATAATCATACTATTTCATTTGTACGATTATGGCTCTATCTCTAATTGTGAACATCACATTAGTGGTCATTGATATTATATCCAAGGCCACTTCACAATCATCATACTTTTCCAGATCGCCGGTAAAAACAAGTTCCTTTGCTTCAGGATTTTTATAAAAAAACTCCACATCATACCAACGCGACAACTGTTTCGTTATATCTTCCAGCCGTTCCCCTTCTATAAACCACTTCCCTTCAGCCCAACCTACATAAACTTTAGTATTTACTTTCTCTACATGCGACTCTCCGCTTTTCATATTGTATGTCACTTGCTCTCCTGGTGACAATTCCACATGTTGCGACATCCCCTTCCCCTTAAAGACAACCCGACCCTCGACCAATGTTGTCTGTACAACATCCTCCTCCGGATAAACATTAATATCAAATAGTGTTCCTAACACTTGTACATTTCCTTTTGCTGTTTCCACAATGAAAGGATGCTCCTTATCTTTTACCACATCAAACAAAGCCTCGCCTTCCAAACGGACACGACGCTCCTCTCCCATAAATCTATGAGGGAATGTCAATTTAGAATCTGAATTTATTTTTATTCTTGTACCATCTGCTAAAGCCAAACTATACTCTCCTCCTCGCGGAACAATAATCGTATTATATTCCATTTGGGTTTCTTCATCCATTTTTTCTGCCATCGAATGCTGCTCTACGACTTGTTCAAAAACAGTAGAATCTGTTAATGAGACCTGACTACCCGAATGAAAAATCAACAAAGCCTTTACTGTTCCGGGTGTTATCATTTGATTTTGAACAACTGTTGAAGGCTTCTCTGATTTACCTACCAACAATAATAAAGCCACTCCAACACCCAATAACATTACAACACCGGCTACATACTGCAAATATCTTTTCCATATGTTATTCCGTGATTTTTTTGTATAAACTAAAAAATCATCCCAAGCTTTCTTCATATTAATTTGGTGTATTTCTTTTTCACCAGAATAATAATTATCGAAATAATATTTGGCTTTCTCATAATATTCTTGATTCCGGGCATCTTCATGCAACCACTCCTCAACTTGCTCATCATCGACACCGGTAGACTTACCTAAAAGACTTTGCATAATTACCCTCCAATTTATAAACTTCTTGTCCATGGTTTTTGTGGTTATTTTTTTTATAAAGACACAAAAGCAAAAAAAACGGAGTACATAAGGAAAGAAAATTTTCAATATTGTCCTAAACGTTTTTGAGAAAAATAAAAAAGGAAGTAGTTTACTAAGGAAAAATGACTACCTTAGTAGTGAGCGACAACTCAACTACTTCCTATGACACAAATAACACTTTTTGCGCAGGTAATTGCGCTTTTACCCAAAGAAATCATCAGAAAAATTATTCGCGATGCCGGTACCGACAAGCATTGCAAGGGCTATAACACCTGGATCCAGCTGGTGAGCATGATTTTCTGTCAGTTCTCCAACTGCGACTCCGTCCGTGATATTTCCAACGGATTAAAATCCGCCACAGGAAATCTTAACCATCCCGGCATAAGCCGCGCACCATCCAAATCGACAGTCGCTTATCAGAATGCACACCGAGACAGTTCGGTCTTCTAGGAGCTATTCTATATGTTGTTCCGTTATTTCGGACAGCAGGCGGCTTGGGAGCGCAAAGGCTTCCGGTTCAAGATGCCCATCAAATTACTGGATTCCACTCTGGTCTCGCTGACCATATCGGTTTACGATTGGGCGCACTATACCACGTCAAAGGGTGCCGTAAAGATGCACACATTGCTTGATTACGACTGCTTACTTCCTGAATTTATGAATATTACAGGTGGTAAGCGAACAGACAACAAGGCGGCATTTGACATTGAAATCAAACCGCACAGCATTGTGGTGGCTGACCGCGGATATTGCGATTATGGACTTTTAAACCATTGGGACAGCAACAATGTATTCTATGTGGTTCGCCATAAGGACGATATCCAACACAGAACCATTAAAGAGTTGCCATTGCCCGAGAAACACGCCCAAAACGTCTTGTTGGATGAAATCATAGAGTTTGAACTGCCTACGGCCAAGGATAAATGCCCCAAAAGGCTAAGGCGTATAGCGGTATGGGATGAAGAACACGGCTTTGTAATTGAGCTTCTTAGCAATAACGTCACGCTTGCAGCCTCTACGATAGCAAAACTGTATAAGGCAAGATGGAATATCGAGATTTTCTTCCACAACCTCAAACAACTATTGCGCATCAAGAGCTTTATCGGCATCTCGCGCAACGCCGTAGAGACTCAGATATGGACAGCAATGATCACAATGCTGCTATTTATGTGGCTAAAACATATCGCACGCTACAAATGGGCACTTGCCAACCTCGCCTTTCTCGCTACGACTGAATACATTCCCCAAATAGACCTCTACAAGTGGTTGAACGGGCCCTTTACACCGCCTCCCGAAGAAGAAAATCCGGCATGAGGGGGGGATTGCTCATTAATTATGCAGAGTCGTATGACTCCGCAAGTTGCCTCATACGCAAAATTTATTTAGGACAATATTGGAAAATTTTTGATATTTTTTTCTCTGCAACACAAATAACTCACCCTCCATTACGGTAATCAAATACACACAAACATAAAACTACTAATATCCTCCATTTTGAAGCCAGCTAATAAACAATAATATAGGTATTAACTGTTCTCTTAAAATTCTATAAGCCCGTTGTACTTGTGTTTTAACTGTAGTTTCAGCCAACCCTAATTGGTTCGCTATTTCTTTATTTTTTTTACCTTCAACTATCTTCAACAATATAATTTCTCTACACTTATCAGGCAAAGTATTCAAAGCATTCTGCAACCGCATTTCAACAGTTTCATTTATCTCGATATCTTTTATCCCAGCAAACAATTGTGCTTCCAGTAATTTATCATTACAACTATCCACTATTTTGCGGTCACGCAATGCATTCAGACAACGGTTTCGTAAAGAGGTAAATAAATAAGCTTTCAAAGAAGTTTTTATCAACAAAGAATCCGCATGGTCCCAAATATAAAAGAATAAATCTTGGACTAAATCTTTTGCTTCTTCCTCATCGTACACATAACTTTCTGCAAACAAAACCATTTTAGAGAAATACGATTCATAAAGATAATGAAATGCGTTGTAGTCTCGTTTATACAATGATTTTAATACAAATAGTTCCTTGTCTTCCATAAAGTATGCTTTCAAAGAGATTACAAAAATAAGAAATATCTTAAGAAATACAATTTGCGCCAAGCATCAATATTGTCCTAAATAATTTTTTTGCAGGAGATAACTTGCTGATTCATACGACTCTGCAAAATCAATGCGTAACCAAACCCCTCAAACCGGATTTTCATCCTGGGGAGGGGGTGTAAAGGGCTCGTTCAGCCACTTGTATAGGTCTATTTTGGTAAATGTGTTGAGCCAAAGCGAGAAAGGCGAGGTTGGCCAGCGCCCATTTATAGCGCGCTATGTGCTTGAGCCAGGAAAAAAGCAGCATTGTGATCATCGCAGTCCAGATTTGAATCTCCACCGCGTTGCGTGAGGTGCCGATAAAGCTCTTGATGCGTAGAAGTTGTTTGAGATTGCGGAAGAAAATCTCGATATTCTATCGCGCCTTATACAGTTTTGCTATCGTAGAGGCTGCAAGTGTAAAATTATTGGTAAGAAGCTCAATAACAAATCCATGCTCATCGTTCCACACTGCTATACGCTTCAGCCTTTTGGGGAATTTCTCTTTGGCCGCAGGTAGCCCGAACTCGATGCTTTCATCCATCAGGACGTTTTGGGTATGCTGCTTGGGTAAGGGCAGTTCCTCAATAGTCCTGTACCGAATATTGTCCTTATGGCGGCCAACATAGAATACATTGTTGCTGTCCCAATGATTTAGGAGGCCGTAGTCGCAATATCCGCGGTCGGCCACCACGATGCTGTGCGGCTTTATCTCAATGTCAAAAGTGGCTTTGTTGTCAGATCTCTTCCCGTCTGTAATATTTACGAACTCAGGCAACAGACAATCGTAATCAAGCAATGTATGCATCTTTACGGCACCTGTTTTCGTCACTTTTTTAGGGTGAAAAAGCTATGGTTTGATTATCAGCGATTAAGCTCATTGAGATTTGGTGATTTGGGTAACACAGTGTAATTTTGTGCCATGTTTATCAACCGATCCAAAAACAAATCAGGCACAACGAGCGTCCGAGTTCTTCAAAAACGAGGTCGTAACAACGTTTTGGTAAAGAGTTTTGGCAGTTCACGCGACATGTCGGAGATTGAGCGGATGGTTGAACAGGCACAAGAGTTTATCCGGCGTCAGACTGGGACGTATTACAATCTC
Source organism: Odoribacter splanchnicus DSM 20712 (assembly GCF_000190535.1). Taxonomy (GTDB): domain Bacteria; phylum Bacteroidota; class Bacteroidia; order Bacteroidales; family Marinifilaceae; genus Odoribacter; species Odoribacter splanchnicus. The sequence goes on from NC_015160.1 coordinate 4,302,705, forward strand.
TTTAATCAGCCGCCAGAACAAAATCTGGAGGATTTTATAGGCAAGCTTTCCAATAGCCAAATATCTGTGGACGGGCCGGAGGTTGTCTTTGGCAGATTGTTTGACCATGTAGGCTATGATGCAATAGGAGGTCTGTTCCGTCCATTGGTTCTCAGCCGTCTCGTTGCCCCGGGAAGCAAGTTGAAAACAGTTGATTATCTGTGGAGATATAATGGAGTGTCGTATGATGTGAACAAGATTTACCGTTATCTTGACAAGTTGTGTGGAAGAAAGGGCAATGCCGATGACATCAAATCTAAAATCGAGCAGATTACTTTTGCGCATGGCGCCAGGGCAATGGGAGGATGTATTGATGTGGTATTCTATGACATTACCACGCTCTATTTCGAGGTGGCTGGTGAAGATGATCTCAGGCGCACAGGATACTTAAAAGACGGCAAATTTGATTGTCCGCAGATTCTTCTCGGACTGTTGGTGACAAGGGAGGGGTTGCCGATAAGCTATGAGATATTCCAGGGAGATCTGTCGGAAAAGAAAACGTTTATACCTTTGCTGAAACGAGCTCAGCAGAAGTTCGGATTCCCCAGCCCGATTGTGGTGGCCGACGCGGGCCTGCTGTCGCGCAAAAATATTGATGCTCTTGTCGCTGCCGGCTATGAGTATATACTTGGAGCAAGGCTTAAAAACGAGAATGCCAATGTCAAGAAGAAAGTCTTGGCGCTCAATCTCTCAGACGGTCAGGTTGCATCAATCGAGACAGACGACGGACTACGTATTGTTGTGTCATTTACAGAAAAGCGCCAGAAGAAAGATGCTTTCAACCGCACCAGAGGGCTTTTGCGACTCCAGGCAAAGGTAGCCTCCGGCAAGATCACTAAGAAGCACATAAATAATCGAGGCTACAACAAATATCTGCGAATTGAAGGAGAGGCGAATATAAGCATCGATCTTGAAACTTTTGAGAAAGACGCGGCATGGGATGGTTTGAAAGGCTATGTAACCAATGCCACGCTCCCGGATGAAGAAGTCCTTGCCAACTACCATAACTTATGGTTTATCGAACGGGTATTCCGCATGAGCAAAACCGACCTGCAGATACGACCCATGTATCATCGTCTGAGGAATCGTATCGAGGGACATATCTGCATCTGCTTTTGCGTTTATGTCCTACAACTTGAGATGGAACGTCTGCTAAAGGCCGCAAACTCGACAATCACATTGGAGAAAGCCCGAGAGCTTGTAAAGACGATGTATGCTCTGACATACACTAAGTCCGGACATATCAAGCCCTCAAAGACAATGCTGCGCATGGATCCTCTGCAACAGGAGCTATATCAGCTGGTCGACGAATGGGTAAAGTCTGATTTGGGTAACGCATGACGAAAACAGGAAAAAGGGAGAATAAACAAGCGGCATAACAAAAAAAGAAGGTGGCCTTTTCAGACACCTTCTTGATATTTAAGCTTGTAATAAATTCTTATTACTTACCTGCATGCATAATAGCAGCCTGAGCCTCATTAATATAAATCTAATACTCAGATACTTAAAAGCTCATTGTAAGCTATTTGTAAGCGAATATTGATTTAATATTGTTTTAACCTTTCTCTAAAGGCACTAATATGACAACATTCTTAATTTTCAGACCCCTACATATTAATATAGGGTTTCATTACACTACTTTTAGATGCTAAACTAACCTGCTCTTTATACATGTTAGTTATAATTGTATCCTTCCGTTATTGCCCCCTTTCTTTTAATAGTCTTATGATTTCGTCTTTATCATTCAAGTTGGAATCAAGACGGTTTATCTGCGTATTCAAATTATCAATCTGTTCTTTTAATAGCTTGATAATTTCTTTTTGAGATTCAACGACAGCCTGCTCTTTGGAAAGCTGTGTCGCAAGTTCATTATCACCAATAGTATTATGTGCATTACTGTTCAATGTGACAGCCGCAAGGTATGCGGATATTTGATGTGACATCGAGCAGAACAGCGCAAAGAAATTATAATCCAAGGCTTGGCTCACTTTGGCAAGTTTGCTGGTTTCCATTGTTTCCCGTTCAAGGATGCGATTGATATGTTGCTGGGGCACACCAATCCTGCGACCGAGTTCGGACTTACTAAGCCCAAGCTCATTGCGGCGTTTGTCAATCGCTTGCCCAATATGCACCAATTTTATGTCTATATCCATAATAGAATCATCAATTATTAAAGATTAAATAGAAACTATCAAATAAATATTTGGCTATATAAACCTTTTTGTGTTACTTTGCGAGCGTTAAAACTCACCTTGCTGAGTGCAAAGTTAAACATTAAATGTTAAACATCCAAAGATTATGGTAGAAAACTTGGAAAAAATCCGTCCTGCCCTCACCGCCCTCGAAGTTGGCGATGCCGTCGTGTTCCCTATCTCACGTCTGAAAAGCGTCCGTACCCAAGCCTCTGAACTGGGTGCTATCTTCAATCGCAGATTCAAAACGAAAACCAACCGCGAGAACCAGACAATTACCGTTTCACGGATCTCTTAAAATCCAAAGTTATGTAGTATGGCATCATTTCAGTTTATGGATCACCTTATATCCTATGACACATTCATTAACGACCTTTCAGCCCGAATTGTCAGGTTGTTGAAATCAGACAACAATGATCCTGAGTTCATAAGCCAGCGCAAGGCTTATGAACTATTCGGGCGTAGAAATGTGGAGCGTTGGAAACAACAAGGGAAAGTGGTATCTTACAAACGTCCGGGGAAAGTTGAATACAGGACTGCCGACCTTCGACTTCTTCAACGTACCACCCAGGATTATTTCAATAATTCCATTAAAAAGTAAAGAAAGAGTATAATGCGCCAAAGAAATAAACATTATTATGGCTACATTTTGAGCGATAATCATTTCAATAGGCAGTCATAGCAAAATTCTTCCATTGGGTCGCAAATAGTATTACAATCGGAATATGTTCGGTTTATAGACAAACCGGAATATTCATAATAAAATGTCTTTAAATGAAAGAATTAAGACCGACATGTAACCCAAACGGCATTTATTCCGTCAAACAGACCTGTGCCGAATTGGGTATCAGCAACAAGACGCTGTACAAATACAAAGAGTGTGGTTATATCAGACCGATTAACCCCACTAATGTTTGCCGCCCTAAATACACCGGACAATCAATCATTGATTGCTGGGACATTGTGAGTAAGTTATGATTAGCGAGTCCACTATAAATAAAGTCAGGAATCTTCCCATCGAAAATGTCCTCAAACCATACGTTGAACTTTCAAAAAAGGGTTTGACGTTAATGGGCTTGTGCCCTTTCCATTCGGAACGGACAGCCTCATTTTCCGTGACTGCCCATAAGAATCTTTTCCACTGTTTCAGTTGTAACCGTGGCGGTGATGCCATTACCTTTATCATGGAAAAGGAGAACCTTTCTTTTGGGGAGGCTATAAAGTTCATAGCAAAGAACCACAATATCCTCATAGAGTACATAGATGAAGAACAAACGGATGAACAGAGAGCCGAGACCAGACACAAGGAGTCTTTGTTCGTTATCTTGGATTGCGTCCAGAAATACTTCTTGGAGAATCTGAGAACAAACATGGGGAATGAAAGCCGGATGGCTCGTGATTACGCTTATGGCAGATGGACGGAAGAGTTCTGCTCCACAGCAGGAATAGGCTATGCTCCTAAAGACGGGCATGACTTCATTGATTATTGCCGTAATAAATCTCTCAATGAAAAAGCCTTGTTTGAATTGGGACTGTTCAAACGTGGCGAAGATGGTAGTGTGTATGCGATGTTTCGTCACCGTATCATGATTCCGATACGGAATAAATGGGGACGCATCATCGCTTACACCGCACGGTACATCGGTGAAAACAAGAATACCCCCAAATACATCAATTCGGCAACCAGTATTCTTTATTCCAAAGGGGAAACACTGTTCGGCATCGACCACGCCTATCGTCAACGTGACACGGATTATTATATTATCGTAGAAGGTGCGCCGGATGTGCTTCGAATGCAACAGGTTGGTTTTGACAATACAGTTGCCACCCTCGGTACATCATGGAGTGAAAGCCAGTTCGACCAACTGAAGCCATACACCTCCTCCTTATGTTTTATTCCTGATTCGGATGTAGCGGAAGGTAAAACCTTCGGGCCTGGATTTGAAGCGGTCATGACCAATGGGGCCGCCGCCATACGAAAAGGCTTCTATGTAACCGTTCGGGAATTGCCGTTCGCCCAACACCCTGCTTCGGGCGAAAAAATATTGAAGAACGATGCGGACAGCTATATCCGTTGTAGGGAAGATTACACATCGCTCAAAGAAAAGCATTTCATCGTATGGCTTGCCCAGAAACGTTTCTTGGTAGCCGATTCGCTGATGGAAGAACGGAAGTATGTGGCAGAGATAGCCGACCTGCTCCGCTACATCAAAGACCAGTTGGTGTTTGACCAATGTATCGGGCAACTGGCGAAACTTCACGGCAAGGTAAAACTTTGGCGTGATGCCGTGGTGCAAGCCCGTGGAGAGGCGAAGAAGAAGAGTGAGAAAGCATCCTCCATGAATGACTTGCAACGTGAAGCGGAACTGTTGCGCCAATTCGGGTTGTTCATCCGGGAGAACTGCTACTACTCCACCGGAGAAGAGGAGGAAGATCCGGCCAGAATATCCAACTTCATCATGGATCCGCTATTCCACATCGAAGATGAAAGCAACGGTACTCGTATTTTTCGTATGCGGAATATGTACAACGTGTGCCGTGTCGTTGAACTGAAGGAGTCCGAACTATGTTCATTGAGCAACTTCCAGCAGAAAGTAGGCTCGTTGGGCAATTATGTATGGCTTGCCAAGATTGACAAGCTCAACCGTGTCAAAGAATACCTCTATTCAAAAACAGACACGGCGGAACGCATCCGGAAATTGGGTTGGAACGCAAATGAGGATTTCTTTGCTTTCGGTAACGGCATCTTGACTGATGGCACGTTCAAGCCAGTCGATGAATTGGGAATTGTACGGGGTATCAATGGAAAAGCCTTCTACATCCCGGCAACCTCCAAAATTTACCTCCACAATCAAGAAGTATTCCAGTTTGAACGATTAATGATTCATGAGAACAGAAACGGAGTAAGACTTTTTGATTTTGTATCAAGGCTGACGGATGTATTTGGAGAGAATGCAAGAATCGCTTTTTGCTACTTGTTATCGACTCTTTTCCGGGACATTGTCTTTCGTCGTACCCGTCATTTCCCCATACTCAACCTGTTCGGTGAAAAAGGAACGGGTAAAACCACGTTGGCGACATCGCTCCAGTCGTTCTTTTTGCACGGTATCGACCCACCCAATTTGGGTGTAACATCGGTACCGGCCATGAACGACCGGGTATCTCAGGCTGTCAATACATTGGTGGTATTGGACGAATACAAGAACGACCTCGACATTCGTAAGATAGCCTACCTCAAAGGACTTTGGGGAGGTGGCGGACAGACAAAGAAGAACATCAATACGGATGGCATGGCTGCACAAACCATTGTCACCACAGGTGTAGCCCTTTGCGGACAGGACAAGCCCACCCAAGACATGGCACTCTACACCCGTGTCCTCTTCTTGGCTTTCTCAAAGACTTCGTTCAGCCAACAGGAGAAGCGTCAGTATGAGGATTTGGTTTCTACCTGCAATCTCGGTTTGACGCATCTGACCATTGAGATATTAAGCCATCGCGGGCTATTTGAGAAAAATTTCCCGGAAATCTACTCCATCACCAAACGTGAGTTGGCGACCAAACTGGAAAATGAAGCCATCCATGACCGTATTTTCGGCAACTGGGTCATCCCTTTGGCCACCTTTCGCACCTTGGAAACCGCCATCAATGTGCCGTTCGGTTATGCCGAACTGTTTGATACGGCCATCCGTGGAGTACGCAATCAAAATGAACTGGCACAAGAGAGTTCCGAAGTGGCAGACTTTTGGAATATGCTTCAGGGATTCCAGACATCAGGGAAATGCATCGAACAGGCACATTACCGTATCCGGTATTTGAAAGCATTTCGTCCCCTGTCAGCCAGAGAAGATATAGAGTTTCAAGAGGCACGTCCTATCCTCTATCTGAATACGGCAGCAGTGGCTTCATTGTTCAACAGCCGGAACATGAATACCACCGCCAATCGTTCCAACTGGTCTACCATCATATCCTATCTGAAATCGCACTCCTCTTTCCTGGGCTTGAAACAAGACCGTTTCACCATCCTGCTACCGAGCGGATTGCCGGACTATTCGTTTGAGCTGATTAATGGTGAACAAGTAAAGAAAGTGAAAGTCAACCGTCCCAAAGCCCTGTGTTTTGATTACCTACAACTGAAAGACTCTTTTGGATTGGATTTGGAAACGGAAGTAGTGACTGATACCCAAGATTCAGAAGATATGTAAAGGTCGGACAAGTGAACGGCGGGCGGATTTTACGGAATACCCCAATCTGCGATTTGCGGAAGGCTGCTGTAAAATTCGCAAAACGTTAGCATTTGCGGCTCTTGGCAATTGACCGAACGCTGTACCTTTGCATAAAAATCACCCGACAGGAATTGCCGACATAAGGGGAGAAGACGAATTAAAAAATAAATGATTGGGCAATGGCATATCGTTATTCGCAACTAAAAAATGGTAGAAAGAGTACATTTTTATATTCATAAAAGCTGTTATCAGAAAGAAAATGGAGAAAAAAGAAATTATATAAAAAATAACTCTTAACTTTGCACCAGTCAAGTTTCCTATCGAAGTGTCGATTGGAATTAAAAGGGAATCCCGGTGAAAATCCGGAGCTGTACTCGCAGCTGTAAGTCCTAATTAAAGTTTATCGCACTCTTTGCCACTGGTGAAAGCTGGGAAGGCGCGATAAGCGGGATGAGCCAGAAGACCTGCTTGATGAGATATGATTTAGTGACCACGGGATAATTGGCATTAGATCAAAATGAACAGAGGCTCATCCAAAGACCACCTGTATTCTTTTTGATAACCGGTTTCTCATTCGTTGCAAATCTATCGCAAGGAAAACGAATGTGTAATTAAACTTTTTGTTTAACTTTTAATACTGGAGTTATGAAAAAGAATTTTAGGTTTATGGCAATGGCCGTTGTAGCAATGGCCGCTACAGTATTCACAGGATGTTCGTCCGATGATGACTTTTTGATGGAATCAATGGATTCCGTAACCACGCAAACCCGTTCCGTTACGTGGACATCTTATGAAATTGATTTCACGGATGTTCCTGCGGCCTATACCGCATCGGACAAGTACGGAGCCAACCTTTATTCCGGCAGCTCAAGCCAGATTACTACCGGTTACATTCAGCAATTAGGAACGACGGGTACGTATATCCAATTCCCGATCAACTATCTCCCGCAGGAATGGGAATCCGGACAACCGTGGCGCTATGAGTTCCATAACGGAGGTTTGGCTGTTTCTAATTTCACCGATATTACCGATGGCTCTTATCTGAACCAATGCAGTGTATACAATAATGGGAAAGCTGGTTACGACAATGACAAATTCGTCGTGGCTTTCGGCTATAGCGACTGGTATAATGACCCGGATACGACCTATGACAAATGTGCTAAAATTTATTTGACAGATGCCACAGGTTATAGGGTTACAACAGTAGGAAGTCCTGTAACCGGTACTGCAAAATCAGGATGTTTCAATAGCGTTCGGGTTTGTAATACGACCTACGGACATCTGGTGATGGAAAATGGAAACGCCTTCACTTCCGGCTCACTCAGTTCTCAGAACGGATGATTCAAAGTCCGGTTTATCGGGTTTAATGCGAATAACGTGAAGACAGGTACGGTAGATTTCTACCTGGCCAATTTCGATTCTTCGCTAATAACCATATCTGGACTTGACAATGAAATCCGAGAGGGATGGCAAGAAGTCGATTTAACCGGTCTGGGTAACAATGTCAGCACAGTGGTTATTAACTTTGTCGGTAGTGATACCGGGAATTACGGTTTGAACACTCCTGCATACTGCGCTTTGGATAATCTGTCTGTTTCACTGAACTAATAGCAATCAGTTATGAAAAAAGTTTTTCCGATTGTTTTCGCATTTGTCTTTTTGCTTTCGTGCAACAAAGACGATGAAATAACCCGGGAGGTTGGCAACCAACCACCCGTTATCGAACTCGATAGCGAAACGGGTATTTATATCACCAAGATAGGTAAGGAAGTTACAATAAACCCTAATTATTCGAATGTCGATTTTGCCGTTTATTCATGGAAATGTAATGGCAGGATCATCTCGGAAGAACCTTCTCTGGTTTATACTTTCGACCAGCCTGACTCTTATTACGTAATTATTCGCGTGGATACTCCCGATGGCAGTTCCGAAGAAGAAATTCGTATCGATGTCAGCGAACTGGCCCCACCGAAAATCTCGTTGGTATTGCCTTCCAGCGGTTTAAAGATCAGAGCAGGAAGGGAGTATAAATTATCTCCAGATGTGCAAAATGCCGAGAATGCCACTTTTCTGTGGACAATTAACGGTGAAGAAGTAAGCACGGAAAAAGACATCGTTTTCACCCGGCAAGAAATGGGAGATTACAAATGTCGGCTTTATGCAGAGAATGAAGACGGAAGCGATACGAAAGAGTTTGTTATAAGCGTTGTCGATCAGTTGCCTATAGAGGTGACATTCGTAGCCCCGTCCTTTTACACAGAACAATTGGTGAAATACGTGGAACTGGGTAAGACGCTGTACCTGCGTCCCTATGTCAATGCGGGAGCTGAATCCTACTCTTGTTCATGGAGTTTGAATAATGAGCCTATTGACGGGGCCAATTCTTTATTATACGCTTTTACACCGGAGGCGGAAGGCGATTATACCCTTACGGTCACTGTTTCGTGTGAAGATGCAGTACCGGCAGCACAACGTCTTACGCGTAATATCGCGGTGACGGGGTCGGATAAGGTGTCCGTAGACATTCCTGTAAAATGCCTGCCTGCCGGCACTGGCAAAAAACGCCCTTATGCTGCCGGAAATTCTTTAGTGTCTGACAAAGTATATGAATTTATCCCGGCTCCGGGACAATTCGTTAACGAGACTTCGAAGGCCGGGTATAGCGGGGAATCGACGCATGAAGCAGCCATTCTCTATGCAGAGAACAGGCTTGCAAAAAATCTCTATGTATCATTGGGCGCATGGGGCGGATATATCGTTGTCGGTTTCGACCATAGCATTGAAAACAAGGGAGGATACGATTTCTCTATCATGGGCAACCAGTTCGACACCTCGAACGAACCGGGCATTGTGTTCGTGATGCAGGATGTCAATGGCAACAGGGAACCCGATGACGAATGGTATGAACTGAAAGGTTCCGAATACGGTAAGGAGGAAACAATCCAGTTTTATGCTGTCACCTATTACCGCCCTGCCGCAAAAGGGTTTGACACACAATGGACCGATAACCAGGGAAAAACTGGTTGTGTGGATTACTTGGGAACCTACCATCCGCAGCCTTTTTATTATCCGGAGTGGATTGAGGAAGATTCGTACACGCTCTACGGTCCGCGGCTGGCATCGAGGACAGTATATGCCGGGCCGGGCAACTGGCAGAACCTGCCGTTCGATTGGGGCTATGTCGACAATGTGGGCAGCGATATGGTCGATAAGGACAATCCTTCCGCAAATGCTGTGAAAAATTATTTCAGGATATCGGATGCCGTGAATCCCGATGGCAGTGCGGCCAACCTCTCCCATATCGATTTTATCAAGGTTCAGACGGGAGTGAACGCCAAAGCCGGATGGCTCGGGGAAAATTCAACGGAAGTGTTCGGTTTTACAGATGAAAACAATAAATAATATGAACTATATATTCAGAATTGTCGCATTATCGCTTGCCCTCATTACATGTTGGGGATGTGACAAGGACGATGATTCCAGTCAGGAATTTGTGTCCACGGGAAAAGACAACTATATCGTATCTTTCGCCATAACGGTAGATGGGATTTCTTACAATGCATCGATAACGGACGACCGGATTCTGGTAAAAGTTCCGTATGATATTTCCCTGAAAGGCGCTGCTGCATCTTACACGTTGAGTGAAAACGCTACGATTAACCCCGATCCGTCAGCCCTCACGGACTGGAATGAGGAGTGGCAGTTTATCGTGACTTCGGGAAACAAGAGAAACAAGGTCTATCATTATAGTTACGAGTATGCCGAGATCTCCGAGAGTGGCAGCGTCGTGTTGGAAACCCAGGCCGATGTCGATAATTTCAAGAGCAGAAGGATTAACTGTATTGCGGGAAATCTGGTTGTCGGCGCGGATAAGGGGGAGGATATAAACAATCTCGACGGGTTATGCAATTTGGAAAAAGTCACCAACTCCGTGATTATCAAAAAATCGTATAAAGGCAATGACCTGTCCGGCATGTCGTCCTTACGGGAGGTTGGTAACTTCAAATTGGGAACGCTGGACCAGCTTTCCACCAACGAAACGCTTGAGACCATCTCTTTACCGGCATTGGAAACAGTTACCGGTGATTTTATCATTCGTCAGGCTACAATAGCGAACATTGACCTGCCTGCATTGAAAGAGGTGGGGGAAACTTTCCATATCGCCTCGGAAGGCCTGCTCGCGTTTGCTGCCAACGAACTGACAAGCGTCGGGAGTAATCTTGCCTTGATTGGTACAACCGATGAAAGCGGCACTTCGAATTCGCACTCCGAAGTATTTGTTTTCCCGGATTTACTGAGCGTCGGGGGAAACATGACTATCCGGAATTTCCCGGATCTGGCTTCGGTTGACTGTTCCGCTTTGCAAGCCGTGGAAGGGAATGTCATTTTCAGGGATTTGGCTTTAAGCGGGATACTGCTTCCTAAGATGACTGCATGCCGGGACGTAGAGGTTTGCAATGTGCCGTTGTATACGTTTCAGGCTCCGGAGTTATTGCAATGCGGAGCTGTGACATTCGATAATTGCGCCAATCTTGGAGAGGTTGATATGTCCGCTGTAACGGTTATTGACGGGGATTTGACTCTCAATAATCTGGAGGTACTGAATAACGTCGAAGGCTTGTCCTCCCTGACGGAAGTCCATGGAAATTTGACTATATCGGACGTTCCCTTGAAAGACATGGCGCCCTTGGCCAACCTTACTTCCGTAACCGGGATGACCGTCACCAATACGAATATCGAAACTCTCGATATCCGGGGATGCACATTTGCCGGGGGTGCATTGGAAATAGAAAAGAACGGTAAGTTGTATTCGTTTTTGGCTGATGATGATTTCGACGGAAGTGTGAGGATAAACCCCAACGGAAGTTTGATACAAGTCCCGGAGTTTTCCATGACCGGATTCAAAAATATTGCTGGAGATTTTTCTATTGCCGGATATGTGTATGCAGAATCAGTGGAAATACCTGTCGAAATGGTGACAGGAGATTTTACATTTGACTGTGGTCATGCTAATAATTTTCCTATTAAATATGTCGATATAGCTTTGCGGGAATGCGGGGGAAGCTGTACGCTTGGCCGCTTCGGTTCTGCAGAAAGTTGTTCACTTCCGAATTTGGAGAAAGTGGGTAAACAAATGGATCTTCAAGGACGGGCCGAGTGTATGATCTCCATGCCCCAATTACGTTCAATTGGTGAAAATATCGGAGCAGACGAAAGTCTGCAATCGCTTATCTATGTTTATAATGGAAATCAGGATGATGGTAAAACGCTCTGTTTCCCCAAGTTGGAGATTGTAAATACACCTTTGGAATTCAGGACATACTTGACAGCAAATTGCCTGTATGAAAGTGTATCACTTCCTTGTTTGAGGAAAGTTAACGGACTTTTGCAATTTTGTACGCATGCCAACAATACCCGTTATCAGAACAATGCGTTAAAGTCAATATCTGTCCCTGTCATAGAATACGTGGAAGGCGTTTCTTTTTCATGGATGGCAGAATTATCGGAAGTCTCGACATTCCAAACATTATTCCGAACAGGTGTTATAAACGATGCTTCGAAGTGGAAGATTGTACGCTGTGCCAAACTTCCGACATATGACCAAATGATGAGCGACTCTCAGTAAGCATAACTTTTTACCATATGAAATACCTGATACGACATATCGTCTTGCTGTGCGGGCTGCTGCTGGCGGGCTGCATGAAGTGGGACTACGGCGATACCGTGGAGGATTTCAACGCCACGGGAGCCGGACTGTTCATTACCAACGAGGGCAATTTCCAGTACGGCAATGCCTCGCTGAGCTACTACGACCCGGAGACCAAACAGGTGCAGAACGAAATCTTCTTCCGAGCCAACGGCATGAAGCTCGGCGACGTGGCACAGTCAATGATCATCCACGACAACAAAGGCTGGGTCGTGGTGAACAACTCCCACGTTATTTTTGCCATCGACCTGAACACCTTCAAGGAGGTGGGACGCATCGAGAATCTGACCTCGCCGCGCTATATCCATTTCCTGAGCGACGAGAAAGCCTACGTCACCCAGCTGTGGGACAACCGCATCTTCATCATCAACCCGCGAACGTATGAAATCATCGGACATATTCAGGTGCCGGACATGACGATGGAAAGCGGCTCGACGGAGCAGATGGTGCAGTACGGGAAATACGTCTATTGCAACTGCTGGAGTTACCAGAACCGCATCATCAAAATCGACACCGAGACCGACCAAGTTGTCGATGAACTGAAAATCGGCATCCAACCCACATCGCTGGTCATGGACAAGTATAACAAGATGTGGACGATTACTGACGGCGGCTACGAGGGTAGCCCCTACGGTTACGAAGCCCCCTCGCTCTACCGCATCGACGCCGAGACTTTCACCGTGGAGAAGCAGTTCAAGTTCAAGTTGGGCGACTGGCCCTCGGAGGTGCAACTCAACGGCGACGGAACGAAGCTCTACTGGCTCAACAAGGATGTGTGGCAGATGGACGTCACGGCAAACCGTATCCCTGTCCGCCCGTTCCTTGAGTATCAGAACACGCTGTATTACGGACTGACGGTAAACCCTGCCAACGGAGAGGTGTACATCGCCGATGCCATCGACTATCAGCAGCAGGGCATGATTTACCGCTACTCGCCCGACGGCGAACTGATTGATGAATTTTATGTCGGGATTATCCCTGGTGCATTCTGTTGGAAATAAGGAAGGAGGCAATATGAAAAGACTATATCTGTTATTCGCTTTGGTGGCATGTCTCCCCGCGGCGCTCTTTGCGCAGCAGACGGAAAGTAAAAAGCGGCCGGCCTGGCATCTTACCATACCGGAAGTCACGATCATCGGACATCGGCCGATGAAAGAAATCGGCGTGCAGAAAACGAAGTTCGATTCGCTCGCACTGAAAGAGAACATCGCTCTCTCGATGGCCGACATCCTGACCTTCAACTCGTCCGTATTCGTCAAGAGCTACGGCCGCGCCACGCTCTCGACGGTCGCCTTCCGCGGCACGTCGCCCTCGCACACGCAGGTGACGTGGAACGGTATGCGCATCAACAACCCCATGCTCGGCATGACCGACTTCTCGACCATCCCGTCCTATTTCATCGACAACGCATCGCTGCTGCACGGCACTTCGTCGGTGAACGAGACGGGCGGCGGTCTGGGCGGTCTGGTCAAGCTCGGCACGGCTCCCGAAGTCGCCGAGGGATTCCATGCCCAATACGTGCAGGGCATCGGCTCGTTCAAGACCTTCGACGAGTTCGCCCGCTTCACCTACGGCAGCGAGCGGTGGCACGTCTCCACCCGTGCGGTCTACTCCTCCTCGCCCAACGACTACAAGTACACCAACCACGACAAGAAAATCAATATCTACGACGAGGAGAAGAACATCATCGGACAGTACCACCCTGTGGAGCGCAACCGCTCCGGTGCATTCAAGGATTTGCATCTGCTTCAAGAGGTCTATTACAATACCCGCAAAGGCGATAAATTGGGCCTGAATGCGTGGTACATCAACTCCAACCGGGAACTCCCGATGCTGACCACCGATTACGGCGACGCCGCCGACTTCGAGAACCGCCAGCGGGAGCAGACGTTCCGAGGCATCCTTTCGTGGGACCACATCAAGAGCAACTGGAAAGTCGGCATGAAGGGCGGCTATATCCACACGTGGATGGCCTACGACTACAAGCGGGAGGTGGCACCCGGCAACTGGGCGTCGATGACCCGCTCCCGCAGCAAGGTGAATACCTTCTACGGGCAGGCGGAGGGCGAATACAGCCCGACGAAACGGTGGTTCCTGACCGCTAACGTGTCTGCGTACCAGCATCTGGTACGCAGCGAGGACAAGAACATCATCTTGCAGGACGGCAGCAAAGCCATCGTGGGCTATGACAAGGGGCGCGTGGAACTCTCCGGCTCCGTATCCGCCAAGTGGCAGCCGATAGACCGGTTAGGCATGTCGGTGGTGCTGCGCGAGGAGATGTACGGCGACCGGTGGTCGCCGCTTATCCCGGCGTTCTTCATGGACGGTCTCATTTCACCGAAAGGAAACATCATGCTGAAAGCCTCCGTGTCGCGCAACTACCGTTTCCCGACACTCAACGACCTCTATTTCCTGCCGGGCGGTAATCCCGATCTGAAAAACGAGCAGGGCTTTACCTACGATGCGGGCGTCAGCTTCGACGTGGGCAAACAGGGTGTCTATAAATTTGGAGGCGGCGTGAACTGGTTCGACTCCTACATCGACGACTGGATTATCTGGCTGCCGACGACCAAAGGTTTCTTCTCGCCGCGCAACGTGAAGAAGGTACACGCCTACGGTGTGGAGGTTAAGGCGAACCTGGCCGTGCAGCCGGCGAAAGACTGGCTCATCGACCTGAACGGCACCTACTCGTGGACACCCTCCATCAATGAAGGCGAGAAGATGTCGCCCGCCGACCAGTCGGTGGGTAAACAGCTGCCCTACGTGCCGGAGCATTCCGCCTCGCTGACCGGACGCCTGTCGTGGCGGTCGTGGGCGTTCCTTTATAAGTGGGCGTTCTACTCGGAGCGTTTCACCATGTCGAGCAACGACTACACGCTGACGGGACACCTGCCGCAGTATTTTATGAGCAACGTCTCGTTGGAGAAAAAACTGTTCTTCAAGCCGGTGGACGTACAGTTGAAATTTGCCGTCAATAATCTCTTCAACGAGGACTATCTGTCGGTACTCTCGCGCCCCATGCCCGGTATCAACTTCGAGTTCTTTATCGGCATCACTCCGAAATTCGGGAAAAACAAGAAAAAATCCGTAAATCCAAATCAATAACGATAAGAAAGTGTGGAAAAATCTTAGCCTGCTGTTGCTGCTTGTACTGGTATTCACAGGCTGTCATAACAAAAGTTCCAGACTCGCCGATTTCGGCAGTTCGGTTTATACCCCCGAATACGCTTCGGGCTTTGACATAAAGGGAGCAGAAGGTAAGAAAAGCGTCCTGCTCACCGTCACAAACCCGTGGCAGGGGGCCGACAGCGTCACCACGAGCCTGTTCATCGCCCGTAACGGCGAACCCGCTCCCGAAGATTTCACCGGTCAGGTACTCGAAGGGGATGCCGGACGCATCGTCTGCATGTCCTCGACCCACGTCGCCATGCTCGACGCAATCGGCGAAACGGGGCGCGTGGTCGGCGTGTCAGGCATCGACTACATCTCCAATCCCGATATTCAGGCACGCCGCGACAGCGTCGGCGACGTGGGCTACGAAGGGAACATCAACTACGAGCTGCTGCTCTCGCTCGACCCCGACCTCGTGCTGCTCTACGGCGTGAACGGGGCCAGTTCGATGGAGGGCAAACTCAAAGAGTTGGGTATCCCGTTCATGTACGTCGGCGACTATTTGGAAGAGTCGCCGTTGGGCAAAGCCGAATGGCTGGTGGCTCTGGCGGAGGTTGCAGGGAAACGAGCAGAGGGAGAAACGGCCTTTGCCGAGATTCCGGTTCGGTATAACGCTTTGAAAAAACGTGTGACCGATGCAGCACTCGATGCCCCCTCGGTGATGCTCAACATCCCCTACGGCGATTCGTGGTTCATGCCCTCGACAAAGAGCTACGCCGTGCGGCTGATTGCCGATGCGGGAGGCGATTACATCTACAAGAAAAACACGGGCAACGCTTCCGCGCCCATCGACCTCGAAGAGGCGTATCTGCTGGCCTCGCAAGCCGATATATGGATGCATGTGGGTATGGCGAACACGCTCGACGAGCTGCGAGCCGCCTGCCCGAAGTTCACCGACACCCGGTGCTTCCGCAACGGCTACGTCTATAACAACAACGCCCGCACGAATGCCGCCGGAGGCAACGACTACTACGAGTCGGCCGTGGTGAATCCCGACCTCGTGCTACGAGACCTCGTAAAGATATTCCACCCCGAACTGGTAGCAGAAGATTTCGTCTATTACAAGCAATTGAAATAAATGCGCTCCCGTTCCGTCCTATTATTTACCGCACTGGCTGCCCTCACCCTCTTCCTGTTTCTGCTGGATTTGGCGGTGGGGGCTGTCGCCGTGCCGCTCGGCGATGTTTGGGCGGCCCTGACGGGCGGCGATTGTCCGCGAGCGACGGCGAAAATAATACTGAATATCCGACTGATTAAGGCGGTGGTCGCGTTGCTGGCCGGAGCCGCCCTGTCGGTCAGCGGTCTTCAGATGCAGACCCTCTTCCGCAATCCCCTTGCCGGGCCTTACGTGCTCGGCATCAGTTCGGGCGCGAGCCTCGGCGTGGCGCTCGTCGTACTTGCCGGCGTCGGCTCGTCGATAGGCATCGCTGGGGCGGCATGGCTCGGAGCGGCAATCGTGTTGGTTGTCATCGCTGCTGTCGGTCACCGCATCAAGGATATCATGGTGATTCTGATTCTCGGCATGATGTTCTCGTCGGGAATCGGTGCAGTTGTTCAGATATTGCAGTACGTCGCCAACGATGAATCCTTGAAAATGTTCGTCGTCTGGACGATGGGATCGCTCGGTGACGTGACCTTCAACCAGCTTGCGATACTCATCCCGTCGATTATTGCCGGATTGTTGTTGGCGGTGGTAACGATCAAACCGCTCAACCTGCTGCTGTTCGGCGAGGAGTATGCCGTGACGATGGGGCTGAACGTCCGCCGCTCACGCGGACTGCTGTTTCTATCCACGACGTTGCTGGCCGGCACGGTGACCGCCTTTTGCGGTCCGATAGGTTTCATCGGGCTGGCTATGCCCCACGTCACGCGGATGCTGTTCCGCAACAGTGACCATCGGGTACTCGTGCCGGGAACCGTTCTTTCGGGTGCTTCCGTGTTGCTGCTTTGCGACCTCGTTTCCAAACTGTTCACCCTGCCGATCAATGCCATCACCGCACTGCTGGGAATCCCCATCGTGGTGTGGGTGGTCTTGCGCAACAAATCCATCACCGCATGATAGAGTTACACGATTTTTCCATAGGCTACGGGGAGCGAACCTTGCTCAACGAGGTAGAAACCACAATCGAAAAGGGCAAACTGACAGCCCTTATCGGGCGCAACGGCACGGGCAAATCGACGCTGCTTCGGGCAATCGCCGGACTGAACCGCCGTTATGCCGGCCGAATCCTGCTCGACGGACGTCTCGCCGCCGATATGCGAGCCCCAGAGATGGCCCGGACGCTGGCATTCGTCACGACCGAGCGCACGCGCATTGCTAACCTCAAATGCGAGGACGTCGTAGCTATAGGCCGCGCACCCTATACCAACTGGATCGGCAGAATGCAGGAGGCCGACAAGGAGATTGTCATGCGGTCGCTCGCCTCGGTGGGCATGGAGGCTTATGCGGAGCGCACGATGGACAAGATGTCGGACGGCGAGTGCCAGCGCATCATGATCGCACGGGCGTTGGCGCAGGATACGTCGATTATTCTGCTCGACGAACCCACCTCGTTCCTCGATATGCCCAACCGCTACGAATTGTGTACGCTGCTGGCACAGCTGGCGCACGACGAAGGGAAATGTATCCTCTTTTCTACCCACGAACTCGATATCGCCCTCTCGCTCGCCGATGCGATAGCCCTTATCGACCCGCCCCGACTGGTACGCTTGCCCACCGATGAGATGCGCCGGAGTGGCTGCATCGAACGGCTGTTCCGCAATAATAGCGTATCATTCGACACTGCGACAGGATTCATTAAAGTGGGACAATGACTAAGGAATATATCATAGAGAATTTCACGGCAAGCATCGGCGTGGATGAATACATTTCACGTTTCCGGGATGAGAAACGGTTCGTCGAATTTTGCAAACAATGCCCTAATTATGGTAACAGTTGGGGGTGTCCGCCGTTTGATTTCGATACCGGAGAATTTTTGGTCATTATTGAAAATGCGCATTGAATTATTCAAAAAACGCTGTCGCTAACACTGGAAATTGGATAGCAGATACTAATAAACGAGAAATATTCACGAAATATGATACCAAAACCGATTATATTCGCTACCTTTGTGCAAACGTTAAACCCGAATGCAATGTTAGTAAACTTCACTTTCCAGAATTTTCGTTCATTCAGAGACGAAAAAACGCTCAGTATGGAAGCCGGTTCAATCAAGGAATTGAAAGAATCTGTTATCCAAAAGGAATCTTATCGCTTGCTGCCGACTGCCGTGATGTACGGTGCCAATTCGAGCGGAAAGAGCAATGTGCTGCTGGCCTTGATGACCATGAGAAGCGTCTTGTTGGGCAGTGTCCGTCTGAACCCTACCGATGAATTATATTTTCAGCCTTTCAAGTTGGATTTGACCTCGGCCAATGCTCCGACTTCTTTTGAAATCCAATTCCTGCTGGACGATGTAAAATATCGGTATGGATTTGATTATGACAAGACACATATTTGTAAGGAGTGGTTGTATGAGAAGTGTGCCGGACAACGTGAGTTCAACCTGTTTCTGCGTGTGGACAATGAATTTGAAGTATCCAAGACCCGTTTCCCAGAAGGACTGGGTAAAGAGGGAGCCACCCCCTCCAATCGTCTGTTCGTTTCATTGGTGGCTCAATTAAACGGTGCAAAATCCATGCGCATCTTGGACTGGTTCAATAATTGCAATTACCTTTCAGGAATGGACAGCCAAGGATATGAAGGTTTCACTCTCCAAATGTTCAGCAACCGTTTGGAGGGATGCAAGCAGGCTTTGGAATTTTTCCATCATGCCCAACTCGGTTTTAACGAGCTGTTGGTTACTGAAAAGTCATTCTCTGATGAGAGTCTTTCCGGTAAGATGCAAATTCCTGAAGCGTTGCGTTCCAAGTTGGTGGAAGAACTGAAGGGTAAAAAGATAATGGAAGCCAAGACTACCCATAACATCTATGATGAACAAGGCAATGTAAGCGGAATCGGTACGTTTGACAAGGACGAGATGGAATCGGAAGGCACGAAAAAGGTTATCGAAATGTCCGGTCCCATTTTTGACACGCTCAGATTAGGCAAAGTGCTGATTGTCGATGAACTGGATGCCAAATTACATCCCCTTCTCACCCGTAGCATCCTTCAACTGTTTATGAACCCTGAGACTAACCCCCACGGTGCCCAGCTCATTTTTGCCACCCACGATACCAACCTGCTCAATCTTGCTTACCTGCGTCGTGATCAGATTTGGTTTACCGAGAAAGACAAGACTGAATCGTCCGACCTTTATTCCTTGCTTGAGTTCAAGGACGAAAACGGTACGAAAATCCGAAATGACCGAAGTGTGCAAAAGGATTATATCAACGGACGTTATGGAGCTATCCCTTTCCTGAATTAAAATGACATTATCATGGGATTATTACCGAAATATAAGATTGAAGAACTCAAACGTGAGAAACGGGAAGCCAAGGCAGCCAAGAAACGTAAGGAAAACACCCGTTCAAAAATTGTACGTTTCTTGATTGTCTGTGAAGGCTCACGTACCGAACCCAACTATTTTCAGGCATTGGTCAGAGACCGGTATTCGGAAGTCCGGGATGAAAAAATAGTAGGTGAAGGCAAATCGACCTGTGCACTCGTAAAACGGACACTCCAAATCAAGGATGAACTGGAGCGCAAGCGTCAATTGCCATTCGACCGTGTCTGGGTGGTTTTTGACAAGGATGATTTTACGGACTTCAATGAAGCCATCAAGTTGGCCGCATCCTATTCGTTTCAAAGCGCATGGACGAATGAAGCTTTTGAACTTTGGTATTTCCTACATTTCCAATATCTGGATGCAGGCATCAGCCGACATGACTACATTGAAAAATTGCAAAGTGAAATACGGAAGCATCCCGGATATGAAAACTATGAATACAAGAAGAATGACGCATCTGTCTATAAGATGCTGACAACTATCGGTAATGAAGATTTGGCCAAGCGGTATGCAGAACGGCTTCGCTCCTTCTTTGAAGGTGATGAAGACTATAAGGAACATAAGCCATGCACAACAGTTGATTTGCTTGTAATGGAATTGGAAAATCCGGAAAAGCTCCTGTAATATCAAGGTATATCATCTGATTTTCGTGTAAAAGTAACAATCCATTAATGGAGACAATGAAGAAAAACAATAAGGTGTATACGGCTACCTGCCATTCTCCATTTGCAGAAGTGTAAAAATAACAATCCATTAATGGAGAATAGGGTATGGAAAGGGCAGATTTCCAGTACATACGTCTCCCTTATTCCTGAATTATGGGCGTAAGTCACATGATTCAGGAGAGACAGCCACCTTTTTATGGGGAGAGCAGCCGGCAAATGCCTGATGGAAATGACCCGAAAATCACAGGAGAATAGCCGTACAATGGGCTGATACACAATTCCTATTGGAGAATGTTGTCCCCATTAGGGGACAGCAAGTTGTGTTTTCGTTTAACGAAAACAGGACGGTTTAACGGAGAATACACCGATAAACCGTTACTTATTTCAAGCTCCAGCGTCGCTTTTTACATATCTAACTATAATTCATTTGAAATCACAAAACAGATTGAACCGAATGTGGTTAGTTTGTCTGTTTATTTCATGTCCGAATCATTAGTATGCTATGTTGCAAAGTTCGTATTCATTATGAAAAAATCCGCTTACGAGAACAAGATATTCAGGTAATTTGCCATCCTTTCCCCAAAGAAGTTCGATGTTAAAAAGTTCAGAAAGCGTTTTGGCTATGTCAAATCCGAAGGCTTCGAGTGACGGACGCACTTTTTCCGGGTGTCGGCATGGTGTGCCGCAGTTACGCGTACACTCGTTATCTGAGCAGTGAAGACATTTACCTATATAGGCAAATGAACGCCCTCCATATTTCCGTTCCATATCCAATAATTCGCTCTCGATTCGTATCCGTTCCGGTAAAATGAGTTTTTGTGTATATTCAATCGGAATATCTTTGTCTTCAGGGATTATCTTCGTTGCCATAAGATGTGCATACTTGTATTGTCGGAGAAACGATTCCGTATCAAAATCAAATGGAGGACACCCCCAACTTTTACCGTAATTGGTACATTGTTTGCAAAGTTCAAGAAAATGTGGTTCGTCACGGAATTCGGCGATATATCCTTCAACAGTGATGTCTGAAGTAAAATTTTCTACAGTGTATATACTCATTGTTTCAAAATCATTGTACCGCATAAGGAGTCGAAACGGATGTTTTCATTTTGGAAAAGTCTGTCAATGTATCCGCTTTTCTGCATTTCAGACGCGGTCAAGCAACTTAAATTCGGGGTATCTAACAATGCTATCGAATCGCACATGGACAACGCGATGTCAAGTTCATGTGTCGAGAACATGATACATTTTTTCTCGTCGTGGACAAGCCTACGAAGCAACGCCACAAGTTCGTAGCGATTAGGCATGTCAAGAAAGGAAGTCGGTTCATCAAGGAGAATGATAGGAGTATCCTGTGCCAATGCA
Organism: Odoribacter splanchnicus DSM 20712; assembly: GCF_000190535.1. GTDB lineage: Bacteria > Bacteroidota > Bacteroidia > Bacteroidales > Marinifilaceae > Odoribacter > Odoribacter splanchnicus. Next base: position 4,324,554 of record NC_015160.1, read on the forward strand.
CGAGCAATCATCACACGCTGGCATTCGCCATCCGACATTTTATCCATCGTGCGGTTTGCATAAGCCTCCATTCCCACCGAAATGAGCGATTGCATGACTATCTCCTTATCTGTTTCTTGCATCCTACCTATCCAGTTGGTATAAGGAGCACGGCCTATGGCTACGACATCCTTGCACCGCAGGTTGGCGATGCGCGTGCGCTCGGTCGTGACGACAGCCAGCGTTTTTGCCATATCTTCGGTTTTCATGCAGGCGATGTCGTGCCCGTCGAGAATGATTTTTCCGGAATAACACCGGTTCAGACCGGCTATGGCGCGGAGCAACGTCGATTTTCCTGTCCCGTTTCTTCCGATAAGGGCTGTCAGTTGACCTTTTTTTATCGTGGCATTTACCTCGTGGAGCAACGAGTTTTCTTTGTAACCTATGGAAAAATGCTGTAATTCTATCATGCGGTGATGGATTTGTTGCGTAAAACCACCCATACGACGATTGGGATTCCCAATAGAGCTGTAATGGCGTTGATCGGCAAGGTGAATATTTTAGAAATGATGTCGCAAAGAAGCAATATCGATGCTCCCGAAAGAATTGTTCCGGGCAGAAGGACATGATGATCGCTATTTTGGAAAAGCATTCTTGTGACATGAGGCATAGCGAGACCTATGAAACCTATCGGACCGCAAAAAGCGGTTATCGTTCCGGCGAGCAGCGTTGTCGAGAGAAACAACAGGCTGCGTGAACGCCGAATATTCAGTCCCATTGTTACGGCATATTCCTCTCCGAACAGCAGGAGGTTAAGCGGTTTGATGGTCAGTACCGCCAACAGCAGTCCGGCAAACACCGATGGAACAAGAATCAGAAGTTGTCCGGAGGTGACGTCACCCAAAGCCCCCATCGTCCAAATGACAAAGGCTTTCAGCGATTCCTCTTTGCTGAGGTACTGCAATATCTGCACGACAGCACCTACGCCCGATGAGAACATCATGCCCAGAATCAGGATTACCATGATGTCTTTTATTCGCTGTCCGACGGCAGTTATCACGAGCAACACGACAGCCGCACCCACCCACGCTGCTCCGGCAATGCCTATTGATGAACCGATCCCGGCAAGTACCACAAGTGCCACACCGAGACTTGCACCGGAACTGATGCCAAGGACATAGGGACCGGCAAGAGGATTACGGAAGAGGGTCTGCATCTGAAGACCGCTGACCGATAAGGCAGCCCCGGCCAACAGTGCCACTATAGCTTTTATGAGGCGTATGTTGAGTACGATTTTTTCCGTGGCACGGGAACAATTTCCCCCGGTCAGTGCTGCCCATACATCGCGGATCGGAATGTTGACAGCTCCCACGGCCAAGTCCAGTAAAAAAAGACCGACCGTGAGCGTAATCAATATGGAGAATAATATAGTCGAACGGGAACGCATCTATTTCAGTTGCTTGTAATACACACACTCTTCCTGCACCAGTTCAGGATGGAATATCTTCACGAGGTCGCGGAGCACGATGTCAGGATTCACGACGGCAGACTCGTAATAGTCGTTACCCCCGGCTGTGTTGGTACGGGCGTTGTTGTTATACACCTCTCCATTTTTGAAACATCGGGTATCGGTGAATTTCGGACATGATGCCTTCAAGTCGTCAAGGGAGTTCGCCATTCCCACGTTCAGCCACATGTCCGCATCCGACGCGAGCAGATATGCTTCTTCTAAGTCAATGGGGATAGAAGCGTTTCCCGTGTTCTTCTGGTAGATATAGCGGCCTCCCGCATCAGTAATCAAGCGGGCTGCATAACTTTGGGTTGAAGGCATGAACCACGAGTCGCCATAGGGAACATTAAGCATAACCGAAGGAGTGCCGAGGGTACTGTCGGCCACTTTCTTTTTCAAGGCGTTGTATCTGACCGGGATTGCGGCAAAGGCTTTTTCACCCTTCTCACGTTTTCCTGTGACTTCTGAAAGCACTACCATCCATTCGGCCTTGCCGAGAGGCGACTCTTCAAGATAATCGCCGACATACATGAACGGTATGTCGAGTTCTTCGAGTTTGCTTTCCATTGCGCTTGCGCCGTTCACCCCATAGAGCAGAACGAGGTCGGGATCGAGCGAGAGCAGCAACTCGTAGTTGATGTTCCCTTCATAGCCGACATCGCCAATACTGTCGCGGCGGGCTTGGATGTCTGGGTTGGAAATGTAGTCGATTCCCGAAACGCCGGTTATACACCGGACTTCACCGATTGCGTCAAGCATGGCGATATGAGTGGAAGACATCGCCACGATGCGTTTGGCGTCTCCTTTGAGTACCTGTCCTGCAAACCCTTCGGGAACCTCTTCACCGTTGCGGACGATAAACAGCCATGTGGTTACACTGTCCGCTCCCTGCCAGGGATTCCTGACGGTTATCAGTACGCTTTCCTTCCCGCCCGCCCCTTTGATGTCGAAGCCGGAGGCATATTCGGGAGCATAAAGCAGCAGGTTGAAATCATTGATTTTTGAGCTTTTGTTGTGGCAGCCTGTAAATGCCAGAGAAAGCAACAAAATCAGGCTTAAATTCTTTAATGCGTTCATATTGATGCAGATTATCGTTTACTATTTTTGTTTTTTCCGAACTTGGGTGTTATGCCGATGAATATCTCGAAATTGATGCCCGGCATGGGACGGGACAATACGGAAAGGTATTCTTCATCGAACAGGTTGTTGATGCTGCCCTTTAGCGACAGATCGGCCCATCGGAAAGAGAGCTGTTTTTCCAGTGTCACGTTATTCATGAAGTAAGGGGGCAGATAGCCCGTCAGGGTATAGTCATTACTCGACATGGTATAACGCTGGCTGTAATAACACCATTTGTAAAGCAGGCTCCATGTCCGCCATGACAGACGTCCGGTCACCGTTGCGGAAAACTCCGGCACGTATGGCAACTGTTTGCCGACGGATTGGTCTGCCGGACTCATCGGTTCGCTCTCGTTGATCGAGGGAGTCCACGAGAAAGTTCCGTTCATATCCAGTTTCCAGTCCTTTCCGAGCATTATATCAAGGTGGGCGTTGGTCTCTGCCCCGTAAGCATGTACCTTTTTGAGGTTTCTGGGGGAGAAGAATCCCTTGGTTGTGGGTAGCCAGATGATCCAGTCGTCGATGTGCGAATCGAACCAGTTGATACCACCGCTCAAAGCATATACATTTTCTTTCCCCACCGAGAACGACAACCCCACGTCGTATGTGAAGCCGTGCTCGCTTTTCAGGTCGGGATTACCGCCCGGCAGAAAATAGAGGTCGTTCAGCGTGGGAAAACGGTAGTTCCGGGAGATGGATGCTTTCGCCACGATATTGCCTTTTTTCGACAGTACCCCGTCGATGAAGAAAGCCGGGATAACCGGGGCCCATTCCGTACCGAACATATCCTCGCGAAGGACAAGCGAGGCGGCAAAACGATCGACAGGCCGCCATTTCGCAGAAACGGAACCGGAAAACTCGACACGTCCCTTGTCATACCCGACAACAGCCTTGTTACCTTCCTGCGAGATGATATTTTTGTCCGCGCTTTCCACCAAATGCTGGTGTACGGAAACACCGGCCGTGAACAGCCATTTCTCTGAAGGAGCATAATCCCCGTCCGCACTTCCGTAGAACGTGTTAATCTTACTGCGTGAGCGGGTCATCGAAGCCATTTCGCCGTTTCCCTTGTCCCGCTTGTAATCATAGGCCATCCATGTGTGTATATAGCCGCCTTTTACACCGACCTTCCATTTCTCCCGCACGCGATCCCACGAGAGGACGCCGCGAAACGTCTGCTCCCTTTGGCGGTTCTCGAAGTCCATGTCGTTCCCGTAATCCGTGCTGAGCATCGCCAGTTCCCGGTTGGAATTGATATACCAGGCGTTTAGCCCGAACTTGTCGCCTTCGCCCGTGTTATAATAAATTTCCTGCAAGACGTGCAGATCCTTATAAGCCCCGCTGCGGTTGCGTTCCGTCGGGTAATAGGAACCGATGATGTTCTTGTCCTCGTCATAGATGTTTTCCTTCTTGTCCCGGTTTCGGTATTTGTAGTCGTTGGGGGAAGAGGAATACACCACACGGGTGGAGGACTGCCAGTGTTTGTCACCGTAGGTCAGGCGGAGAAACTCGTCGAACGTGCTGAACGACCCCACTCCCTGCACGTACTGCAACCCGAACCCTTCATGGTTGGCCGGAGAAGTGGAGAGCCTGACCAGACCACCCAAGCCGCCGCCCGTTTCGTTTACCGATGACGTTCCGTGCAGCAGCGAGGCATCATCGATAAAGTAAGAAGGGATGGTGGAAAAATCCGTCATGCCCAGCATCGGGTTGTTAATGCGCATACCATTCCACGTCACTTGGGTATGCGAGGGAGAGGTACCCCGGAAAGCCACGGTGGATAACGTGGCGCGTCCGTAGTTCTTGACAAAAACGGATGAGTTGAATGTCAGCACATCGGCCATAGACAAGGCGATGTTCTCTTTCATGGCGATGGAATCGAAACGGGTTCGTTGCACGCCTATATCCTTCATAGGTCGTTTGCCCACCACCGTAACCTCCGGAAGACGTAGTACCCTTTTGGTAATGCTGACGGAATTTTTCTGCTGGGCGGCAAGCAGAAAGGGCAGGCTTACCCCCACGAACAATAGAATAAGATGTCTTTTCATTTTTGTCCTCCTTCCTCGTTATTTCCAGCAGAAAGCTCCCGGAATGATTCCCACGTAAAATTCATCGATCAGCTTGCCTTGCGGCGAATAGCGATACACGATACCTTGTTGCTGGTAATCAATAGCGTCGGCCACATATACCTCCCCGTTGTTGGGATTGACCGTAAGGCCGTAGTATTTGGTGTCCCGAAACTCCAGAAAAGGCCGGACGGGAACACGGTCGGCTTCCACCGGCATTCGCCAAATATCGTTGTTGATCCAGTAAAGTGTATCCCGTGTACCGTTGAGCTGGACTTCCGAAGGCCAGTCGCCCAGCTTAAACTTGAACTGTTTCTCTACGGTGAAAGTCTCGGCGTCTATACGATAGAGAGACGGTGCCTCGTAACCGTATGGGCTGCCCTCGTAACCGCCATCCGTGATGGTCCACATCTTGTTGTATTTGTCCATGACCAGCGAAGTAGGTTGTATGCCGATGGTCAGTTCGTCCACGACCTTGTCCGTCTCCGTGTCGATTTTCAGGATGCGGTTCTGGTACGACCAGCAGTTCACATAGACGTACTTGCCGTATTGTACCATTTGTTCGGTGGAACCCGATTCCATGTCCATGTCTGGACATTCGATATAGCCGGTAATCTCGTATGTCTTGGGGTTGATGATGAAGATACGGTAGTCCCATATCTGCGTCACATAGGCTTTCTCATCCGACAGAAAATGGATATACCGGGGTGAGGTGAAACCTGTGATACGGCCCACTTCCTTGAAAGTATTGATGTCGATGGCGAAAATCACATGCGAGTTGTTCACCACGATCCAGCCTATACCGTCCCGGATAACCATAGACTGGGCCACATCGCCCAACTTGAACCCGTTGGCACGGTAAAACACTTCATTCTCCACTTCGCACGTGGCGGGATCGTAGTAGGAAAGCGTGGCATTGCTGTACTGGAAATTCCCCTCGTTGGTAATGAAAAGACCAGAGGCCGATACAGAGAAATCTTCCATCTCTCCGTAATCCCATTTCATGCAACTGCCGAAAACTGGCAGGCAGAAAAGAAAAAGGCAAATCCGTTGTATTGTTCTGCTCATTGTCATTCGGATAAAAAAGAGTACCCGAATCATTACGGGTACTCTGGTTAAGGTATAAGGTTTAATCCTGCTGCGTATATTGTTTGTCCTTCATATTTTGGAAGGTTGGGTTATACCCACATTTCGTCACGCTCCAACTTTCCCCCGTAATCATTCCGTTTTCTATAAACTTGCCGAAGAAAGTGTAGTCGGTAAATTTCGTCAAACCGTCAAAAACAACCCCATGCAAGGTCTCCAACTTCTCCATGGAAAGTGTTTCCTGAGAAAGAGAAGTCGCACTTTTTATCTGTAGCGTACCATCTATAGTCTGTAATTTATCACAAGTAATGCCTGTTGCTTTATTAACGAACAACCCTTCACCTCCTACGTGAAGCAATTCCGGAATATCCAGCGATTTACTTTGTAAAGATATTGCTAACGAACCCCCTCCCTCTTTATAATATACAGGAGAAGCTGAACAACAAACTTTGGATAGTAAGGGCAAGTTACAACTGGTAAAATTTCCAGATAAATAGAACTGTCCTCCCACTTCTTTCAAGACTGGCATTGTGATTGAAGCAAACATGGGTATTTGGATATATCCATATCCATCTATGATTTCCAAGTCGGGAAATTTGGCATTGCTTCGCATTTGGCCTGTCACATTTAGATTTCCATATACATGTTGAATTGTCGATATGGTATAATCGATATTGTTGGTGGTTGGCTTACAAGTGAAGTCTTTGATATTCTTGAACGTGATTTCAGGGAACTTATTATTCGTGAGACTGGTGATGACAAAATTTACATTTGACAAATCTTCGGCTGTTTCAATTTTGGAGAGCTGCACCTTGTTTATAATTTCAATCTGGGGCGCTGTTTCTCCGAAGGTTTCAAATCGGGCGTTCGGCAACAGCAGTGTTCCGCTCACATCTTCAAGATAATCCAGCGTGATGCTTCCAAGTGTGGTGATCTTGCTCCAGTCGGGAAGTTGTTTGAGTGCCGTGAAATTCTTTATCTTTATCTGTCCCTTTATCGTTGTCAGTTTGTCCATTCCACCGAAAGCCTGAAGCACGTCATTTCGTTGGGGAACAAAACTACCGGTAGGAGGAGCTTCCATATTGGCTTCCATAATAATACTTCCGTTTACTGTTTCGATTTCCGGAAGGTTGATGGTTTCCAACATCACGGGGACGGTATGGAAATCAAGGCCACCGGTCTCTTTCAGCTTAAGGAAGCTCATGGAAGTCAGCTTGGCAAGATTGTTTACGGACAAGACCCCTCCGACACTTGTCAGTTCCGGTATTTCCAAAGACGCAATCGAACCGGCTGCTGTGTTCTCTTCATTGAGTCCTTGAAGATTCAGATCCTGACCTACAGTAGTCAGAACCGGAAACTCAAAACTCTGTAACGACGACGCATTGAACATCACGCTTCCTTCAATAGTTGCCAGTTTCTCGAATAGGACATACGTCACTTGGTCGTTATATACCGATATGTCTCCGGAGAGCGTTTCCAATGCTTTCATGGAAATCATGTGAAGTTCCGTAGCTTTCGAGGCGACATCGGTCGAACCTACCTGTAAACCTCCGGCAGAAACGATATTATCCAACCCTGTCAAGTCTGCACCGTTGTAACTGTTACGAATGACAATGTTGCCAGTAACCTCTTTCAAAGATGCCAATGCAGATATGTCAGTGATTTTTTCTGCCTCTTCCGCATCAGAGCCGATAATCAGGTTCCCTTTGACAACGGTTGTTTTGGTTGCGGCAAAAGAAGCTACCTCCTCGGTGGTCTTCAACTCCACATCTCCGTCAGATTCTATCTCGCTTTTCACGACCTTATAGGTATATTCGCGGGCATCTCCGTTATAGGATGTCACCCGGAAGGTTCGTTCGTTATCCCAGTCCGTTACCGTTTCAAGAGCAGGTATGATTGTTGCAGAAGTTGTGTACTTGAATTCCACTTCGGCGTTGTTCAGCGATACCGTATAGGGAACGGTTATTGTTACTGTATTGTCCGTAATGTCGGCCGTGTACGATTTCCCGTCCACGGTCATCACGACCGATGTGATGAAATTTTCATCTGCATCTTCAGGTATAATTTCATCGTTTTTGTCACACGCTCCCAAAAAGAACAAGGATAGGAGCATGGGAAGAAAATAAATTTTCATACTTGTAATTTTTATTATTTGGTTAGATCCTCAAAAGAAAATACCTCCGTAGAAACTTCGCCCAGCCAGCCGCTTTTGGCCAGAACACCGCATTGTATTTTGATAAAGTCAATATATTGCAGATTGGCTTCCGTTCCATCGGCATGGATGGCATTGGAAATTTTGAAACCGTTCCTTTGTCCGCTTCCATCCACCGTACTGCCGCCTTCTATCTGGTCGTTTCCGAAATTATCCACGTACCCCCAGTCATAACTCTGATTATCCCAATAACCGGTTTGAGAATCTTGGGTGTTGCGGGCGGCCAGACAAGTGCCTGTCAGGGTATAACTGTTTTCCGAAATCCAAGCCGGATAATAATAGTCTTGTGTATGATAAGCGGACAGATAGTCTACCCAGCCGTTTCTACCGTCGGAACTGATCCATTGGACATCCATTTTTTTGCCTTCCGGACGGTAATAGGTCACTTCAAAATTCTGTATTGTTTCTTCCTTGCCTGCTTCAGATCCTTTCAGTTCGTACCACTCGTCATCCGGCAATCCGTTTCCGTTTATATCTTGCATGACCCATACGATACCCGGTTCGGAACTGCCGTCAAAGGCGTTCCCCTGAACACAGAAATCATATTGGTTACCCGAATTGGGAATACTGTGGTCGAAGCCGACGATGATATAACCCCCGAAAGAACCTAAAGAGACGTGCAGTTTGTCTTTCAAACGCTGTGTTGCCCATGCGACAGCCGCTTCAGGGGATGTTTCGTTGCCGGTCATACCGCCTATCGTGCTCGTCTCGTTGATAAATTGGCCGGGAGCTGGGGTATATTCATAGACTTTATTCCAGAGCTTGGAACTTCCCGAAGCCCGGAAGCCGTCTTGTTCCTTTTTGTCCACACAAACGACTTTTACGGTGGCAGTGACAGCCGTTTTCCCTTTGTCGATATTCCTGCTTATTTTTTCCGTCGGTGTGTCTTCCGACACAGTACAGGAGACGGTGTATTCTCCGGGTGCGGACGGCGTGAACTTGAACATGCGTTCCACTTCTCCTTCCATGACCTGACCGTCCACACTCCACTCAAAACGGGGATTGTCGAAATACTCCAACAACGGACGCAGGAAAACAGGACGGTCGGCAAAAGTGTACCTGTCCGTGGATGTTTGCAGGTAAGACGGGGTCGGGAATTTGACAACGTAGGGCATCGTTTCCACGACCTCTACGCTTACGTCTTTCGTTGTTGTCCCATCTATATTGGAAGCGTTGATTGTCACCGTATAAACACCGAGTTCTTTTTCATTGAAAGTATAAGTATTCTCGGTGGAAACGATTTTTCCTTCCCGTACCCATTCGATTTTGAACCCTTCGACATCCGAATGCTGAATATCGGGAGTAAATGTGTAATCGGTATTCCGGACGACTTTTAGCCCCTGCGAAGGTAGTGCCAGTGAGATGACCGGAGGGGTGAGTTCTTTCACTTCTACTTTCAGTTCCTCTTCGGCATAGCCTTCCGCATTGTCTACTCTTAGTTTGACATAAAAATCCCCGCATTCATTCCATGTACGTTGAAGAGACGGACCCGAAGAAACCAGCGTACCGTCTATCGTCCAAGCAAAAAGAGCATCTTCAACATTCTGGTATGTCGGGGCGATAGTCAATTCGTGATCGACCTTGACCGTGTAAATACCGGTCTCGCTGTCAAGTTCTATTATAGGTTGTCCTCCTACTTCTTCGGTAATGACTTCATCCTTGTTGCAGGAGGTGAACAGCATACAGGCAGAAATAATAAAATAGTGAAAACGATGCATGATGTGTGGATTTTAGAAAAATAACAGGGATACCCCCGACAGAAGGGATATCCTTGTATTCTTTTTATTGTATGGTGATATCATCAATACAGATATAAGCCGGAGTATTCAAACCGTATGCTCCCGAATCCGAACCCTCGAAGTTGAATTTCACACTTTGCACCCCTTCGGCATTGATTTCCCAATAATCCCATGTCGTGATAGGATCAACCTGTTGTTGGCCGTTACGATAATCGGCTAAAAGACGTTTGTAAGTGCGGATCAGACCGCCATTCGCATCATAACATTCCAGATTCACTTGGAAATACCCTTTCATCTCTTTCAGAGGAGTCGCTACCCCCGTAGAACCGAACTGATTACCATAAGTAATGACACCATAAGTGTATGAGGTGTTGCAGATCCACAGGCCGACCAATTTCCGGGGAACATTGAAATAAAATTCTGGTTTAGCCATCCATGCCTGATTGTAAGCATCCACATATCCGTAAACGACACCGAAATTGGAACCGCTGTGCCCGGCTTCCTTATTCTGTCCTTCCGCTTCCACCGCAGTGTTATAGACAGAACATTGGTTTAGATAAGAATACCACCAGTCTCCGGTATTTCCCGACTGATTGGAGCGGATGTTCCAGTTGGAAAGTGCGATGCCGCCGCTGGAATACTCTGTGCTTCCACCTACAGTATTAAACATTGAAAGGAAGAGATATTCTTCCGGAGTATTGTCGTAAATGGTGGTTACTTGAGGATACCCTTGGTACGAATAAAGATTTTCTCCGGCCGAGGTAGGTCCTGCTAACATGCCGGGATCGAAATCATCGAAAGTGATAGTTAAAGTACCGTCCGGATTTGTCACAGCACGGGTTTGCGAAGTTCCGGAATCAACCGGGTCCATCAAAAAGTCATCGTCCGAGCTACAGCCAGAGAACAAGGCGGTTGCGGTAAATAGACAGGCACCTGCCAGAAAGCGTAATTTTCTTTTCATAGGTCACTCATTTTAATGTAAAACATATTATTAACAAACACAAAAAATTCCCGTTCGTGCGGACTTACACGAACGGGAATATGTCTGTCTTCAAATATTGAATGGCCGATGAGCTATTCCTTATTTGATTACGACCCGTATATCCCGCAGGTGTAAATCTCATTCCGGTCATGGCAGGTCTTCTGACTCGTCCCGGTCATCGTGCCTTCCCGGTATTACACCAGTGGCAAAAGTTCGATGTCCGTTTTTGTGGACTCACAGCAGCGGGTACTGTCCCGGATTTTCACCGGGTTCCCTTTTCATTCGGAAGGCGTAAACCTCCCGAAACCATTTCCCGACTGCAAAATTATCTATATTACATATCAATTCCAAATAATTCATAATATTTATAATAAAACACACAAAGCATGACAACCGTACTGTTTTAATTAGAGCATTCAAGTTTACGACAAACGAAGACGGTAATTATCATACACAATATCCATAAACCAACAAAACAGCTTGCCATTTTCCATAACAATGCGTTCTGGAATAGATAACTGTTAGCTGCAATTATGCAAGCAAAAAAAGCAGACAGAATAATGACTATTAATATCATGCACCAGAAATTAATCCTATAAATTTATGGAAAACAAGTAAGGGAATGGAAGTTCCGTTGCCGCATGGATGCAGGTGAAGGACCTTCTCTTTTAACGTTGGATACGCCAATGCACGCCAACGGAAGACTCTGATATTATCTGTTTGGAAAGGATATAGGATGTGCGTTACTTTGTCGCATATTCAGAATCTTAAAAAGAATTTTAGTATGGAACTGACAATTATTGAAACAAGCGCGTATTAGGAGTTGAGAAAGCTGGTCAGCACGCTGGTCGTACAGATGGGCGACTTCCAGAAAAAGATTGCCCCGCCTGCGCCGGACAAGTGAATGGATGCGCAGGACGTATGTGATGGACTTATGCCCAAACACTTTCTGAAGAGTTTCCAGCAGCATCCCCTTGAGTATGGCCAGAACGGCAAATGCGTGGCGTCCGATGTGCGGGGTGACCTCGCCCCGGAGTTGCATTTCCTGCCTATGATTCCAAGACTGAGCCGCATGGCATTGTATTCACCTACCGGAAAGACACATTCGGGGAGTCTTTCTTTTCATCCGTACCCCTATATTTTTCAATCAGTTCGATAGCAATGGGCAATAATTTTACGACATACGCCACTCCCGTTTTTATACGGTTGCCCATCAGCCATGTACCACCGTCGGAGTCGGTATGGATATTATCGTATGTTATGGCTTTCAAGTCCACATAGGAAAGACCGGTGAAGCACATGAACAGGAACATGTCGCGCATGGCACGCTGGCGTTTGTATCTCGGTTCTATATGGATTATCCTTTGCAGTTCCTCTTCGGAAAGGAAAGAACGCCTCTTGTATTCGGGCATACACTCGAATGATGCGAACGGATGAACCCGTATCCAGCCTTTTTCCTGCGCGATATACATCAGCCACTTCAAGGTATTGACACGCCCGAAGACAGTGGAGTTTGCCAAAGCGCATGTACCGAGCATCCAGTTGTAGTAATCCTCGATGAATGATTTCTCAAGTTCTTCGATGACAATATCCTCTGCATTCTTCTTGCTTTTCATGAAAAGCAGGAGACTCTTGTAATCGGCAACCAGACCGCAGTAGGTGCTTTCGGCTTTCTCTATGCCGATTTTCTTTTTATACGGTTCCAGCTGTTCCCTGAAAAGGTTCATAAGGGTGTGGCATTCCTCTGAGAAGCCGACATAGCGGTTATAGACTTTCTTGGCTGTAACAAAACTGTCGTGGTCGCAGATGTACTGGTAGTGCCTGGTGATTTGCGCCTTGATATTGTCAAGCTCCTGATTGAGTGTACGGGCCTCCTCGGACTTGCCTTTGGCCCGGTTGGTTTTGACGTCCCACAAAGCGAGGGACACTTCTTTCTTACAACTGAAACCGGCTTGGGTTCCATTGATGGTGATACGGCCCATAATCGGTGTCTTTCCGTTTTTTACAGACTGTTTATTCTCAAAACACTTAGCTATACATGGTCTGCGATAAGCTAAGAGAGATTCCCCTTACACAAAAGCATGGCATCTCCTTGTCGTATCTCGCCTTTATACTTTTATGTATAGTAGTCTACCGGATCGAATGAACAAGACCTATCCCATACATAAACCAATTTAGACTGCTATGTTATTTTTGAGGAAGAAGATGGAATGAGACCAGATACCCTCTTTAAGGCTGACTGTAAGTCGATTAAATGTAGAAAAAGATTGCTTTTGTCACAAGTAAAGTGTATATTTGCATTGAAAGAATCGTTCTTTGACAGAGGCAAAAGAAAACAGAATATTGTAATTCGCTCGTTTCTAAATCGTTACCTGATATTAATTAAACAGAAATAACTGTTTAATTTTCAATTAGATAGAGATTGTATGATGTTTCGCGGTATAAAAACGATAGCAATCATCTTTTGTCATACCCATATCTTTGCATATCTTCCGAATACCGATATTTACATTGGCGTTGAAACTGTCCGAATTGCTGTATCTACTATGAAAGTTAAACAGGTATTCTTCATTTTCATCAGTAGAAAGATACTTGTCAAAGGTGGATTGGATAAAAGGCTCAACTCTCATTTCCATATATCCCTCGTCTCGGCGACTGTTCCGAACCTTTGCTCTCTTATAGCTAATGATACCATTGCGGTAATTTGTCTTTTTAAGCTCATACAGGTCAACGGAATTCATTCCACCTAAACAAATAGAAAGGAGTGCTACGTCTCTTCCCAGTTCCGGCAGGGATGAAATCATTTTGCTTACAGGGAGCGGTCGATTGAAGAACTCACGACAAGCCTCCGCACTGATGGCCCGCTTTAAAGTTGTGTCTGCCTTGGGAATTTTAATCTTATGCCAAGGATTGAACTTGATACGCACTATGTCACGCTCCTCGTCGTTGTACTCCGTTATCGCACTGTTAAAGATTTGCCGGATGCAAGTAGGGTACATTTCTTTGGCTCTGTTGGTCAAAGCAAGAGACTCAATCCACTTTTTCAATACAGTGGATGACATATGCCCAAACATGATTTGGGTTGTTCCCAGATAGCGTTCAAGATGGCAGACGGCAAGTTTGTAGTTCTTTGCGGTACGGTCTCGCCCCTCTGATTCAATCTTTCTGATGAAAAATTGAGCATATTCGCTAAAGCAGAGTTCTTCATCTGCCTTTAGCAAATAATCTACGACTTCGCTGACGCTCCAAAGAGAAGCATCAACTCTGTTCAGCCGGTCACTGTATTGCCTGATGATCATGGCACAGAATTCATTCACTACCGGGTCTGTAATTTCACCATTAGATACATGGTTCGCATCGACAATTTTATCTGTCTTGATGTAACCGGGCTTGCGGTTGTGTACGATTCGGATGTACACTGAGTAAAGACCGTCTGTTCTCGGCTTTCTCACCATTGCTTTTAATGTTGTCATACTTTTTGAATTTTAATTTTACTGCTGCAATAGGCTTTTTCCTTGGTGTAAGCAGGTGTAAGCAACGGGTAATTTGGTGTAAGCATAGTGTAAGCAAATACGTTCATTTGGCTCATTTTTTGCGGTCAAATGTACGAACCGCCCAAGCGCAAATCAGGCTGTAATTACCGCTAAAGCAGTGAATTACAGCCTGATATTAAGAATGTTTATATTAGAGTGTTATTCCTCTATTGCTGCCTGAGCCGCGGCTACGCGGGCGATGGGCACGCGGAACGGTGAACAGCTGACATAGTTCATACCTACTGAGTCGCAGAAGATGACGGATGAAGGTTCTCCACCGTGTTCTCCACAGATACCTACTTTCAGGTCTGCATTAGTCTTACGACCCAGTTTCACACCCATTTCAACCAGACGGCCTACACCTTCCTGATCCAATACAGCGAACGGATCGGTTTTCAGGATACCTTTCCTGATGTATTCCGGTAAGAATTTGCCGGCGTCGTCACGGGAGTAACCGAAGGTCATCTGAGTCAGGTCGTTGGTACCGAATGAGAAGAATTCGGCTACTTCGGCGATCTGATCTGCGGTGATAGCGGCACGCGGGATTTCGATCATCGTACCTACTTTGTAATCTACTTTAACGCCTTTTTCTTCGAATACCATAGCTGCAACACGGTTGATGATTTCAGCCTGCTGTTTCAGTTCTTTCACAGTACCTACCAAAGGAACCATAATTTCCGGACGAGGATCCAGACCACGCAGTTTCAGGTTACAAGCTGCTTCGATGATCGCACGGGCCTGCATTTCGGTGATTTCCGGATAGGTAACTCCCAAACGGCAGCCACGATGACCCAGCATCGGGTTGAATTCGTGCAGTGCATCTACTTTTTCTTTGATACGTTCTACCGGAATTCCCAGTTTCTGAGCCATATATTGTTGTGAAGCCGGTTCGTTCGGAGTAAATTCGTGTAAAGGTGGGTCGAGCAGACGGATGGTAACCCCCAGTCCGTTCATGGCTTCGAGGATACCTTCGAAGTCTCCCCGCTGCATCGGCAGGATCTTGTTCAGTGCATCCCGGCGTCCTTCTACCGTGTCGGACAGGATCATTTCACGCATAGCGTCGATACGGTGTCCTTCGAAGAACATATGTTCTGTACGGCAAAGTCCGACACCTTTGGCTCCGAAGTCACGGGCTTTACGGGCATCTTTCGGGGTATCGGCATTAGTACGTACATACATACGGGTATATTTTTCAGCCAGGTTCATGATGGCTGTGAAGTCTTCGTCCAATGTTGCATCTTCTGTTTCTACTTTTCCTAAATAAACTTCACCGGTAGAACCGTTCAGGGAAATCCAGTCTCCTTCTTTGATGATTGTTCCGTTTACGGAGAAATTACGTTTGGCATAATCGACTACGATATCTCCTGCGCCGGATACACAACATTTACCCATACCACGGGCAACGACAGCTGCGTGAGAAGTCATACCACCGCGTGCGGTCAGGATTCCTTCGGATACGTTCATACCCCGCAGGTCTTCGGGAGAAGTTTCCTGGCGTACCAGAACCACTTTTTCACCTCTGTTTTTCCATTCTTCGGCTTCGTCGGCGAAGAATACGACACGCCCGCAGGCAGCACCCGGAGAAGCCGGCAGACCTTTGGTAATAACGTGAGCTTTTTTCAGAGCTTCTTTATTGAATACCGGATGGAGCAGCTCGTCCAATTTAGCCGGTTCCTGACGCAACAAAGCTGTTTTTTCATCGATCATACCTTGTTTCAGCATATCGACAGCCATTTTCACCATAGCGGCTCCGGTACGTTTTCCGTTACGGGTCTGTAACATCCACAGCTTACCGTCCTGGATGGTGAATTCCATATCCTGCATATCGTGGAAGTGGTCTTCCAGTTTTTCCTGTACAGCGTTCAGGTCGGCATAAGCCTGAGGCATAGCTTCTTCCAGCGAAGGATATTTGGAAGCACGTTCTTCTTCGGAAATACCCTGCAGTTTAGCCCAACGGCGTGAACCCTCGATGGTGATTTCCTGCGGTGTACGGATACCGGCTACAACGTCTTCCCCCTGTGCATTGATCAGGTATTCTCCGTTGAAGATGTCTTCTCCGGTTGCAGCGTCACGGCTGAAAGCAACACCGGTAGCCGAATTGTTACCCATGTTACCGTAAACCATAGACTGTACGTTAACAGCAGTACCCCATTCTTCCGGGATCTGGTTCAACTGACGGTACAGAACGGCACGTTCGGTCATCCATGAATCGAATACGGCACAGATGGCTCCCCACAGCTGTTCCCACGGACAAGTCGGGAAATCTTTGCCGGTTTTGGTTTTGACTACTTTTTTGAAGTTTTCGACCAATACCTGCAAATCTTCAACGGTAAATTCAGTATCTTGTTTGATATGTTTGGCTTCTTTCAGCTTGTCGATTTCAACTTCGAACGGATTGTGCTCGCCTTTTGCTGCTGCTACACCCATTACAACATCGCCGTACATCTGAATAAAACGACGGTAAGAGTCCCAGGCAAAACGGGCATTTCCTGATTTTTCTGCCAGTAATTTTACGGCATCGTCATTCAATCCCAGGTTCAGCACGGTGTCCATCATACCCGGCATAGAAACACGGGCACCGGAACGTACGGATACCATCAACGGGAAAGCCTCTCCTTTAGAACCGAATTTTGCATTCATGATTTTTTCCATGTGTGCAATACCGGCTTTAACGTCGTTTTCTATTAATTTTACAACAGCATCTTTACCTTTCTGGTTGTAAAGTGTACAAACTTCAGTGGTAATCGTGAAACCTGCAGGTACAGGCAGGCCGATCAGGTTCATCTCCGCCAGGTTGGCGCCTTTACCACCGAGCAGATTTTTCATGTCTGCCTTGCCTTCTGCTTTTCCGTCTCCGAATGTGTAAACGTACTTCGTACTCATATTTCTGTTAGATTTGATTTATTTCCCTGAGAGGGAAGGTTTATTATTATGATATTGTTTTTATAAACTATTGATATACAATAAACTGAAAGCCACGCGAGCTTGCGTATTCAGAGTTGCAAATATAGAATATTTTTTGTTATTATAAAAATCGGCTTCTATTTTTATAATGATCTATTACTCAAACGTTTTCAATTTTGAATTCTTGGCTCTTTATCATTCCCTCCGGATTGTCGTTTGCCGGTATACCGGTTCCCCGTTTTTCCCCAATCCTTCGACGGTGATGGTATAACTGCCGGCCATGTCGGAAGTGAAAAAAGAGAGGGAAGTCTGCCCGGATGAATCGATCGGGACGACCGGTTGCCAATAAATCGTGCTGCGGTAGTCGATCTCAGGAGCTTTGAGTATTTCCGGGTCGTTGTATTGGGGCATGTAGAATTCATCCGGTTCGGAGTAACCTAAAGGAATGAATTTGATCAACCCTGGAGTGGCTTTGGGGGTGAAATGGCCATGTTTGGTATTGATGACAATCACACCGCCGGCACCGCCTTGGGCCATGAAGAAAGTCAGCCGGGCTCCGTCGCGGATGACTCCCAGATTGTCCACATCCTCCGGCATCACTGCGTTCAGCATGTCTTCGGTCTGTGGCAATCCGTCGATCATGAACAGAGGCGTACTTCCGTTGCGGGCCATCGTCACTTTGGTACCGGAGACAATAACACCCGGAAGACGGGATAATAGTTGATAGATACTGGAAGTATTGAATTTATTCAATTCTTCCTGGCCCAGGATGTAATCCGTCATATCTGTGTATTGGCCTTCGTATTTGTGTTGTACGCTTTCCGGACGGTGACGTAATACGACCGCTTCGTCGAGAATATAGACTTTCACACCGTTCTGGTAGAAATAACTACCTTTGAACTGGTCCATAAATTCTTCTTTGCCCAGTGGTTTATTTTCCCGGGGGATTGTAAAATGAGTGACGGGATCTTTAAATAGCCGGGGAGTGATAGTTATATCTACCATTTTTCCTCCTTTCTCTTTGTAGCCACGTACCAGAAAAATCGTACTATCGGGGAAATCCAGATCCCGGATGATGAATTCTCCGTTTTCGTTCGACTTCACTTCTCCCAATGTATTTTCACCGGGGATAAAGATTTGTACACTGGCATTCGCCATCGGCTTATTGCTATAATTGGTGATTTTTCCCCGGATTTCTTGTCCCTGTTCAAGCTTGAAAGTGGCTTTAGAAGGTGTGGCAGTCAGGAATTTCCCGATCTCATAACGGGTCCAGCCATGAGTGAGCATGAGGAGATCGATGTGTTCGGGAGTTTCACGACTATAACTTCCCGGGGCTTCGATGTGCCCTTTGAGGTCGGAGGTCAGGAGCAGATAACTGACGATATTGTCCGATAGGGTGTCACGGGGAACCATCGTATTGTCCGTAACAGAGAGGGAAAAACTGCCTTCGAGGGGGTGCTCGCCGATGTCTGTAAACTGTAGTGTCAGGTTTACTTTTTCCCGTCTGTCGTATTTTTCTTTATCGGTCCGGAGTTGTAATACAGGTTGCGGATCCGGCTTTATAAAATAAGAACGCTGGCTGTAAATGTGTGAGTCGGCATCGGCTAGTACGAACTGCACGGTACCACCGGGCAGGGAGTTCAGGGGTAAGGCTCCCACGAAATCGTCTTTTGCCGGTAGCACGCCTAACAGACGTCCTCTGGAGTGCATAACGATATAAATCGTTTTCCCTGCAGGAAAATGAATTCCTTTTTTGACAGCAAGGATCAGGTGGTTGTCCTGAGGATAAACCTGCAAGGCCAGATTTTCCGCTTGGGGAATCTGCAAGTCGACTCTTTTTTCCCGGTTTGTGGCGGTATGTACCAGGGCATAGTAGCGTTCGCCCGGCTGGGTGGTCAGTTCCAGGGTTCCCATTCCCCGGTGAAAGGTTGAAAAAGAAACGACTTCCTGTTCCTTACTATTGTAAATTTTTCCCTCGGCAGCTATCGAACGTCCGTTTGCATCCAGTGCCTTAAAGGCGACGGTTTGCGTGGTGCCCGCTAATAAATTACCGCCTTCCGGGAAGAATTGAAAGTCGAAGTCGTCGGAAAGATTCAATAAAGGGATTTCTCTTGAAAAAGCAAAAGGCAAGTCCGTCGGGAACGCTACCTGAATCCGGTCGATACTGTCGCTGACCGGATATTGTAAAGTGGCGGATCCTTGTTCATCGGTTTTCAAGGTAGTCTTGTTTACCGCTAGTTTATGACGGTAGGTCGTGATTTTCAGACGTTGATGAACATAAGGTTTGCCGGCATTATCGATTAGGGTGAGCGTCGTCCGGATTGCATTGTCCTGACGGCTGCTTGCCGTGTGAATGTTTACTTCATTCACTGTACTGACGATCTGTATATTTTTTTTGAAGAAAAAATCTTCTTCGTTATTTTGCATCCAGTTGGTAAAGACACGCAGGCAATACTCTCCCGGAGGGGTGGTGGATGGAATCGTCAAATTGCCATAAAAACAAGAATCGGTCTGTTTTATTTGGATACGTTTTAAAATCGAATCCTGACGGTTGATGAGTTCGAGGTAGATAAATTTACTTAATTGGGTCGGGATATGATAGCTGGCATCTACGCAGTAGGCTCTGAACCAGATATTTTCGCCGGCAGAGTAGGTCGGTTTATCGGTATGTAGATAAATTTTTTCCTGGGGGTTGAAATTGAAATAGTTGTTGAAACATTGTTCGATGTATGAAGGAAAAGCATCTTCGGTTTGAGCTCCGACGGGACGGAAAAGAAGGACCAGCATGATCGTGAACATGCCCGTGCAGATTGTTTTCATCATTTATTGTTTGTGGTTACGGGAACAAAATTAAGAAATAAAATGATATTTTTGTTCTGCTAAAGAGAAAATGCATGAAGCCAACAGAGAGTCGGAAACGGTACAATGATTACCCCGCTTATTTCAAAGAATTATTTGGAGAACGGGTGCAAAAATTGTCTATCGACGGTGGATTTACTTGTCCGAACCGGGATGGGAAAAAAGGGACCGGTGGTTGTACGTTTTGTAATAATGAGAGTTTTAATCCGGGTTATTGCCGGGCTGTGTCGGGGATATCCCGACAGATCGGGGAGGGAAGGGCCTTTTTTGCCCGAAAGTATATCGGTCAAAAGTATCTGGCTTATTTTCAGGCTTATTCGAATACCTATGCTCCTTTGGAAGAGTTACGGCAAAAGTATGAGGAGGCATTGGATTGTCCCGATGTAGTAGGATTGGTGATCGCTACCCGTCCGGATGCTGTGACCGATGACGTATTGGATTATATTGCCGGATTGTCCCGGCGTTGTTATGTTTGTGTAGAGTATGGAGTCGAATCTGCAAATGATGAAGTTTTGCGAACGGTCAACCGGGGACATACTTTTGCCGAAGCTGAGGAAGCGATACGGAAAACGGCTGAGAGAGGTATCCGGATAGGAGCTCATTTGATTTTCGGCTTACCCGGAGAGAGCCGGGAGTCTATGTTGGAGGGGGCGGTCCGTGTGTGCGATCTGCCGATTCAGGTATTGAAGCTACATCAGTTGCAGATTGTCCGGGGAACGGCGATGGCCGAACAATATCTTCGGCATCCGGAGGTTTTCAGGTTGTATAGTTATGAAGAATACCTCGATTTTGTAGTGGACGTGATCGGACATATCCGGCCGGATGTTTATCTGGAACGTTTTGTCAATCAATCACCCGAAGAATATCTGATCGCTCCGAAATGGGGGATAAAGAATTATGAGTTTGTGGCTAAACTGGAGAAGAGATTGCGCGAGAGAGGAGAGTGGCAGGGGAGGTGGTATAGGGGGAAAGGTAAAAAGTAAAAAGCTAAAAGTTGAAGGTTTGGGGAAAATGAAGGAGGGGAAAAGAAGAGAGATGAAAAAAATAAAATAAAATGAGATGATGATTGGACAGGAGAAAGTGTATGAGACATTGAAAGCTTTGGGTATTGAATTCGATTATCTGGAACATCCTGAGGCACCTACGATCGAGATTGCCCGCCAATATTGGAAAAATTTGGACAGTACACATTGTAAGAATTTGTTTTTCAGGAATCATAAGGGAAACCGGCATTACCTGGTTATTTTTCATTGTGATCGGAATCTGGCGATTCATGATCTGGAACAACTATTAAAACAAGGGAAATTAAGTTTTGCTTCGGAAAAACGGATGGAGAAATACCTGGGGTTGAAGCCGGGATCTGTCAGCCCTTTCGGATTAGTGAACGATACGGAACACCATGTCTATGTTTTCCTTGATGAAAATTTGAAACAAGCCCGGAAATTGTCGTTTCATCCGAATGATAACCGGGCTTCTCTGGCTATAAAGACGGAAGATTTTATCCGTTATATGGATCAGACAGGGAATGGGTATGAGTGGATCAGACTTTATTGATTGGCGCAGTGCGCCAATCCTACTTCATTCCTTCCACCTCCCCGATTGTCATCGGTTTATATTTGCCGAGCCGGCGTGCTCCGTCGGGAGTGATCAGGTAGTCTTCTTCGTTACGGATGCCGCTGAAACCTTTCCAGGGTTCCAATTTGTCGTATTGGATAAATTCGCAGAACCGTTTTTCACTTCTCCAATAGTCGATGAGCTCAGGAATAAAATAGATGCCGGGTTCTATGGTAAAGACAAAACCGGGTTCCAGGGGGCGGGCCAGACGGAGCGATTTGAAACCGAACTGTGTACTTTTGGGTTGTCCGTTATATCCTACCCATACTTCGCCTAAATTCTCCATGTCGTGAACATCGAGTCCCATCATGTGGCCGAGTCCGCAGGGAAAGAACAACGCATAAGCACCCGAACGGGCTGCTTCGTCGGGATCTCCTTTCATCAGGCCGATCGATTTCATCCCTTCTGCAATCGTACGGGCGGCAATCAGATGGACCTCTTTGAACGGAATGCCCGGTCTTAGGGCGGCAACTGCGGCCTGATGGGCTTGTAAAGCGATTTGATAGATGGTTTTCTGCTGTTCTGTAAAATGTTTACTTACCGGAATGGTCGACGAGAGGTCGCCGGAATAGTGCATGCCGTTTTCCGCTCCTGCATCCAACAATAACAACTGCCCTTCGTGGAGGATATTACCGTGATAATGATTATGGAGGGTTTGCCCGTTAATGGTGGCAATCACCGGGAAAGACAATTGTCCGCCATTTTGTAAAGCGACTTCTGTCACTGCTGCTGCTATTTCACATTCTTTCATCCCCGGCCGGACAAGTTGCATCGCCCGGATGTGCATATCGGCGGAGATATTTACTGCTTCTTCTATCTCCCTGATCTCCTCGGCCGATTTGTAGTTTCGTTGGCCGACTACAGCCCGGATCAGTT
This sequence comes from Odoribacter splanchnicus DSM 20712, assembly GCF_000190535.1. Lineage (GTDB taxonomy): Bacteria > Bacteroidota > Bacteroidia > Bacteroidales > Marinifilaceae > Odoribacter > Odoribacter splanchnicus. The sequence continues at coordinate 4,347,033 of NC_015160.1, forward strand.
CGGTAGAGGCTCCGGCAACTTGCGCTTCAGGGGCAATCCCCAGTAAACGGAGTAGGGTGACCTGATGTTCACCCCGGTAAGGAGGCAGATAATGGATACGACGTCCCTGCTGTACCGCTTTATTTAAATAATCGCTCAGCTGGGCGGTCGGAGCGGTTGCTGTGATGCCTACTGAAGCACTCTTTTCCCGTATCGTGGGTTGGGTGCCCATCCAGACGATATCGTCGATGGTCAGTTCATCCCCGAAAATAATTTCCCGGTCTTCATCGATATCGATCAGAGCCGAAAGACCGGCATAATCCGAACCGAAAAAATATAAAAAAGTCGAATCCTGACGGAAATGATACGTGTTGTCGGTATAATTCATACCGCTTTCATTGTTGCCGAGAAATAGTAAAATCCCTTTACCGATTTCTTTCTTCAGTCTGTTACGTCTCTGAATGTAAGTTTCTTTGTTGAACATAATCGTATGGTTTTATAAGTAGATATTGGGTTTGGTCAGTTGGTATTGTTGATAAAATCTTTGGGTAATACGCCGAATTGATTTTGGAAACATTTGGCAAAGTAGGAGGGACTGTTAAAGCCGACCATATAACAGATCTCGTTGATCTTATATTCGTTTCCGGCCAGATATTCCGCTGCTTTACGCAGGCGTACCAACCGGATAAATTCATTCGGGGTCAAACCGGTTACTGCCTTTACTTTGGCATACAGAAGGGTACGGCTCATATTGACACTTCGGGTGAGTTGGTCGACGGAAAATTCTGTATTCGAGATATTCTCCTGGATGATCTCGTTCAAACGGTTAAACCATTTTTCGTCGGCCTGTGTTTCGGTCAGGGTATTGATCGGGGTGAAAGGTTTCTCTGAAAAAAGACAACGCAGTTTGTTCCGGTTTTCCAGCAGACTGACCATCTGTGCATACAGATAGCTCACAGATACCGGTTTCTCGATATAGACATCCGCTCCGTTTTCCAGGCCGGCGATTTTGCTTGCTGTATCCGTGCGTGCTGTGAGCAGGATTACCGGGATATGACTTAGATTGATGTCGCTTTTTATTCGTTTGCATAATTCTATTCCATCCATTACCGGCATCATGACGTCGCTGATGACAATGTCCGGTTTCAGATTTTCCAGTGATTTCAATGCTTCTTCGCCATTTCCGGCCGTGTGGATATGATATCGTTGTCCGATGACACGGGTGAGATAAGAAATAAACTCTTCGTTATCTTCGACAATCAGTACGGTTCCGGCCTTTTTCCCATCTTTGTCGGTCTTCTCTGTTCCGGCAGGTTCGATCGGATCTTCAGCTTTTACTTCCTGGAGTTCTGCTGTTTTATCCGGAGAGGTCACAGAAATAGAAAGGTCGTTTTGTTCGTCCTGGGGAAGCGTGATCCGGAAACGGGTAAACCGGTTTTCTTCGCTTTCCACTTCTATCTTTCCCATCATTCGTTTCACCAACAGGCTGACGATGGCTAGCCCGATACCGAAACCTTTGTTCGGGAGTTGTGGTTTATTGGCCGATTGGTAAAAGAGGTTGAATATTTTTTCTTTCTCCGTAGGTTTGATTCCCGTACCGTTGTCTTCGACTGAGATCGTTACCGTATGTGCTTCAGGATTTTCAGTGAGGGAGACCAGAATACGGTCTTTGGTAAATTTCATGGCATTGGTCAGCAGGTTACTCAACACTTTGGTCAGTGCTTCCCGGTCGGTGCAAATCCGGATCGGTTGTGGAGTATCGTGGGAGAGCTGTATCCCCTTTTGCTGAGCTGCAGGCGTAAAACGCTGTACAGTTTTTTCCACCAGATCATCGATGTCGAACCAGGTGTTTTGGGAGGAAAAAGCTTCTTGTTCGGCTTTCGTAAAATCCAGAATCTGATTCACCAGGTCCAGTAACCGTTCGCTGTTGCGTTTGACAACTTCCAGGTCGTCCCTGATTTCCTCCGGGATGTTTTTTTGACGCATGATCTCCTCTACGGGGGCCAGGATCAGCGTTACCGGAGTACGGATTTCATGGGTAATATGAGTGAAAAATCCGATTTTAGCATCGAACAGTTTGCGTTCGTTCTCGTGATGCAAGGCTGCGATCTTGTTGCGGTGGCGTCGGTTGGTCCGTTGTAATAAAAGTGCATACCCCAAAGCGATCGCTAAAACGATCAGGATACCGTAAACGACTAACATACCGTTCGACAACCACCAGGGTGGAAGAATTGTAATCCGGATTTCTGCTTTTTCGGGATTCCATACCTCGTCGTTATTACAGGCCATCACCTGGAAGGTATAATTCCCCGGGGATAGGTTGGTGTAGGTGGCTATGTTGTTTTGATTGTCCGTGTTGTTCCAGGTTTTATCGAAACCTTTCAACATGTATTTGTATTTGTTTTTACTCGGGGCACAATAGCTGGTCGTTACAAATTCGATAGAGAAAACGGCTTCGTTGTGAGGGAGAATGACCGAGCGCTGACGGTCGATCTGAGCTTGCAGAACCGAATGTCCGCCGATTGTTATATCCTGATTGAAAAGCCGGAAGGCCGTAAAAACAATATGGGGAATCACTTCATTCTTGCGGATACTTTGCGGATGGAAGACATTGAACCCATTGCTGCCGCCGATATAAATCTGTCCACCGGAAGTTTGCAGGCCGGCCTGGTTGGTAAACGGAAGGCAGACGAGTCCGTCTTCCTGATTGTAATAACTGATGGTTCCGTCTGAAGTATTGAACCGGAGTAAACCGGCATTGGTCGTGATCCACAATTCATTATAACTGGAGATGATCGTCTGTATGGTGGTATGGGTACGAAATAACGGATCGGGATGACGGGTAAAGCTATGATCGGCCGGATTGTAGGTATAAAGTCCGTATCCGCCCGTACCGATCCTTAACTTGCCCTGATCGCTGCACAGGCACACGATAGATTGTGGTAAACCGGTCTGATCGTTGGAATGAAATTTGAGGGTACTGGTTTTCAGGTCATAGCTGATCAATCCTTTGCCTTGCGAAGCAAACCAGATCGTGTGGTTGGCGTCTTCGGTGATGTCGGTGATGTAGCTGTTGTATCCCAGATCGGCGATAGTAACGAACGAATTGCTGAAGATATCGTAATATAGGATGCCGGTTTGGGTACCGAACCAGAGCCTGCCTGAGCTGTCTTTGTATATAGCGTATACACTGCCCGGATTCAAGCCCTTGATATTTTTATCCGAATAGTTGGTCACTTTACCGGTAGCTGAATTTAACCGGTACACACCGTGAGCATAAGTCCCGACCCATAATTCATGGTGGTCGCAATATAAGGCGTGCACGCTGAGGTCCGGATTTTGGGCGTCTAAGTATACCGGAGTGAAAGATTGGTCGTGTGGGTTGTAGTTCCAAAGCCCTTTATTATCTGTTCCGATCCATATCGTCCCGTCGGTGTTTTCACAAAAAGAATTGATGACTTTCCCCGGGGCACTTGTTTTGCCCGGTGTATAGCAGAACGTATTGAACCAATTGGTACCCGGCGTAAGATAATTGATACCTCCGGCGTTCGTTCCCACCCAGATACCTCCTTCCCGGTCTTTCAGAATCGAATAGACAATCCCGTCATTTAATCCTTGCGGAAAAAGAACATTGTATCCGATCGTAGAAAAAGTGTTCTCCGCCAGATTATATTGTGTCAGTCCGCTATTGGAACCGATGAGCAATATACCCGGTTGTATTTCGGTAATAAAATGGATATAGGTTATCGGTTCGTCAGCAGGAGGGAGGCAGGCCGTACAGTTGCGGGTTGTTTTATCGTATTTGAAAAGTCCGTTGTCACACAACCAGATATTTCCGAAAGAATCTTCACATAGGGCGTAAATGTAACGGGCTGTATATCCTTTTTGTTTATCTGTAGCATCGATCCGGAAAAAAGAGTCGGTGAAGGGATCGTATTTACATACTCCCTGATCATGAGTGGCTATCCATACTTCTCCGGTGTGGTCGATCAGAATTTTGGTGGTCAGATTGGAAATAAGACTCTTTTCATCGTTGATGTCGTGACTGTAATGTTTGATCTTGCCGTCCGAAGGATTGTAGCGGAAAACACCGCTTCCATAAACCGATATCCAGATTTTTCCCAATTGGTCTTCCTTGATCGAGTAGATGATTTTTTGAGAAAGCCGGTCCGGGATATCCGGTAGATGAAAGGTCGAAAATTTTTCTTCGGATACCCGGTAGCGGAAAACACCGTTCTCAGTACCGATCCAAAGATTACCTTTCGAATCCTCGAATAAAGAATGAATGACATTATTGCCTAAAGAAGCCGTGTCGCCGGGAATATGCCGGAAAGTTTTGAAATGGCGCGAATCGAAGCGATTCAGACCGTCTGAAGTGCCACACCAGATATATCCTGTCCGGTCCTGCAACAAACATTGTACAGCATTACTCGATAAGCCGTTTTCAACCGTATAATGGCGAAATTGGGAAGGAATGCCGAAGGTCGGGGAGAGTGAAGCGAGCGATAGAAAGAATAAGATAAAGACAAACGTTTTCATAATCATTTGGTTAATAGTGATGTAGCACATGCCCCTCTGGCGGTTTCCTTTTTTTTGCTTCAAATTTAAAAAAATTATCATTTGAAGTGTATTTTCGATACTTATATTTTTGTTTTATAAAAAAATGTTTTTATCTTTGAGATGTTTATTCGATGATTATGCTAAATGAAATTCGCATATTGCAGAACCGTTCCTACAAAGGACTTTTTGAATGCTGGTTATATTAGCGGATTCTTTTCTTTATCCTGAATCCGAAGGACAATTTTTCTCTGTGTTTTTTTTATCTTGAGAGTGAGATAAATTTTATTATTCTAAATTTATTTCGTCATGCGTGGAAATATATTCGATATCAAGCGTTATGCGATTCATGACGGGCCGGGAATACGAACGACTGTTTTCTTGAAAGGGTGTCGTTTGCATTGTCGTTGGTGTCATAACCCGGAAAGTCAGGCTGTGGGAACTGTGTCGATGAAACAAGTCCGGAAATTAGGAGACCGTGAATTCGAAGAAATCCGGAAGGTGGGCTACGGGATTTCGGTCGATGAATTAGTCGAAGAGATAGCTAAAGATGCGGTGTTTTTCGAAGAATCGGGAGGAGGCGTTACTTTTTCAGGAGGAGAACCTTTGTTGCAACCGGTTTTTCTGTTGGAATGTCTCAAAGCTTGTAAGGCCCGTCGTATCCATACCTGTATCGATACGGCCGGAGTGGCTTCCGGAGCATATTTAGAAGAAATATGCCGGTATACGGATTTGTTTCTTTACGACGTAAAAACTGCCGATCCTCAAAAGTTCGAAGCGTACATCGGTAAAGGATTCCGGGAGGCGTGTGAACATCTGAGGAAAATTGCCGGACAGGGTGCCGGAGTGATTGTCCGGATACCTGTTATTCCCGGTTTTAACGACGATAAGAAGAGTGTGCAGGAGACGATTCGTTTTTTACAGACGATGCCTGTTTTGAAAGAGGTGAATCTGCTCCCTTTCCACCGTACGGGGGCAGATAAATACAAACGGCTCGGTATGGATTGGGAAATGGGAGATCTTCCGGGCCTGAAAGAGGAAGACCTGAAAGATATCCGGGAAATGTTCAGGGAACAAGGCTTTCGGATATAACCTGTTAAAAAACTATAAATCAAAACCATACTTATTATGAAAATGACCGAACGAATCAGAAAACTGCGTGAGCAGAGTCTGAATGCTGAGAATCGGATCTCGGCGGAAAGAGCTTTACTGATTACTGAATTTTATCAATCGGGGATGGCCGATGCCGAACCGGTACCGGTTCAACGGGCTTTAGCGTTTAAATATATCCTGGAACATAAGTATATTTGTGTGAATGAGGGTGAATTGATTGTCGGCGAGCGGGGACCGGCCCCGAAGGCTACTCCGACTTATCCCGAAATCTGTATCCACTCGTTACAAGATCTCGAGATATTGAACGATCGCCCGAAAGTATCCTTTAAATCCGATGAAACTACCCGGGCTGCTTACCGGGATATCATTATTCCCTACTGGAAAGGGAAAAGTAATCGCGACCGGATATTTCAGAATTTGCCACAGGAGTGGAAAGAGGCTTATACTGCCGGTGTATTTACGGAATTTCAGGAACAAAGGGCGCCGGGACATACGGCTTTAGGGATAAAGATGTTTCGTACCGGGTTGTTGGATTTGAAAGAAGAAATAGCCGAAAGTCTGGCTAAGACCGACCTGGTAAACGATCCGGAAGGCGTGGATAAACGCGACGAGCTGAGGGCGATGGATATCGTTTGTGATGCAATGATCCGCTATGCCGAACGGTATGCCGAACGCCTGGAAGAGCTGGCGGCTGAAGAAAAAGACCCGGTGAGAAAGAAAGAGCTGGAGAAAATGGCTGCGATTTGTCGTCGGGTACCGGCTCATGCTCCGACAACCGTTCATGAGGCATTACAACATTATTGGTTTATCCATTTGGGTGTGGTTACCGAATTGAATCCCTGGGACTCTTTCAATCCCGGACGTTTGGATCAGAGCCTGTATCCGCTGTATAAAAAACAGCTGGAAGAGGGGACGGTCACTCAGGAAGAAGTATACGAAATGTTGCAGTCTTTCTGGGTGAAATTCAACAACCATCCTTCTCCGCCCAAAGTGGGGGTTACGGCTGAAGAAAGTAATACTTATACCGATTTTTGTCTGATCAATGTCGGAGGGGTGAAGGAAGACGGTAGCGACGGGGTGAACGAGATGTCGTATATCCTGCTGGATGTAATCCGGGAGATGCGTTTACTGCAACCCAGTTCGATGATTCAGGTCAGTAAGAAAAATCCGGACCGTTTTATCCGGGCTGCTGTCGAAATCATCAAAACCGGCTTCGGTCAACCGTCGGTGTTCAATACGGATGCTTTGGTACAGGAAATGTTGCGGGCGGGAAAAGATGTCCGCGATGCCCGGAACGGCGGGTGCTCGGGATGTGTGGAAACCGGGGCTTTCGGTACCGAAGCTTATATCCTTACCGGCTATTTTAATCTGCCGAAAATTCTGGAATTGACCCTGAACGACGGATTCGATAAGCGGACCGGCAAACAGATCGGTCTGAAAACCGGGACAGCTACAGATTATCGGACCTATGAGGAATTGTTTGCAGCCTATAAGGCACAGGTACAACATTTTATGCGGATCAAACTGACCGGTAACAATATCATCGAACGCATATTTATGAAATATATGCCGGTACCTTTCTTGTCCGTACTGATCGAAGATTGTATCCGGAACGGAAAAGATTATATGTGTGGTGGCGCCCGTTACAACAGTAGCTATGTGCAAGGGGTGGGCCTGGGTAGCATTACGGATATGCTGACCGCTTTACGCTATCATGTGTATGATAAAAAGACCATCGCGATGGAGACTATGGAGAAAGCTTTGGCGAACGATTTCAAAGGGTTCGAAGAGTTGCAGTATCAGTTGGTGTATCATACTCCGAAATACGGTAACGATGATGATTATGCCGACGAGCAGGAGGTACAGGTGTTCGATATGTACTATGATGTTTTGTCGGGACATAAATCTCCCCGGGGGGCGGACTATCGGGTAAATATGTTGCCTACTACCTGTCATGTTTATTTCGGTAAAGTGACCGGAGCTACTCCGGATGGACGGAATGCCTGGAAAGTGCTGTCGGAAGGCATCTCTCCGGTCCAGGGGGCCGATACGAACGGACCGACGGCAGTCATCCGTTCTGCCGCCAAAATCGATCATATCAAAACCGGCGGGACGTTACTGAATCAGAAATTTACTCCTTCGCTTCTTTCAACCGAAGAAGGATGTAATAATCTGGTACATCTGATCCGGGCTTATTTCCGGATGGACGGGCATCATATCCAGTTTAATGTGGTCGATGCCGATACGCTCCGGGAAGCTCAGAAACATCCCGAAGACTACAGGGATCTGATTGTCCGGGTTGCCGGATATAGTGATTATTTCAACGACCTGGGCGAAGATTTGCAGAACGAGATCATTTGTCGTACGGAACAAACGACATTTTAATACATTTTTAACGACTGGTGCTTTTTGAAGTAGTTTCTACAGCAAAAAGCATAAGTCGTATCTGAAAGTGTGAATAGTTATTAAAATTATGGAGATTTATTTAATGTATGGCATCTGTTAACTTAAAAAACGTTCGATTAAATCAGTCGAAAGTTTATAAAGTTCATAAATTCCCTGGACTCTGCGGGTACTTTGTTAATTGACAATTGTCATTTGACAATTGATAATGTATCTTTAAACCTATGGTTTGTTTTTTATTTATTTGATAATCAATGATTATCTTCTTTATTCTTGCTCTCATTTTTCTTTTATTTTTCATTCTTTAACGGAAGCGAAGCTTCCAATATCTGTCAATTGTCGGTTATCGTTTGTCCATTTTTCTTCTGGCGGATTTTCGCCAAAAGAATCGAACGTTTTTTGTGTAATCTAACAAATACATTTTATGAAAGGTAAACAAATTTTTTATTGGCTGAGTTTATTATTATGTCTGGCGGTGGCAGGATGTAGTAGTGACGGAGAAGACGAGGTTACGCCTAAAGATGAACCGGGAGAAGAAGGAGGAGGGGAACAGACCGGCCGGGAAGTATGGAGCTTCGATGTAAAAGTAATGCTCGACCGGGCGACTTTTAAATCTTACGGTTCTTCCGCAAACGTTGTAAACAATAAATTGAAACAGCGTTTTAAAGAAGTAAGAGAGCTTTACCATGGGAAAAAAGGAATCACCTATTTCGATGCCGATATAGAATTTGTCCCTTTCTTCGACGAAACTTGTGTATACGATTGTTCTTCTCAGGAAGTCCTGGATCATGCTGTGACCTATCGGGGCGATTATCCTTATCTTGTGATGTTCGACGGTAAAGTCGGTGATTTTTCCGATGAACGGGTACATAGCGATTGGACCGGCTGGGGGATCGAGGTCGTTTGCATTTCCGATAACAATAAAGGAGCACCTGACGGCGGGGCCACTACCTACGATATTTTATCCCCTTACAAAACTTCCGAATGCCTGGCCCATGAATTAGGGCATGCCCGCGGAGTTCCCGATATCTATGCGATGGAAGTGAAAACGAACCCGATCAGCGGGACCTTGTTCAGCCCGGTGACCTGTATGATGAATATTTGCTGGGGGGGAGATTCCTGGAGCGAATATGCACAATTACTGATCAACCGGAATAAAAATCTGGTGCGGGGACAAGAAGGATTCATTCCGTTGGAAGAACCCAAATATCCGAAGAACTTAGTGTTGAATATTACCCGGGACGGACAACCGGTGAAATATGCGGCAGTCAATATCTACCGGGAGGAAATGTATAAAAACACTGTCGATGTTACTGCTTTTATGAAAAAAACACTGGGGACCGACGGCTTGTTGAGCTTATCACCGGTCACTCTGTTCAATGGTGCGGGAGGAGGGATCGGATATGGCGTCCTCTTGATCGAAGTCGTTGACGGAGAGAGCAAAACCTACCGTTATATTCCGGTTTATGAGGTTCAGATCGCTTATTTGAAAGGAGATACGGACCAATATACGATAGAAATAAAATGTGATTGAAGAGTAAGGGGTAAGTAACCTCTCTTATACATACAATTACTTATTACAAACCATTAAATGATGTCTTATGAAGAAAATGCTAAAAGTAAACATGTTGCGTTTGCTATTGGGGATGTCGACTCTGGTATTTTTTGGTATATCAGGTAGTTTTACAGCCTATGCCGGCGATACGCCGGCAGCGCCACAGCAACATAAACGGGTAGTGAAAGGAAGGGTTACCGATAAAAAGACCGGAGAACCCATTGTCGGAGCTACGGTATGGTTTAAGGAATCGACCAGCGGAACAGCAACGGATGCTGCCGGAAATTATTCGCTCAACCGCCCTCAGGGAAATGCAATCCTTTCGGTGTCTTTTATCGGATATAAAAGCCAGGAAGTGGTATTAGGAAAAGAAGATGTGATTAATTTCCAGTTGGAAGAAACCAGTGAAATGATCGAGGAAGCCGTTGTCGTCGGTTATGGATCTCAACGTAAAGAGAGTGTAATCGGAGCGATCACGACTGTCGGAGTGGCTGAACTGAAACAACCGACGGGACAGATCAGTAACAGTCTGGCGGGGCGTCTGGCCGGTGTGGTTGCTGTGCAGCGAAGCGGTGAACCCGGGCAAAGTTCCGAGTTCTGGATCCGGGGAATCAGTACTTTCGGTGCCAACAAAGACCCGTTGATCCTGGTCGATGGAGTGGAAAGAAGTCTCGACTTGCTGGACCCCGAAGATATCGAATCTTTTTCTATCCTGAAAGATGCTACGGCAACAGCCGTCTACGGAGTGCGGGGAGCGAACGGGGTGATCATCGTGAATACCCGGCGGGGAAAAGAGGGACGACCCGATATCAACGTGAAAGCACAGGTCGGTATCCTTACACCTACCAAAGTGCCCAAAATGGCGAACTCGGCTACCTGGGCCGAGATGTATAATGTAGCCCGTACTTCTCACGATAAGGCTCCTCTGTATACTCCTGAAGAAATTCAAAAATACAAAGATCACAGTGATCCCTATTTGTATCCCGATATCGATTGGTTGGATGCTTTAATGAAAAATCATACTACTCAACAACGGGTGAATCTGAATGTCACCGGTGGGGGGAGTATTGCCCGTTATTATATTTCAGGCGCTTTCTTTAACGAAAACGGTTTGTTTATCAGTGATCCCGAACATGAATGGGATTCCAGGATCAATTACAAACGCTATAATTTCACTTCTAATGTGGATGTAAACCTTCATCCCACTACGATTCTGAAACTGAATATCGGTGGAAGTATGGAGACCAAACATCAGCCATACAACAGTATTAGCTCGATATTTAACGATGCGATGAATACTTCTCCGAACGTGATGCCTTTATTTTATCCCGATCGGGATGAGGATGGGGCTGTTCGTTATGCCGAATACGGGGAGGCAGTTCCGAATCCTTATAATACTTTGACTCAGGCAGGGTATAACGATAACTGGTGGACTAAGATAAACGCCATGATAGCTCTGGAACAGGATTTTTCGAAATTGGTGACCGAAGGGTTGAAGGCTGAAATTAAATTTTCATTCGATGCCAATTCCTGGAATCAGATTTTGCGGGGAGGTTCGCCTCATACCTGGTACGCCCGGATGAGAGATGATGATAATAATTTGGTATACGAGGAAAAGTCGTTAGGTTCAAATACGTTAAGCTATACTTCTTATGCGAATGGAGAACGCGCTTTATATTTGGAAGGACGTATCAACTACGACCGGCTGTTCGGGAAACATCGGGTTGGAGCACTCTTTTTATACAACCAGCGGAATTATCAGGTAGCTGCCGGTTCTTCTATCGACGCTTTGCCTTACCGGGATCAGGGGCTTGCCGGACGAGTGACTTATTCTTACGACGACCGGTATTTTATCGAAGGAAATTTCGGGTATAACGGATCGGAGAACTTTGCCAGCGGTAATCGTTTCGGTTTCTTTCCGGCAGGTGCTATCGGCTGGATTGTTTCGAATGAAAAATTCATGGGTGGTGTAACCCATATCATCGATATGTTGAAATTGAAAGCTTCTATCGGTCAGAGTGGTAACGACGAAATCGGAGGAGGACGGCGTTTCGTGTATTTGCCTACGATTGTCGGAGCTTACGGAACGTATTGGGGTACTTCCCATACCTATACCGGAGGTACTGCTGTCGGAGAGTATGCCAATGAGGATGTGTCGTGGGAAGTATCTACCAAAACAAATGTCGGTTTTGAATTGTCTTTATTCAATGCTTTACGTTTACAAGCCGATTATTTTTACGAAAGACGGAAAGGTATTTTTGTTCAACGGCAGTCGTTACCCGATTATGTCGGGGTATCTACCATGCCGTGGTCCAATGTCGGAAAGATGCAGAATCAGGGAATCGATGCAACGCTCGAATTCGATAAAAGTTTCGGTGAGTTTTTCTTGTCGGCCCGGGGAACCTTTACGTATGCCCGCAACAAACAAATCGATAACGATCAACCCGATTATATCGATAAATACCGGAACCGGAACGGACAAAAATATGGCCAGCAATTCGGTCTCATAGCACTCGGATTGTTTAAAGATGAAACGGAGATTGCCAATAGCCCTTCCCAGTTCGGTACTTCCTACCTCAAACCCGGAGACATCAAATATAAAGATATCAATGGAGACGGCGTAATCGACGATGCCGACGAAGTGCCTATCGGTTATTCCGATGTACCGGAAATTGTATACGGTATGGGAGTAAGTATGAATTACAAAGGATTCGATTTATCGTTGTTTTTCCAGGGGGTGGCCCGGACGACTTTTTTCCTGGGAGATGCCTATTTCCCGTTCAATTATCCGAATATCGGACGGACAGGTTTTCTGGATGATTTGAAAGATAAATATTTCGATCCGGCCAAACAGAATTTCGATGCAGAAATCCCTCTCTTGTATGATGAAGGATGGCATGGGAGCAACTATAAAAATTCCACCTGGTGGCAACGCAGCGGAGCTTTCCTGCGTTTGAAAACTGCTGAACTCGGGTATACTTTACCGAAATCGGTGACTCAAAAATTGCGTTTGAAAACAGTGCGTTTCTTCGTTTCCGGTACGAATCTCCTCACTTTTGCCAAGGATGTGAAACTCTGGGATCCGGAAATCAATTCAACGGACGGACGTGGTTATCCTTTGATGCGTACCGCTAATTTCGGCGTGAACATTAACTTCTAACCTAAAACATGAAGATTATGAAATCAAAAATACTTTTTTATATCGCTGTCGGTTTGGCTTTTCTGACCGTTTCGTGTGATTCGTACCTGGATAAAGAGCCCGACGATATGCAAACGATCGAGGGGGTATTCGCTAAACGTAGCACTACCGAGCAATATCTGGCCAATGCTTATGCTTACTTGCCGGAACAGTATGATGCGGTATGTATCGTTCCGCCGATGTATGGCTGGCCTTTTGTACCTGCCAGCGATGAGGCGGAATGGGGTGCTGTTCGGGTGTATGCTTTTATGCAGAACGGTACTTTGTCGGCCTCCAATCCTTCTCTTAACTTCTGGACTCCTCTTTATCGCGGAATCCGGGAAACCAATGTATTCCTCGAACATGTGGGAGAATGTAAAGAATTGGAAGATGGCGAACTGGAAGCCTGGACTGCCGAAGCCAGATATATCAATGTGATGTGTCATTATTGGTTGGCTATGATTTATGGACCTATCGTGTTGGTGAAAAATGAGATTATCGATGTAAATTCCACGATTTATCGGGAAAGAGACTCCTGGGAAGATTGTGTGAAGTGGATTTGTGATGAGTTGGAAGCTGTGGCTTACGAGTTGCCACCGACTCAGGGAGATACTTACAAAGGTAAACCGACCCGTGGTGCTGCCCTGGCCTATCGTTCCCGTTTATTGCTTTATACGGCAAGTCCCTTATTTAACGGTAATGCTTATTTTTCATCGGTAAAGAAAAAAGACGGAACGGCTTTATTCCCGACAACCAAAGATCCGGAAAAATGGAGAGTGGCTGCCAATGCTGCCAAGAACTTTATCGATATGTGTGAAGACGGTTCCCTGCCTCATCAGCTGTTGACCGGTTCGGATGAAGAGAATGCAAAAGGGAAAACCTACAAAAGAGTATTTATCGAGGCTTGGAACAGTGAATTGATCGATGCCGAATTTCCCGGAGCAAACAATACGTATTACGTTTATTTACTGGAACAAGGACCTGCTCCGAACGGAGATCGTTTCCTGAATGGGCATGCCACCAATTGTGCCACTCAGTTCCAGGTAGACGCTTATGCCATGGAAAACGGGCGTTATCCGATTACCGGCTATAACAACGACGGTTCGCCGGTGATCGACGAGGAATCCGGTTATACAGAATCCGGCTTTTCCACTTTTACCGTACCTACTTTTGATTTGGACTACAAAGGTTTTACCAGCGAGATGTTCAATATGTATAAAAACCGGGAACCCCGTTTTTATGCCAGTATATTCTATAACGAAGGGGTATGGCCGAATACGGTAACCGATAAACCGGTGTATATCAATAAATACGGAACCGACGGCAGTAATAGTTCGGACTATAACCGTACCGGGTATTTGATTACTAAATTCGTTCATCCGGGATCGACCCTGAATCCCTACAATCTGAATTATGAACGGAGTTGGTCGAATTTCCGCTATGCCGAGATTTTACTGAATTATGTGGAAGCAAAGATTGAGCTGGGTGAGTTGGACGACGAGGTATTGGGCTATTGGAATGCCGTGCGTAACCGGGGTGGTGTGCCGGATATCGAGACCGTATATCCGGATGTAAAAAGCGACCAGAATCTGGCACGTGACCTGATCCATCGGGAACGTCAGGTGGAATTTGCTTTCGAAAATATCCGCTGGTTCGATGCTAATCGCTGGAAGATTGCAACGGAGACCAATCATGGGAAAACCTACGGTATGAATGTAAACATATCTTCTAAGAATGCTTTGCGTTCCGAATATTATCAGCGTACGGCTTTCGAAACCCGTGTTTTCCTCGAAAGACAGTATTTACAGCCGATTCCACAGACTGCTATTATGAAGAATCCGGATCTGAAACAGAATCCCGGTTGGTAATGTTTAACCTCTAAACGAAAAAAGATGAAAATCAAATATTTAATTCTTTGTTTTGTCGCTTCTTTATTGGCTTCGTGCGGAGAAATCGACGAGTCGAATCTGAAGCTCTATCCTTCCAAACTTTATCTGGGAGTGAGTGGTTACAACCTGCAAGAAATATACGATCTGGGCGAAGAATCTTTGGTATGGGATGTATATGTGGATAAGAGCGGTTATTACGATAATGCCGCCGAAGTAGAATTGTCGTATGATCCGACAGTACTGACCGATTATCAGGAGCTGACTCAGGAGGGACTGGATTTCGAAGTATTACCTGAGCATGTCGGTACTTTGGGGCAAAAACGCCTGAGTCTGGCTGCCGACGCCACCTTGGGAGGTACACAACTGACTTTCGATATGACTACTCTTCGAACACTGATTCCGAAAGATGAAGAAGTGAAGTACGTTTATCCGGTACGGATCAAGAGCCTGACCGAGGGGGTAGAGGTCAATACCGATAAAGATTACCTGTTGCTGGCGATCCGGCTGAATACACCTCAGGCAAATTTGCGCGGAAGAGGGAGTTTGATAGAGGTAAGCTGTGATCCGTGGCGGAATGTCAATATGGATAAAGTCACTGTTCCTTTGGTCATAGACTTGCCTTTCGAGAATAAAGATATGGAGCTGACCTTTACCTATGAAGCCGACCCGGATTTACTCGTTACCTATAATCGGCAGAATGGTACTTCTTATGAACTTTTACCAGATTGTTATACGACTCCGGAATTGAAAATTAAGGCAGGAGAAGTAACTACTACAGCGGAGATCGAAGTGACTCCGACCAGCTTGACTGCTGCACCTGGTGGAAAAGAGTATCTTTTGCCAATACGGATAACGGGATGTGATAATTCTTCGGTAAAGATTCAGGATGGTGCTGTTACTTATTTGTCAATTAATATGAGAGATAAGTATACGGGTTCCTGGACAATGACTATTTTAGATGGAGAGAGTGGTATTTCAACTAGCCCAGGTGCTGTTATAAATGCACAACTTTATCATTTAAAAGCAATGAAAAAAAGTGGTTTGGGAGATGCAAGTTGCCAGAATCTAATTAATAATGTTTCTGATGAGGAAGTTATTTTTAGTCCTGGCTGGGCAGGTACGTTCTGGGATCAGACAACTCAAGCATTTAAAATAACAGAGGAAGATGTTGGAAATGAACGAAAGAAAGTAGAGATTATATATGGCTGGAATGGCGATGTTTATAATTATCGGGTTACTAATAATCAAAGTTGGTATGAGCCTGCTACTCAGACATTACATATTGAATATGATGGTGTCTATGATTGGGGAAACTATTCCGTACGCAGAAATTTTACAAATCCTGTATTTAATTAAAATATTTTGATTCATACGGACGATTTTAAATCGTCCGTATGAAAATCGGTAATAGAGTATCCCGAAAATCCAATGGAAGTGAGTAGGGAATTTTAAAATTTTAAGTCATGAAAAAATGGATATTTATTACAACTTGTACCGTTGGGGTTTTATTATCGGCTGTAAATGTTTATAATGCTCAAGGTGCTTGGAATACCTTGTCGGGCGGCTTAAAGCAAGAGTGCTATTTTTCTGAAAAAATGAGAAATTATGTTGAAATGCGAGAATATGCTGATCCTCCTGTGTTAACATCTTTTTTAATAACTCCTATGTGTATGTCTTCTACTGCTGATATGGGGATTAATAGTTCAACTTATTCTTTTCTGATTGACGGTGGATTACAAAAAGCTCCTAATGCTATATTATGTAGACGTGATATATATAATACAGGTTTGCATATATGGCATGTGAAACTTGCAGCACAAGGAATATTTAAAGATGTTCAGGTAAAGAGGAATAATGAGAATTGTGTTAATATTAGTAATGTTGTGTTTAATCAGAGTAATTGTGAATTTATAGTATCTTCTGAAACGCCTTTACAAAGAGAAAGTACTACACTTCTTCTCTATATTTACAATTCTTGTATAGTATGGGATATAGAGGCCGGGCTGTTTTCTACGATACCTGGGCCGTTACCTGATTAGGAGCCTGTTTATCATAAAGAGTTCAATGTTGCAAGAGTGTTCCTTCTTTCCGGGAAGATGATTATTTTTAAGTTACCGCACTTGAAATAATTATGTATTTAACAGATTTAGAAGAAATACAAAGACAAGTTTTCAAGAAAATCTTGAACTTGCAAAAAAGAAAACGAAAATATGATTTGCGTGAAATATGGAATGTCGTTTTCTACTTCGTGAAGACGGGTTGCCAATGGCGTATGCCCCCTTCTCATTTCGCTTCCTGGGGACTGTTTATTACTATTAGCGAAATAGGCTTTCTTAATTTGTTAATGAACAACTTATGAGAGAAAGTACGTTTTCAAAAAGGTCAAAATGCCAAAGCAAGCGTGTGGGCATCATGGACAGTCAAAGCGTCCAGTGGGGCGATAATTGCTTCTTGAACGATATAGACGGCAACAAAAAAGTATAGGAATTAATACCATGTGGTCATAGACAAGAATGGCTTCCTGATTGTAGTCATGGTGTCTACAGCTTGTATAAATGACGGTAAGGTAGCCCGCCTGTTGGCACGATTCGTGAAAGAGCTTTGCTGTAGCATTAAAGTCATTCTTGCGGATGCTGGAACCGGAGCGCCGATAAAATCAAAAAGGCTTTCGGGTACATACTTGATATTTAAGTAAGCAGGGACAAGTCAAAAGGCTTTAAACTAGTAGTAAAGGCTGGGTTATGGAAAGGACTTTCTCATGGTTTGATAATTACAAAAGGCTTTGCCGAAATTACGAATTCACGTTTGATTCGGCAGAGGAGATGAGCAAACTTGCTGCCATAAGGATGTTACTTAAAGGATTTCTTAGATAACTCCGTTAGCTATGAAATTAAATTTTGCAATGTTTAGGATAAAATTGAATAAGTCGGTGTATATTATTTCCGTTTTATATACTGTGTTATTATGGAATTGTAAGAATACAGGTCATTCAAGTGATTTGAGAATTAATAATGATTCTTTATTTAACAGGTTAATTATTATTGATTTAGATAGTTTGGAAGAGAAGGACCTTGTCACTTACCCTGTCAGGTTAGAATATTTACGAAAGATTGAGGTTGGCGGCAGCGTTTTTGAAGTGGCGGATAAATGGCCGGATAGTGTAGAGATTGTGAAATTAGAGACAGCTCAGGAATGTCTGATGGGAGTTGTAAAACGGATTTATGTCGTGGATAGTTTGTTATTTATCAGTGATTCTAATGAAAAATTATTTGTTTTTGACAGATCGGGAAAATTTAGAAATACGATAGGAACTTTGGGGCGAGGAAATGATGAGTTGTTGTCTATGGTTGATTTTTGTGTAGATGCTTTAAAACGGAACGTATATGTTTTTGATCTATTGAGAAAGAAAATTTTCAAATATGATTTTCAAGGTCATTTGCTTGACAAGCTACGTTTTGAAAATGAGGTGGTAAATCATACCGGCCATATTTATTGGATGCCGGATGGAAATATAGTGGCAGAATTGGACTATTTTCCCGGAAGTAATTATCATTATGCCATATTGGACCGGAATAACGATTATCAGGTAAAAAATTATGCCTGTCCGTATGGCATTCCTTCGACTCTGCCGGTAGCTTTCGATCATACGATGCAAAGTTGCCGGGGAGATCATTGTTGGATGCTGACTTTATTATCCGATACGATCTATAGATATGCCGATGGGGAAATTGTGCCGGCAATGGTTGTAAAATCGAATGCCAGACCTGTAACTGCAGAAGTACTTTCCGGACAAAATTGGGAAACGGCTTTCCATGCTGATGCGGATTTGCTGCGTTGGGGATATTCGACAGGCATTTCGAAAATTTGGGCTACCGATCGTTTCCTTTATTTTACATATAGAGATATGAAAGACTGGTATGTTGTCTGTTGGGACCGGATAACCTGTAAAGGTTATAAGTACAAACAATATCCGCGGGGAAATATATTTATGCCAGGTGGTTTTATAGCAACATGCGCAGATGCTTTTATTGGTGCTGTTTCTGCTCTTGATTTTCTTACTCCGCCTGAGGGAGTTGGGGGAAAAGAGAGGGCTCAATGGAAAGAGTGGATTAAAGGGATACAGGAAGACGATAATCCGATATTGTTGTTGTATTATGTTCGTAAATAAAATATTGAACCGATGAGAATGATACTATACCTGTTGGTATTTGCAGTTATCATGGTGAATCGAAAAGCCAATAGAAGTGAGTAGAAAATTTTAAGTCATGAAAAGATGGAAATGTTTTGATTCCTATATGTGAGAAAAGTGAGGGAAATTGTTGTAAAAAGAGTTGGTTAGATAGTTCGATTAGGTATTTATGATTAATTTAAAGAGGAAAATAATAATATTGTCCTTGATCTTTTTTGTATATCTCTTATTTTCATGTGGGAGAAAAAATGATGGGGGGATAGGAGATATACGGAAAATAGACTTGGCCGGTTTATCTGTTTATAATCCTTTTATTAAAGGAAATCAGCTTGACAGTATCAAAATAGTAAAATTAGCTACAGATACGAATTGTTTACTTGGAGGGATAATAAAGGTTATAATTGAAGATTCACTGATCTTTATCAGAGATGCTAATGAGAAATTATTTGTTTTTGATTTGAATGGGAAATTCCGGAATATGATAGGGGTTATGGGAAATGGTCCGCTGGAATATACTTCATTATCAGATTTTTATGTTAATTGTCAAAAGAAATTTGTTTGCATTTTGGATCGGATTAAGGGTAAGATTTATCGTTATACTTTTGACGGTCAGTATATAGAGGAGTTTGATTGTGACCGAAGTGTTTTTAATAATGTTATCGATATTCACTATGTGGGAGAGAACAAATTGTTGTTGAATATGAATAATCATATCGGTACGCTTTATAACTATGCTCTGGTAAATGAAAGTAGTTATAAGCTTGAACAATTCTTACACCCTTATCCTGTAGTGTCAAGAGAGCGTATTTCTAATGGAATGCTACCGACAGTCGTATATGGTAACGGAAATATTTTTTATACAGTATTGTTGTCCGATACAATTTATACTATACAGGATGGAGAAAGCAGACCGATTTATTTGTATGAAGGAGGATTAAAACATATTAATTATGAAGCCTTACAGCAGGAAACTCCTTACCAAAGTATTTTTGAGGCGGAGATGAAGCTTATAAAAAAAGGTTATTCAGGAGGACTGTTACAATTATTTCAGTTAAAGGATCATTTATATTTTGAAATTTGCCAGGGGGAAGAATGTTGGAATATTTTTTGGAATCTGAAGGAGCAAACAGGATTTAAATATAATAGCTGTCTTCCTGGAATAAGGATCTTTCCAGGTAAAGTTCAAACTGTATATGAGAATTACATTGTTCGCAGTATATCTGCCTTAGATCTGAAAACGGAATATTTCAGAAAGCATAATTTTAAGGATAGTAGAATCGATGCGGTTAGCCGGGAAGTGTTGGAAGATGATAATCCTGTTCTGTTGTTTTATTATGTAAATACAGAAAGATTGAAAAAGTGAAATATACTTTGTTTACACAGAATATTTACTGGGAAGGATAACTTAAAACATTTAATTGTTTTAATATGAGATACTTTGAGATGAAAGGAATTTTTAGATTCTTATCCGGGATTATGGGTATTACCTGGCTATTATGGGGTGGTTGTAGACCTACAATAAAGGAACATGACCAATCTCTGTCGGATATAACAATAATCGATTTAGATAGTTTGGAGGAAGCAGATCTTTTGTTATCTCATCACCGAGTGGATTCTTTGAGGAAATTTGCTTTCCAGGGGCATGTTATGACTGTTGCGGATGGGTGGCCCGATAGTTTACGGGTAATTAAGTTGGAGACTTCGGCGGATTGTTTGCTCGGAGCAATAAAGAAAATCCGCTTTGTAGATTCTTTGATTTTTATAAGTGATTATAACGATCATCTCTATGTGTTTGATAGTTCTGGGAGTTTTCGGAATTCAATCGGTGAATTAGGTCGGGCTCCCAATCAGGTAGTTGCCTTGAGTAGTTTTTATGTGGATAGAAAGAGGAAAGTAGTTGGAGTGTATGATGGCTATAGCGATTGTATTCATAGATATGCATTCGATGGAATAAAGCAAGATAAAATATCCTGTAGGAATGAGGTAAATGGCTATATTCTCGATGTCAATCAAATAGATGACAATGAAATATTGTTGACCTTATCATCCGGTGTCGGCGATTTGTACAATTATGCAGTGGTTTCAGCTAAAGATTATAAATTGAAAGAATATATTCTTCCTTATAATTTAAGATATCTTGAAAATTCTAGTCGGGGAGAACTATCGTGTCTTGCTCAGCCTAACGGACAACTTTGGTTGACAGCTCTGTTGTCGGATACCATATATGAGTATAAAGCGGGAAAAATGTTGTCACGATTTGTAGTGAAATCTGATTGTATGTCTCTAAATGATCGGGTCTTTGAAAGTCATAAAGAATGGATTTCTCCTGCTCATGCATCGGCTTTTTTACGTGATAATGGGTATTCTCAGGGGCTGATGGCAATATGGGCAACTGATCAATATTTGCAATTCGATCTTTCCTATAAAGATGCCGGATACAGTGTCTATTATGATTATCTGAATCACAAAGGATATAAATCGAAACAGTATTCCCGTGGTAATGTTTTAATGCCCGGCCGGTTTCTGACAACCACTTCGGATGCTTTTGTGAGTTATGTTACAGCTTATGATTTTATTCATCAGCCGGAGGGTTGTATCGATGTCGACCGCCCCTTGTGGCGGGATTTGAGAGAACGGACGATGGAGGACGATAATCCGATATTGCTGTTGTATTATATTCGAAAGTAAATAGTTGGTTTGTAACAAAATGAATAATTGAAAGGAGGTGCTTTGTCACTGTGTCTTAGTGTGTATTAGGTCGGCAGTGATGGAGTATGAACTATTTAATATTTGAATTATGAAAAAAAGTAAAATTGTATTTTTATTAAGCATATTATCGGTCTCTGCTTTGACATGTATAGTCTGTGCAGGGAAATCCTTTTTCCGTTTATGGGGCATTGGCCTTAACGAATTTAGAGGCTTTAGCTAATGGAGAAGGAGGAGCGACAGGAACGACTACTGGAGAGTATGTTTATTATGATTTTAATGGACAAAGATGGTATGGGGTAGAGAATGAAGGAACAGGGAAGTGGTTTCCGAAATTCGATAAATGCTATATACAGGGGAAATGGGGAAATCATGTGTATTGTATTATCGGTTCGGGAAATTGTTGGAATGGAACCTCCTGTATTCATTGAATTAAATAATTGATAAATCGGATGTCAGAAAATGAGTTATTATTTTTCTGACATCCATTAAATGAAAAGTGACGATGCTTAGATTACTTAAATTTTTGTTATTATTTTCTTTATTTTTTGTCTCCTGTCGTTCAAAAAATAAAGTCGAACAACCAATGATTAAAGATTTTGATTTATTACAGCGTGCTAATAATGATTATACTACAATAGATTTAGAACATGCGGAAGAATTGGCCTATCGTGAACTTATTGATAGTATTCGTTATATATCCTTAGGAGATGAATGTGGAGTAATGGGAAATATTGCCAATATAATTACTTATAAAGGACGTTTTTATATTCAGGAAGAGCAGTTCGATCGGGTTTTTATTTATGACGATACTGGTAGATGTTTAAAAAAGATAGATAATAAAGGACGTGGTCCGGGCGAATATTTAAGAATAGAATCTATAGATATAAATACGGAAAAAGAGGAACTGATGCTCGTTGATGGTATGTCGGATAAACTTTTTTTTTATGATTTAGACGGGAATTTTAAATCTATTCATTCCATACGGTATTTTCAAACAGAGAATACTCTATGTTTAAGAGATAGTGTATTTCTTCATATATCTGCTCCTTCTCAAAATTTTGGAAATGAGGGATTATATGGATATGCTTTGGTATTGTCAAAAGGTAATGAAAATTTTCTTAAAGGGTATCGTTATTTACCTCTTCAAGTAGGATATAAGGGAGGAGGGCAAATCTTTAAAGGATATGAACGTTCATGTTATCATCCAATCTATTCAGATACAATTTATCAAATATTATCCGATACAACTTATGGACCGATTTTCTATTTTAAAATAAAAAATTCAAGTTGGGAAAAGTATCATAATTCAGATAGATTTGTTGATATAGATGGAAGTGAAGAAGGAGTGTTTACGTTACTTTACGAAAATCAGGATTTTTTTCTAGGATACATAGCCGATAAAAAAAAGAAAGGTAATTATATGCAGCCTTTTTTGTATGATAAAATGAAAGATAAGACTTATCTATTGAGGTGGTGCGATTATTATGAACATTTGAAGGAACTCGACTACTTTGAGGGATATGAGGCACGCGGAATATTTGAAGATTACTTTATTGCTCACGTAAGTTTTTCGACTCTTGATCAATATAATATATTCGAGCGCGTGAAAGATGGGGCTCTTAAAATTACAAATCCGGAGTTGGAAAGAGTAATCCAGAATTTGAATACAGATTCGAATCCGGTTTTGATCCTGACGAAGTTTAAACATTTATGATATGCAAAGGTTTATGAGATGGCCTTTATTACTGGCTATCGTGGTAAGTATTTTTTTACGGGAAACGAAAATAAATAAGTTATGGCAGATGGGAAAATAAATAGACCGTATGGGGGAGTCTTGTTATTGGGAATCTTTTTAACTCCTTTGTTATCGTTAGGTCATGATTATGCTGATGGTATAATTACCGCCAAATATTTCCGTTTTGCAGAAGTTGTCGGGATTGGTTTATTGCTGACATGGATGGTGGCATGGAAACGGAATTTTCAATTCTGTTTCAGATGGGTGGATGTCGGTGTGGTGCTGTTCGCTTTGTATGGGGTGGGAAGTTTTTTGTTGAATGATTTCAGGGGAGAAACGCAAACGTTGTTATTGATATTATTAGTGGGACTGTATTTTGTGTGTCGGGGTTTGGGAGGATGGAAGGTTTCTCAGAGGTTGCTTTTTACCTTTGTTTTATTGCTCGCCGGGAGCATCGAAGCGATATGGGGATTTTTACAGGTATACGGTTGGGCTGATCAATACCATAGCTTATACCGCTTGACCGGGAGTTTTTTTAATCCGGGCCCCTACAGCGGTTTTCTGGCGGTGATATTACCGGTGGCTTTGCATACTCTGTTAGGGCCGAAGCCTCTTTGCCGGGTTGATAAAATCGTGTACGGACTCGGAGTTATTTGTTTGGTTTCGATCATCCTGGTTTTACCGGCCGGCATGAGCCGGAGTGCCTGGGTGGCTGCCGGAGCCGGTTGCGGAGTTGTTGTGTGGAGGCAGAAACGCTCGAGGGAATACGTTAGGAGGGGAATAGGGCGGATAGGACGAGGTTGGAAAAGATGTTGGCTGGGGGGTATTTTATTACTGGGATTATCGATCGGGGGTGGATTGTATTTGCTGAAAAAGGATTCCGCCGATGGACGTTTGTTGGTATGGAAAATGGATCTGGCGGTGATGCGTTCCCAACCTTGGCTAGGTGTCGGTATCGGTCGGTATCCGGGTGCTTTAGGAGAAGCTCAGGCGGTTTATTTTGCAAACAGTCCTGCAGATCCGCGGGAAGAATATGTGGCTGATGCTCCTGAATATGGTTTCAATGAGTTTTTGCAATTGGGAGGTGAATATGGTTTGATCGGTTTGTGCTTGTTTTTATCGATAACGGGTATAGCGTCGGGAGGGCTGTTTAAAAGGAACACGCAGCAAACCGGTGGAGTATCGGGCGCTTTAAGCGCATTTCTGGTATTCGCTTGTTTTTCCTATCCTTTGCATATGTTACCGATGGCGATGCTGTTTGTGCTGTTATTGGCGTGGAGTGTGAATGTCGGTGCGAAAGGAGTAAGGATAAGACGCTGGGCAGGACAAATCCTGTGGTTACCGGTTATGGTACTGGGGCTTGTTGCTGCCTGGAGATTGACAGAAAAGGAAACCGCCTATAAAACATGGAAAACCGCAAGGGCTTATTTCCGTCAGGGAGATTATCAAGAGGCTTTAAACCGGTATACACCTTTATTTTCTGCCCTATCCGACCGGCCGGCTTTTGTGTTCGAGTTTGGCGAATGTCAATTTCAAAACGCCCAATATGGAAATGCGACGGCGATTTTTTTGTGGGCGGCGGAACTCAGTGCCGATCCGATGGTGTATAATAAGCTCGGGAAAAACTATCAGGCCCTGAAACAATATGACCGGGCCGAGAAAGCTTATGTCCAGGCTGCTCATATGATTCCCCATCGCATTTATCCGCTTTACCTGCTGGCTTTATTGTACCGGGAAATGGGAGATATGGAAAAGGCCCGTGATATGGCCCGGCAGGTAATCGACCAAGAACCCAAAGTGTGGTCACCTGCAGTGGAAGAAATGAAGACAGAAATGAAACAATTATAATGATTTTTGCTTACCCTAAATAACAAATGTGATGATGAAAATCCTATATTTTTACTTATCTGGCTTGTTGTTGCTGTGGAGTAGCTGTCAGCGGCCGACGATGCTCGATTTTGCGTTGCGGTATGCCGGGGAAAACCGCGTGGAACTGGAAAAGGTACTCGACCACTACCGGAATGATTCGCTGAAGTATAGGGCGGCCGTTTTTTTGATCGGGAATATGCCTTATCATTATTTCTATACAGGTGCGCAGTTGGATAGCCTCAGGCAAGGATACCGGTGGATGCAACGGACCGGACTAAGTGCCAAAGCGGTCAAACACAAATTGTGGAAGACTTTCGGCGAGCCTGATGTCAGGAGGTGGACGAAACGCAACGATGCCCGGTCGGTTACGGCCGATTTCCTTATCCGGCATATCGATTATGTATTCGGGGTGTGGGAGAAGCGGCCCTGGGCTTCGTATTATTCTTTCGAAGATTTTTGCGAATTTGTCCTGCCTTACCGGATTGAAAGGGAACCCCTGGAATTTTGGCAAGAGGCGTATGTACGGCGTTACGGACGGTTGTGCGACTCGCTCTGTGCCGTGAATCCGGATGTGGTGTTTGTCGCTTCGGCTCTGAACGATCACTTACGGGCCGAGCAGAATTGGTATGCATCTTCCGATTTGTCGTTTGTGGAATATGGAGCCTTGCAGTTACTGGACGAACGATTCGGAGGTTGCCGGGAGTTGTCGGGGTTCAATGTGGCCCTGTTCCGGGCATTGGGGATCCCTTGCGGAATCGACCGGGTGGTGCAGAATCCCCACCGGATCGGTTCGCATATGTGGACATTTATGGTGGATACCGACGGACGAAAGCTTCCCTACCTGTGGAATTACTGATCATGAAGTGAAATCCATCCGTGGTGGGAATGAAAGAGTACAAAAGATGCATCTGGTGAAAAAATATACCGGGACGGCTATGGATCGCTTGCTGCTGGATTTGATGGTACAGGGGGTATTCGAAGGAGCGAATACGCCGGATTTCCGGGATGCCGTGGTGCTCCACCGGATTACTAAAGTGCCGCTTCCCGATTCGAACTGGGTACGGGTGAACTGTCCGTCGGAATTTCGCTATCTGCGTTACCGGGGACCGAAAGGTTCCAATAGTTGTATTGCAGAGGCGATGTTTTTCGATGCGGACGGTAAACTGATCCGGGGGGCCTGTATCGGTACACCTTCGGCGGAGAACGGAAAGACCTGGGATTGTACAAAAGTTTATGATGGGAGCAAACATACCTATTTTGCCGCTCAGGATGCCGATACCTCCTGGGCCGGTTTGCAGTTGGCGATACCTGTCCGCGTCAGCCGGATCTGTTACATTCCCCGGAACGACGATAATTTTGTCAAACCGGGCGACCTATACGAACTGTTGGTGTGGGACCGGGGACAATGGTACACGATGGGACGGCAGGTGCCCGACACCTATGGACTCGATTATGAGGGAGTTCCTGCCGGACACCTCTACTGGCTGAGGGATCTCACTGAGGGAGTGGAAGAACGGATATTTACGTACGAACAGGGAAAACAGGTGTGGTGGTAGGAAGTTTGTACGATTTTTGCATCTAAAAAAATTTTTGTTGCATTCTTTTTCTTTCGTTCATACTATTTTTAACCTCACTTAACGGAGCGGAAATGGGAGGATAGAAAGAAAAGTAACGGTGGAGAGTAAATTTTTATAAAAATTGAATATGGTAAAAAAAATCGTTGGAACAGGAGTATTACTTGTCCTGGCTTTGGCGTTGCAAGCCGGAGTGAAAATGTATACTTTAAAGTCGCCGGACGGTAAAGTGAAACTCGAAGTGACTGCCGGACAGGGGATAGCTTATTCACTTTTCTATGATGGCCGGCTTTTATTAAAACCTTCCCGGATAGCCCTTCATACCGACCTGCCGGAAGCCGATCATTGGGAAAATATCCGTATAACGGGAACAAAACAGAGGCATGTGTCGGAGACGGTACAGGCTCCGTTCTATCGGGTGAAGGAGTTCGGAATCGATTGTAATGAACTCGAACTCCGGTTGAACAATGGTTTTTCACTGCTGATGCGGGCCTATAACGATGGTATGGCCTATCGGTTCGTGGCCGGCCGGAAAGGAGAGATGACAGTGGTGGAGGAGAGGGCCGAATTTAATTTTGCTGATGATTTCGAAGCCTATATACCGTATTCTACCAATCCGAAAGATCCCTGGAATATGGCTTTTCAAAATTTTTACACCAAAGCTCCTCTTACACAATATAATACAGAGTTACCTGCTTTTTTACCCTTGACTGTGGATGCCGGTGCGGTGAAACTGACCTTACTG
Source organism: Odoribacter splanchnicus DSM 20712 (assembly GCF_000190535.1). Taxonomy (GTDB): domain Bacteria; phylum Bacteroidota; class Bacteroidia; order Bacteroidales; family Marinifilaceae; genus Odoribacter; species Odoribacter splanchnicus. The sequence goes on from NC_015160.1 coordinate 4,374,528, forward strand.
GAATCCGATTTGGAAGCTTATCCGGGCATGTTCGTCTGTGGAGATGGAAAAACGCCGGCTTTGAAAGGGGTGTTTGCAGCCTATCCTCAGGAAACGTTTAAGAATAAGTGGCGTTGTCAGGAGACGGTGAAAACCCGCAGGCCTTATATTGCGCGGGTAGCCGGTAAATGTACCTTTCCCTGGAGAATTATGGCAGTGACTGCAGAAGATACTCAGATGCCGGTGAATCATCTGGTGTATGCGCTGGCCGCTCCCAACCGGATCGGTGATTACAACTGGATAAAACCCGGGAAAGTGGCCTGGGAATGGTGGAACGACTGGGGGATCAGCGGAGTGGATTTTAAAGTAGGAATCAATACGCCGACTTATAAACATTATATCGACTTTGCTGCGGAACAAGGAATCGAATATGTGGTGCTCGACGAAGGTTGGTCGGATCCCAAACAGGGAGATATCATGACCACTGTTCCGGAGATCGATTTACCGGAATTGGCCGAATATGCCCGCAACAAAGGGGTCGGACTGATTCTGTGGGCGGTGATGAACGTGCTGGACGAGCAGCTCGAAAAGGCTTGCCGGTATTATGCCGGTATGGGGATTAAGGGCTTCAAAGTCGACTTCCTCGACCGGGATGATCAGAAAGCGGTAGAGATGGTTTACCGGATCGCGGAAACTACTGCAAAATATAAGCTGTTCGTGGATTTTCACGGTATGTATAAACCGACCGGAATCAACCGTACTTTCCCGAATGCGATCAATTTCGAAGGAGTATTCGGCATGGAGGAACTGAAATGGAGTAATCCCGATATGCCTTTGTACGACGTAACTATGCCTTTTATTCGTATGATGGCCGGGAATGTGGATTATACCCAGGGAGCTATGCGGAATGCAGTGAAAAAGGACTTCAGGGATATTTACAGTAGCCCGATGAGTCAGGGGACCCGTTGTCATCAACTGGCTACTTATATCGTGTTCGACAGTCCGTTGGTGATGCTGTGTGATGCCCCCACCGCCTATCGCAAGGAACCCGAATGTACCCGCTTTATCGCCGGTTTACCCGTTGTGGCCGATGAAACCCGGATATTGCAGGGGAAAATGGGAGAATATATCGTTACTGCCCGGCGGGTGGGGGAAGACTGGATCGTCGGAGGACTGACCGATTGGGAAGCACGCACGGTGGATTTGGATTTGAGTTTCTTGCCGGAAGGGATGTTCCGGGCTGAAATTTTCTGCGACGGTATAAATGCGGATAAAAAGGGAGAGGATTACCGGCATGAATATCGTGATGTAAAAAGAGAGGATCGGTTGAAGATGCAACTTGCTCCGGGAGGAGGATTTGCTATCAGGTTGAAGAAAAATCATAACTGATAAAATTATAAACTTATGAAAATTATTCCTGTTATTTTATTATTGGTGTTCAGTTGTGCCGTTTGTGCACAGGAGCTGAAAGAAAAATATGCCGAAGCAGATGGGTTCAGGCAAAAGTATGAGGCCGGATATTTTGGAGGGAATATCACTCCCCGCTGGATCGGAAATACACATTTTTGCTGGTATGCGGTCAAGACTCCTGCAGGTACTGATTTTATACTGGTGAATGCCGGTAAACGACAGAAACAACCGGCTTTCGATCAGAAAGCTATGGCTAAAGCATTGACGGCTGAACTGGGACGAAAAGTGGAACCCGGGAAAATGCCTTTCCGGGAGATTGTGTTTTCGGACGATCTGAAACAACTGACTTTTGTGACCGAAGGCATGAAATATACTTACGACCGGAATAAAAATAAGGTGATCGGTAAGGTGAAAGAAGAACCCCGCCGCCGGGAAGGCCACTGGGGAGGTGTGAATGAAGAGAATTGGCAGGGAGCTACTCCTTCGCCCGATGGAAAAAAAGAAGCCTTTGTCAGTGAAGGAAATCTGTTTGTCCGTGATATAAGTAGCGGCAAGGTGAACCGGCTGAGCTACGACGGAGCCCCCGGAGAATACTATTCTTCTTTTATCAGCTGGTCGCCGGATTCCCGGAAATTGGTGAGTTGTAAATACCGCCCCGCCTGGATCCGGAAATTGAAGACCGTCGTGTCTTCGCCTGCCGGACAACTGCAACCCAAAATGGAAGAGATCGATTATGTGAAACCGGGAGATGCCCTGCCTGTCAAACGACCGGTATTGTTTCTGGTGGAGGAAGGACGACAGGTAAATATCGAGTTTGCCGAACCGGAAAAACAGTTTAACCTGAACAATATCCGTTGGGCCGATGACAGTCGTTCTTTTACTTTCGATTATAACAAACGGGGACATCAGGAATATATAGTTTATAAAGTCACCGGGGACAACCCGAAGGCTCAAGTGCTGATCGGGGAGAAGATGCCTACTTTTGTTTATTATAATTTGCTGTATCGCTACGATCTGAAAGACCGGAACGAGATCCTCTGGATTTCGGAGCGTGACGGATGGCGCCATCTTTATCTCTATGATGCGGATAACGGTCAGGTGAAACGACAACTGACCAAAGGGGAATGGGTAGTGAAACGGGTGTTGCATGTGGACGATGCCGCCAGGGTGGTTTATTTGGTAGGGTGCGGAAAAGATGCCGGTGAAGATCCCTATCTCGAGAAAGTATACCGGCTGAATATAGAGAATGGAGAATTGCTCTGCCTGACACCTGAAAATGGAAACCATCAAGTGGAATTTTCCAGGGATTATACCTATTTTACAGATAGCTGGTCCCGGATCGATTGTCCGCCGGTAGCTGCTTTGCGTAGTGCGAAAGACGGATCGGTCTTGTTGTCTTTGGAAAAGGCCGATATCAGCAAGATGCTGGCAGAAGGGTGGAGAATGCCTGAAGTGTTTTGTGCTAAAGGAAGAGACGGAGAAACCGATATTTGGGGAGTTATCGTCCGTCCGGTAGATTTCGACCCGTCCAAAAAATATCCCGTAATCGAGTATATCTATGCCGGACCACACGATTCTTTTGTCCCGAAATCTTTCACCGTATCTCCGGTAGATGCCGCTTTGGCGCAATTGGGCTTTATCGTGGTACAGATCGACGGAATGGGGACGGCTAACCGTTCGAAAAAATTCCATGATGTATGTTGGAAAAACCTGAAAGACGGAGGCTTTCCCGACCGGATCGCCTGGATGAAGGCTGCGGCGGCTAAATATCCTGAGATGGATATCGACCGGGTTGGGATTTATGGCTGCTCGGCAGGCGGACAAAATGCGATGGGAGCTGTATTGTTCCACCCTGATTTTTATAAAGTGAGTGTCGCTGCTTGCGGTTGCCATGATAACCGGATGGATAAGATCTGGTGGAATGAACAGTGGATGGGGTATCCCGTCGGAAAAGAATATGAAGAATGCTCCAATACGGTGAATGCTTATCGTCTGCAAGGGAAATTGATGCTGATCCTGGGGGAATTGGACGATAATGTCGATCCTTCGACAACTTTCCAGGTGGTGAATGCTTTGATCGGTGCCGGTAAAGAGTTTGAATTTGTAGTATTGCCCAACCAGCGGCATACGATGGGCGGAGCTTACGGTGAACGGAAAAGACGGGATTTCTTTATCCGGCATTTACAAGGCCTGCAAACTCCGGATTGGAATAAAGAGGAAAAGAAATAAAATCGAATCATAAATAAAAAGCTTATGAAAAAAAGAGTGATGACTTTTGTTGCCGCATGTCTGGCACTGAGTGTGTGTGCTCAGAAGAATGGACATACCGGTTATCCCATTACCCCGGTTCCTTTTACAGCTGTAAAAGTGAACGATGCCTTTTGGGGACAACGACTGAAAGCCAGCCGTGAAGTGACGATTCCGCTGGCATTCAGTAAATGCGAAGAAACAGGACGCTACAAGAATTTCGAAATGGCCGCTAATCCCGGTCCTCATAATAAAGTAACCGGATTTTCTTTTGACGATACCGATGTGTATAAAACGATCGAAGGGGCCAGCTATCTGTTGCAGACGTATCCGGATGAAAAATTGAAAAAATATATCGACAGTGTGCTGGTGATCGTTGCCAGGGCACAGGAACCGGACGGATATCTGTATACTTCCCGGACGATGAATCCGGAACACCCCCATGAATGGGCCGGATCGAAACGCTGGGAAAAAGTGGAAGACCTGAGCCACGAGTTTTATAACCTGGGGCATATGGTTGAAGGGGCTGTCGCTCACTATCAGGCTACCGGACAGAAAAACTTTCTGAATATTGCGATCCGCTATGCCGACTGTGTTTGCCGTGAGATCGGTGATAAACCCGGACAGCAGGTGAAAGTGCCCGGACATCAGATCGCCGAGATGGCTTTGGCGAAGTTGTATGTGGTGACCGGGGATAAAAAATACCTGGATGAAGCGAAATTTTTCCTGGATAAGCGGGGATATACGGAACGGAAAGACGAATATAGCCAGGCTCATAAGCCGATTCTGGAACAGAACGAGGCCGTCGGACATGCTGTCAGGGCTGCTTATATGTATTCCGGTATCGCCGATGTCGCTGCCCTGACCGGTGATCAGGAGTATATCGATGCGATCGACCGGATCTGGGAGAATGTCGTTACTAAAAAGTTGTATATTACAGGCGGAATCGGAGCTACCGGCAGTGGTGAAGCTTTCGGTAAAAATTACGAATTACCCAACATGTCGGCCTATTGTGAGACTTGTGCCGCTATCGGTAATGTGTATTGGAATTATCGCTTGTTTCTGCTGAAAGGAGATGCCAAATATTACGATGTACTCGAACGTACCCTTTATAATGGCGTATTGTCGGGGATTTCTCTGGACGGTGGGGCTTTCTTTTATCCCAATCCTTTGGAATCTATCGGCCAGCATCAACGTTCGCCCTGGTTCGGATGTGCCTGTTGCCCGTCGAATGCCTGCCGTTTTATTCCTTCTGTTCCGGGATATATTTATGCTGTGAAAGATAAGGAAGTTTATGTCAATTTGTTTGTGGCCAACGAATCGACCCTCGAAGTCGCCGGGAAGAAAGTAGGATTGAAACAGTCCACCTCTTATCCCTGGAACGGGGATATACGAGTGGCCGTGACTCCCCGCGGAATTTCCGATTTTGCGATGAAAATCCGGATTCCGGGTTGGGTGCAGGGAAAGGTCGTACCGAGCGATTTGTACCGTTATGCCGATGGCAAAAAACTGGGCTATACAGTGAAAGTGAACGGTAAGCCGGCAGAGAGTACGCTGGAAAAAGGTTATTTTACCATTCAACGCAAATGGAAAAAAGGGGATATCGTAGATATTCATTTCGATATGGAACCGCGGATTGTAAAAGCGAATTATAAAGTGGAAGCCGATCGTGGACGGGTATCCGTCGAGCGAGGACCGGTGGTGTATTGTGCCGAATGGCCGGATAATGATTTCAGTGTCCGGGGAATCCTGATGAATCAAACACCCGAATTTACCGTAGAAAACCGCAGTGATCTGTTGTACGGCATAGAGCTGTTGAAAACACAGGCTCAGACGCTGGAGTTCGATAAAGAGGGACGTCTGGAGGCAAAAGAAGTCACTTTATCCCTGATTCCTTATTATGCATGGGCACATCGGGGAGCCGGAGAGATGACCGTTTGGCTACCGATCGACCTGAATGCTACCCGTCCGGCAATGCCGCCGACGATTGCTTCCGAAAGTGAGGTTTCTGCCTCTCACCGGAGTAGTGCTATCTCGGCGGTAAACGACCGTTTGCAACCACAGAATCCCGAGGATCGCTCGATGCCTTATTACCATTGGTGGCCGAAAAAGAATACAACCGAATGGATTGTATACGACTTCAAAGGCGAACAGACTGTCTCTTCTTCTACCGTTTACTGGTTCGACGACGGCCCGTGGGGTGGTTGCCGGATACCGGAAGCATGGAAGGTATATTATAAAAATGAAGCCGGAGCATGGGTCCCGGTGAAAAATACGGCTGATTATCCGATTCAGAAAGATGCTCCCTGTACGGTGGAATTCGAACCGGTGAAAACCGCTGCGGTGAAACTCGAAGTTCAATTGCCGGAGGATAATGCGGCAGGAATTTTTGAGTGGGAAGTGAAATAACTTTTGGCTTACCTCGTCATTATTGTTATTTTTGTAAAGAAAATCAAACTAACAAAACATGAACTTATTGAAAATCATTTTTTTATTTTTCTGTACCTGGATGACAGGAGAGTTGACGGCCCAGACACCCTTTGAACGGTATTTTCTGGACAAGACACTACGGTTCGACTACTACCATTGCGGAGATAGCCGGAACCAGGAGTATTTTTTCGACGAATTGAAGGAAGAACCCTATTGGGCAGGTTCGAAAGTGTCTCTGCTGGATGATACCGGTTATGGGGTGCAATTGTTTAAAATCTTCGATAAAGCCAGTGGTAAAGAGATTTATTCCCGAAGCTATTGTACCTTGTTCAATGAGTGGCAAACCACTCCCGAAGCGCAGACTGTGCGTAAAGCCATGCCTGAGTCGGTGGTTTTCCCTTACCCGAAAAATGAGGTACGGATCGAGATCTATGCCCGTAACCGGAAAGGAGTTTTTGAAAAGAAATTCGAACAGGACATCGATCCCAATTCTTATTTTGTGAAAAAGTTTACTCCCCGCTACGAGACCTTCGAGGTGGCCTATAACGGTAATCCCTCGACGCGGGTAGATATCGTACTCGTTCCCGAAGGGTATACCCAGAATGAGAAGGAGAAATTTGCAGCTGCCTGCCGGGTGTTTGCTGAAGAGTTTTTCAGTTACTCTCCTTTCAAGGAGAATACTGCCCGTTTTAATATCCGGGCGGTGTGGTCCCCTTCGATGGAATCGGGTGTGACTATTCCCGGCGAACATGTATGGCGGAATACGGCGGCTCAAGCCCGCTACTATACCTTCGACTCGGAACGTTATCAAATGATCGAGGACTTTCAGGGACTCCGGGATATCGCTGCCCATGCGCCGTATGATCATATTTATGTGTTGTCCAATACGCAGAAATATGGTGGTGGCGGAATCTATAATTTTTATGGTATCAGTGCAGCTCACCATCCTAACCGTACCGGTAAAATCTATGTACACGAATTCGGACATGTGTTGCTGGGATTAGGGGATGAATATATTGGCAACGTGTCGTACAACGATATGTATCCGACCGATGTAGAGCCATGGGAAGCCAATCTGACCACCCTGACCGATTTCGGCCGGAAGGAATGGAAAAAGATGCTGGACACGAAAACGCCGGTTCCTACTCCTGTCAATGAAAAAACACCTCAGAAATTAGGGGTTTATGAAGGAGGTGGTTATGTGAATAAAGGAGTGTATCGTCCATGGCCCAACTGTCTGATGAATAACCTGCATACCATCGATATCTTTTGCCCCGTATGTAGTCAGGCGATCCGGAAGCAAATCGATTTTCTGTGTCGTTGATCGTACGGAGTAATTTTTAATATGCAGGCCGATGGTCCGGAGTGTTCCCGGAACATTCCGGAGTAGACATGCCTCGCTGAAAGATTCCGATCTTATCTGGAGAATGAACGCAATACTTGGAACGGACGGGCGATAGCCATGAGCAGGAGTAAACGAAAAAACGGACAGATTACGGTAAAAGTCGGCCCGGAAGGTATGCCGCAAGCGGTTCTTAAACTTAGGGCAGAATAAAAAAAGGGATATGTCGTCGAGACATATCCCCGGCTATTCATTAGCCCGAAATCCCAAGTCAATAGTTGAAAGAAAGCAGCCGGTTGAATGTATAATAGTTGTACACACGGCTTGGGAGGCCTGTTGGAGTATCCGGTCTGCTTTCAAACAGTAGCCTGATAATTGTATATATGTTGAGTGGATTGAGAAAAACGCGGAGCTGCCTTTAAAACAACAAAGCGTGGAACTTAACTCAATCTGGCAAGAACCACTGACAATGGTTAGGAACAGAAAGAGCAAGCTCACGCTTAGGTATCATTGATATACGAACCTCCTACGTGAGCGTTGCTACAATCGTTCTGATTTCCTATTTAAAAATTGTCAGTTTTCTTGCTTTCAGAACGCGTAATAGTAACGCATCAACATTTTGTTGACAGATACCTCTTGTATCTGTTTTACAAAGGAAAAGAAAAAATTGAAGATAAACAAGTGAATAATGATTTTTTATTAAAATTAAAAAATGTAAGTTTATTCGTCGTTACTAATTCGTCTTCGGTGACCGGTTTGCCGGGACTCACTTTGTTCCTGTTGAGAGAACCTGAAGTTCGGGGTACAACTTTTAAAACCTAAATAGAATTAGTGCGTAAGGTACTTAAAATTACTTCTTGCTTGTTTAAGGTTTATAAACCTTTTTTATTATCTTTGTTGAAAAAGAGAACCTTATGTCTATGCTAAAATTAGAATCTTTTTTCTTCTTTTCTTTCTTCCTGTTTCTTGCCGGGTGCGGAAATCAGAGTAAACCGGTTTCGGTTGAACAGGAAATAATAACTCCCTTGAGTGCAGGAAATGCGGTGAACGACCTGTTGCCGTATATCGATTCGGTTGAAGTTGTTCCTTTGGAGACTACCGGGAAAGCGTTGATCGGACTGGTGGGAAAAATACTGCTTTTGCCTAACGGAAATGTCCTGATTAAAAGTACTGCCAGCATGTTCATGTTCAGTCCTGAAGGAAAGTTTTTATTTCAAATCGGAAAGAATGGCCGTGGCCCCGAAGAATACCTTACTATCGATGATGTATGCCTCAGCCAGGATGCCCGGGAATTATGGATTTTGGGAGGATGTGAGATCGTGAAATATAGTACGGAGACCGGACGGTTTATCCGGAAAACGACACTGGAGCTTCCAGAGATATGTAATGGCTTCGATGCGATAGCGAGTGGACCCGGTCATTCGGCTTTTTTGTATTATTGCCCGCAAATGGACGAGAATAATTTTTCGGAAGATTTCTATTGTTTGTATCGTTATGACGAACAGGGGCGAATCCTGCAAAAATTTCTGCCTCGTAAAGACTATGGCCTGAATATAGCTCTGATAACCCAGACTAGCGATAATCGATATATTCTCCGGCCTCAGGATAGTGATAATATCTGTTATTATCTTTCGGATAGTTTGCCGGTACCCCGGGTGAAAATCGATTTTGGGAAAGAGACGATAAAAAACCGGTATTCATCGGATCTGCAAACTTATCTCCGTTCTGATTATTATAAAATGCCGGTCTATATTTACGATACCCGGGATTACTTCTATTTCTCGTATTGCGGACCTGAGGCAACCGATTGTTATTGTATCCACTCTTTTAAAAATAGCAAAACGATTACCTGGGAGAGAAAAGGAGATGATGCCGACGGGATGTTCATGATTGGGGGGGCCGATAAAGACTTTTTTTATGGTATCTATAACGATTACCGGGACTGGGATGAAATCTTACTGAATCGGCAGGATCTTTTAAAAAGAGCTATTATTCAGAAAACCCATCTCCGGATCCCGGAAGATAGCAACCCTCTGTTGGTAAAAGTAAAGTTTAAGTTTTAAGAGACTTTACCTTACTTTCCATTCCAATATTCCGGCTGATTTGCCTTCCTGTAACTGGGCGGTTAATCTCAGAGCTTTGGTTCTGACGGGCTGGAAGTGGACTGTACAATATTTATCTTTAGCGATTTCGTAAGGATCGGTATTTTTTACCGGCAGCCATTTCTCGCCGGCTTTGTATTCGAGACGCCAGGAGACCGGGAGTTGGAAATCGATATCGTAATGTCCTAATTCCAACCAATATACGGATGCTTCGGTGAGAGTCATCGGTTGGTCCCATTCGTATTGAGCCCATTCTTCTGTGCCAAAGCATTGCCACCAATTGTGAAACTGCATCGATTTATCCGCCGAATTGCGGGGTTCGAACCGGTCGTTCAAACCGTATCCTCCGTAAGGGATCGAAACAGAAGCCTGTGCTTGTGAAGCCAGGGTTTCTGTGCGGCGTGGAATGCTGGCCTCGCGGGTATAAGGGATCCATACATTCATTTCGTTGGCTCCGCGGTTGTCCCAGGCATAATAAGGAATGGCCGTCACGGAGGTTGGCAGAGTCGTATGGCCGTCGGAAAGTAAATGATATCCCTGGCCTTTTAAGGTCATGACACCGTGAAGCAGATCGGGCTTAAACTCCGGACTGAACGGAGTATCTTCCTCTGTAAACAGATCCAAAGCGTAACCGTCATGATCGCTGGCTTCGACACAATATACTATCGGACCGTATATTAGAGCATATTTGTTACGATCGTCGATAACTTGTGGGTCGGCGATCACTTTTCTGACTTGCATCGGTAAATTCAGGACGATTTGATCGTTACCCTTCCAGTCGCCTCGGAGAAGGGCATAACCGTTCCGGACTTCCGGTTTTACCGTTTTTCCGTTCAGGCTGATGGTATAACTTGGTGTATCTTTGTCGAGATAGGTATATAGGGTGCCGGGAAGAGGTTGCTGTTGTACCCAACCGGGAATACGCAAAGCCAGAGTAAACGAAGAAGCAGGAGAGTGATCCAAAGTCAGCTTGATCCTGCCTTCCCAGGGATAACGGGTTTCCTGTTTGATGCGGACCGGTTGGCCCTCCAGAGTTATTTGACCTTCGTTGCCCATGTACAGATTGACGAAAAGAGTATTCCCTCGGACGGCATACACATAACCCGGAATGGACGGCATAAAGCGGGTGATATTGGAAGGACAACAGGAACAACCGAACCATTCGCTCCGGTCATGACTACCGTCCGACATCAAAGGATTGTCGTAAAAATAACGTTTCCCATCGAGAGAGACTCCCGAAATGACTCCATTGTATAAGGCACGTTCGAGCACATCGTAATATTTCGATTCCCCGGTTAGTAAAAACAGACGGTAGTTCCAGTAGACATTGGAGATAGAGGCACAAGTTTCACAATAGGAAGTCATGTTCGGAAGTTCGTAATTTTCCCCGAATCCTTCTCCCCAGGCTCTGGCTCCGATACCTCCTGTGATATATAATTTCCGGTCGGTGATATTGTTCCATAGCCGTTTTGAAGCTTCGATGAATCCTTGATCCTGGCACAAGGCGGCGACATCTGCGACACCCGAATACAGGTAACCGAACCGCACGGCGTGTCCTACAGCCTCGTCTTGTTCCTTGATCGGTTTGTGGTCCTGGCTATACGGACTGGCAGGGCGCCCATCGGAGAGACGTCCCGCTTCCTCACAAAAATACTTCGCTTTTTCCAGGTATTTGGGATTACCGGTCACCCGGTACATTTTAACAAGCCCCATCTCGACAATGGGATGCCCCGAGGGCTGATGGATCTGTCCTGAATCTGTTCCGAAAACCTGACATACCAGGTCGGCATTCTTTATCGCGACGTCAAGTAAATGACGTTTACCGGTAGCATAATAATGAGCCGTGGCGGCTTCGTATAAATGTCCGCAGTTGTAAAGTTCGTGGCTATTGACTTTCTCCCAGCGACGGCTGCCCATCCAGCGCTGAAGGCGGTCACAACGATTGGTACGGCAAGTGTAAAGATAACCGTCCGGTTCCTGGGCTGCTGCTATCAGGTGGATGACACTGTCGAGATAATGGTCGAGCTGTGGGTCGTATTGCACTGCCAGCACGTAGGAAGCTCCTTCGACTACTTTGTAAATGTCGGTGTCGTCAAAGGGAAAATCTCCCTGGTGTTCTCCGGTTTTCAGACCTGCGGCAAGAGCGAAATTGTCCAGGCGGCCGTTGATTTCACATTGGTGAAAAGCCGTCGGGATGGATACTTCGCGATTTATACTCAGTTTAGGACTCCAAAAAGAATCCGCTAAATGGACTTGGGTGAAATTTACGGGTTGGATCGGATAATCGGTCACTTTTTTTTGACAAGCCACGAAATTCAGCATTCCGCAGAGTATAGATATGAATATTATTTCCCTCATAATTGTTCGGTTTACCTCTGCAAAAATAGAATAGGGGTAGGAAAACAAATATCAGAAATGTACGTTTTCATATCAATATTGTCCGGTAAGGAGAATTTTTTTGACAAAGGCAGAAAAAAATCGGCGCGACTTGCGGTTGCTGACCGGCACATTGCTGAGCGGGTGTGCCGGGTGTGCTTACCTCCTGTCGTACCAGGAGTCCCGCTTCGTTAGTTTCAGGTCTTTCAACAGACTGGAACGGACGTTGATCTGGAAATTGTAGGACTGGTGAGTGCCGAAGGGAATACAGGAAAAGGTCATTTCCCAGCAATGCAGGTCGCGGGTGAGGTTGAAACTGGTAGCCGTCACTTCTTTCTGCTGGAAGTCATAACCGGTGCTGTAGCCTATCTTCCATTTCGGGGTCAGGGAAAAGTTGCCGTTGATACGCACCATCTGCGAAATGGTATTGCTGCTCAAAGGTTTTTTGGCTCCGGGAGCGGTATTGCGCGAATAATTCTTCGAATAACTGAACGTATAGTCCAGACTGATACTCCAGGGAACATCGAAATCCATATATTCATCATAATGACCGTTCAGTCTATCGTTCTTTTCCTCTTTGTTTTTCCCGTTGTCCGAAGAGAATTGTATGCCCGAAGAAGCCGATACGCGGGTCAGACGTCCGATACCTCCATTGTACCTGTTGATTCTGACGGCATTGGCATTGATGGCATAAGGGTCTAACGTTCCGGTCAGGTTAATGTTGACTTTTTCATTGAATACTTTGGTCCGGGCCGATAACTGAATCACCGACCAGCGCATAGAATCGGCAAAGAAATTATAACTGGATTGTAAACGAAAGCTCTCCAATAGTTTTATTTTCTTATACTCTTCCTTGCCGGTGGTATCTTTGTCGTTCCGGACTTTCATTTCCAGGTTGTTGTCGAGGCTCAGGCTCAGGCTCCCCGATTCTTCGGCACCGGAAGGGGTTCCGTATAACTTGTTGTCGAATATAGAATATTCCTGATCGTTACCTTGTGAATCTGTGTAAGTTTTCCAGTATTTACTTTTAGGTACACCGATTTTAGGGGTATACGATACGCTGGCACTGGGGCGGATGACATGCCGGATGGCAAAGATTTTGCTAGTCGGTAAGAATTGATACATACCGTAAATCGTCGGGTTGTAAGAAAGAGACAGACTTGCGTTGTAATTGTGGGCGTAATGCAGGCCATATACCGTATCGACAGGGATATAACCCCCTCCCGGCATCGTAGAATCGGCTACCCAGTCGCCTTTACGGATCGAACTTAGATAGGCTACACCGTTATAAGTGAACGAGGGAGAAAGGGATAGGTCTTTTACAATATTGATGCTGGTACTCAATGGAATAGAATGTTTAAAACCATTTTGCCAGTCCCGGGCCATATTCTGGAAAGATTTTCCCAGTTCGGATTCCTTGGTCTGAATACTGTTACGTAACTCTGCATTGTAGGTAAAACCGATATTCTCATACCATTTTAATTTACCTGCACGTTCTTTACGCCGAAAAGGATATACCTGGGATACCCGGAAGTTCAGGTTCGGAAAAGAAAGTGAGATCGAGGAGTCACGGCTGTTCTGGTTGTGGGTAAAACTGGCTGTGATATTGAACGGACGGTCGGGCCACTTTTTGCTCCAGGAAATACTGGATTGTTTACGTTGGTTGGCTATATCATTGATATTGTTGGCGTTATAATAGTTGTTTGTTGCAGAAGACATATCTACCGAAGCAGAAAATGTCGTATAAGGGTTGGCTTTGGGATCTTGGGAATGTTGCCAGCGGATGGACCAGTCTTTGGACTGGGTATAGTCCGGAGTTCCTTTTTCACTGGTATGGTTCCGGCTCATCGAGAAATCGAAATTACCGCTGAATTTATACCTTTTTCTGTAATTCGAACCTACGTTGAGGCCCCACGACCCATTGGTATAGATCGTACCGGTAACCGTGAGGTCTACATAATCGTTGATAAACCAGTAGTAACCTCCGTCCCGCAAGTTGAATCCCCGCATACGTTCTTCACCGTAAGTAGGCATAATAATTCCCGAGGTTCCTTTTTTGGTGATCGGGAAGAATCCGAACGGGATAGCCAGAGGGAGAGGTACATCTTCGATGTAAAGATTGGCAAATCCCGAAACGACCTTTTTGTCCCGGATCATTTTGGCCTTGCTCAACCGTACGTAGAAGTGCGGATGATCGTGTTTGTCACAAGTGGTATACCAGCCGTCTTTGATACAATATACCGAATCCGACATTTTCTTGGTCAGCTTTCCCTGGACGTAACCTTCGCCTTGTTGGGTGATGATCTCTTTGACAAATCCTTTTTCTGTCTTGAAATTATATTTGAGATCCAGACTTTCGAATTCCTGGCTACCGTCCTTGAATTTGGGTTTGCCGACGATCGTACCGCTACTGTCAGGAAGACCGGAAGCATAAGCCAGGCTGTTTTCCATATCTAATTCGATGTAGTCGGCTTTTAATTCCGTCGTCAGATATTTGACAAAGGCATTTTTATATAAGAAAGTTTTTTTATTGGGAACATCCAGAATGATCGAATCGGCTGCATTGTATTCTACTACATCTTTAAAAAGAGGTTTCTCTGTTTTCGTACTATCCGTTTGGAGTGTATCGGATTGTACCTGTAGAGAATCCGACACAGTCGGACGGGGAGTCGAATCGGTTGCAACTCCGATATTGACTATTGCAAGTAGAGAATCCGACACAGTTGGACGGGGAGCCATTAAAGCCGAATCGGCAGCAGATAAACTGTCTCTGACCGATGCCGGACGTTTGACCGGGTGGTGGACTTCTTTAATCACCGGCCCGGGAGTTTTATCTTGAACCGTCGAATCTGGTTGTGCTGATTCTTGCTGCTTTCCCGCTGCTGTCTTTTCTTGCGTTTCGCTGGCGGCAATATCTTTCCGGGCATGTGAAGACCGTGATGCTACGGAACATGCTGCCATCATAAAAATGATGCAAATCGTAAGAAATTGAAGTATATTTGCTCTTAGTTGCAATTTATTATACTATTTTTGTGATGAATAAACGCATTCCGGTCCTTGGATTCGGTTTGCAAATGTAAGAAATATTGATTGTTAATAGCTAGCATTCTTTTTAAAAAGTTTTAAATATCATGATAATTCGATACGGACTTACCGGAATATTGTTTTGGTTACTGGTAATATTTTCCGCATATGAATCTATGGCTCAGAAAGAATCGGGAAAAATCAAATGTATTTGTATTGATGCCGGTCATGGTGGATTTGCTAATAAAGAAGGCGATCCCGGGGCAATCGGTGCCCTTACTCAGGAAAAACACCTCACTTTGGGAATTGCTTTAAAGCTTGGAAAGATGATCTCGGAACGCTATCCGGATATTCGGGTGGTGTATACCCGGACGAAAGACGTGCCTGTAGAGCTGAATAAACGGGGCAAGATCGCCAACGACTGTAAAGCCGATCTTTTTATTTCTATTCATATCAATTCCTGTAAAACTCCTTCTGTGCGGGGACTGGAGACTTATGTGCTGGGATCTACCCGAAACAAGGAAAATCTGGAAGTGGCGATGAAAGAAAACGCTGTAATCAGGCATGAAAAGGATTATGAAAAGAATTATGCCGGATTCGATCCGACAAGTCCCGAGTCTTATATTATTTTTAGTTTGATGCAGAATATCCATCAGGAAAAAAGCCTGGAACTGGCCGGTGCCGTACAAGAAGAGATGGTCAAAGCGACCAATCATAAAGACCGGGGGGTCAGACAAGCCGGTTATCTGGTACTGAAAGATGCAACAATGCCTGCCATCCTTGTCGAATCGGGTTTTATCTCTAACCGGGAAGATGAGAAATTTTTAATGTCGCAGGCCGGACAAACGAAGATCGCTACTGCTATTTTTAAAGGAATTGAAACTTATAAACGACAAGTAGAGAAAAAAAGTAGCGTGAACCGCTCCGGACAACCCGGACCGGTAGTGGCATCGGATGGAAATCAGCCCGTAAAGGCTGCAGAAGTACAAAAAACGCAAGTTGCCGAATCCGGAAAAAACGAATTGTTTTATGCTATTCAGGTGGCTTCTGTTCCTTCGAAAGTCAAAACTCCTGCAAAGCTTTGTACAGGCGAGAAGGTGGAGGAAATAAATTCCGGAGGACGCTATCGTTATTATGTGGCTAAGGATAAGGAATTAGATGTAGTGAAGAAAAAACTTTCTTCCGTAAAGCGTAAAGTGAAAGATTGTTTCATCATTGCGATATATAATAATAAAGTAATTACTGTGGCAGAAGCCAGAAAATTGGAGTCGGAAAAATAAAAAGTAGTAAGATATAAGATGTTATGGGAATGAAGGTTAAAAGAGAAGTGAAACTGGCATTAACAGCAATTGTTGCTGTTGTTATATTGATCTGGGGAATTAATTTTTTGAAAGCGAAAGCATTGTTCGACCGGAATAATGTGTTTTATGGTATTTATGACCGGGTGGATGGATTGAAAGTTTCCAGTAGTGTAATCTATCGGGGATATAGTGTCGGACAGGTCAGTGCCATACAGTTTACCGGTGAACGGTACGATAAGGTATTGGTACAGTTTACCGTGGGAAAAAAATTGCAGATATCTTCCAATACCATTGCTGCTATCCGTAGCGCCGACTTGATGGGCTCGAAAGCCATCAACCTCATCCCCGGAGATGCAACGACTTATGCCCAGAGCGGGGATACCTTGAGAACGGAATTGGAATTGGGTATCATGGAACAACTGAACAAACAATTGGAACCCTTGAAGAAGAAAGCCGAGACGGTAATGGTCTCTTTGGATACGGTATTGGTGGCTTTGCAGGAGATTTTTAGTGAAGATGCCAATGGAAATATCCGGGGGTCCTTGAAAAGTGTCAGCCGCACACTGGATAACGTAGAGCATGCTTCCGGTACTTTGAACGATTTGCTGGCCAACGAGTCCTCCCGGATTTCTAAAATTCTCGAGAATATCAATAGCATAACCGGAAACCTGGAAAACAGTAATGCGAATATAACCCGTAGCCTGGATAATATTACCGGGATCAGCGATTCGCTTAAAGCGGTTAATCTGGCTAATACCGTTCGTTATTTGAATAGTGTTTTGGCACAGACCGATTCCATTGTCATGAAGATCAACCGGGGGAAAGGTACACTAGGGGGAGTGGTGAATGACCGTGATTTGTATTATAATCTGACGGCAGTGAGTGAAAATCTCAATAAATTACTGACCGAATTCCGGCAAAATCCAAAACGCTTTGTGAATCTATCTTTGTTCGACTTTTCTTCCGGTAAATCGACCCAGGATACTTATGGGATCGTGATTGCGGAATCGGAGGAACCCTTGGCCTTGGATTCCGAATTATACCGGAAATATCCCGATTTAAGGGAAATGCGTAAAAACGGGAAATATCTTTATTTGATCCAAACTTATAAGAATTTGAAACAAGCGGAGAAAGATCTGAAAGATGTTAATAAAATCTTTAAACAATCATTTATTGTTAAAATTCAATAAAATCTTAATTTGAATCATTCTAAATAGTAGCGTTGCCGTTGTGGTGATTATTAACATAATGATGTGTATAATATGTTTGTTATGTTAATATGTTGCGAGAAACTTTTCCTTTAAGCTGAAACGATTAGGTTGGGTACTCTCCTTTTTTTAACTTTTGAATATGATAAATGGGGTATAGGTATTTTAATAAAAATAAATGATTTTGATGGAGTGTAATATATTTGTTATCAGATGGTTATATTTAATGTCTTGGTTCTTAGTTGATAAGCTTTTTTTGAATATAACCAAGTAAAATCCCATTTTTTTTATGATTTTTTTTTATGGAATTTAGCATGCTGAAAAGAGGCGGGTTGTGAAAAG